>NZ_JBITJK010000003.1:292124-496956 GCF_044459945.1 Streptomyces sp. NPDC050164
GCGACGGACAGCCCGGCGGTCCCGCAGACGGAACACGACAACGCTGCGGACAGCCGTACGGCACCGGAGGCCCAGCCCCACAAGGCGACGGGCGACCGCGCAACCCAAAAGACAGAACCCGACACAGCGACGGACAGCCCGGCGGTCCCGCAGACGGAACACGACAACGCTGCGGACAGCCGTACGGCACCGGAGGCCCAGCCCCACAAGGCGACGGGCGACCGGGCAACCCAGAAGACAGGACCCTACGCGGCGAGCGGCAGCCGGGCAGCCCGGGAGACGGAACACGGCAGGGCGGCCGGCAGGCCGTCGGACCGGGGCCGCAGGGCGATGGACAGCCGGGCGGCCGCCGATGCGCTGCGTGAGCGTATGGGTGATCTCGGGCAGGGGGTCCGTGGCACGCGGCCGATGGACGCCGTGCGGCGGGAGGCGCGGGGGGCCGTGGAGGCCGTGCGGGCCGCCTGGCGGGGGCCCGGGCGGGAGCGGGACCTGGTCGTCCAGTCGTTGAAGGCCGCCGCGGCGGCGGTGATCGCCTGGCTGGTGGGTGGCGTCTGGATGGGCGACCCGCTGGCGCTGATGGCGCCGTGGGTGGCGCTGGTGCTGGTGCAGGCCACCGTCTACAGCTCGCTGGTGCAGGGCGCGCGGCAGTTCGGGGCGGTCTGCGTCGGCACCGTGCTGGCCTCGGCGACGCTGGCCCTCACCGGCGACACGACGGGCGCGCTCGCCCTGTCCGTCCCGGTGCTGATGCTGCTCTCGAACTGGCCTCGCTTCGGCGACCAGGGCATCTACGCGGCGACCACGGCCCTGTTCACCCTCACCTCGGGCACGGTGAGCATGTCCGGCGTGGGGCACCGGGTGGGGCAGGCGGCGCTCGGCGCCGTCATCGGCGTCGCCGTCAACGCCCTCGTCTTCCCGCCGATCCATCTGCGGGACGTCCGGGAGAACCTGGCGACCCTCGCCCGGGAATCGGGCGACGTTCTGCGCGCCGTCGCCGCGGACCTGCACGAGGGCGACTGGGACGCGCAGACCGCCGCCGGCTGGCTCAACGCCTCGGCTCGGCTGGACCACCATCTGGACGCGTTGCGCTCGGCGCGCCACTGGAGCCAGGAGAGCCTGCGCCTGACCTACGGCCCGTTGCGCGCCCTGCACCGCGTACCGCACATGCCCCTGCCGCCGCCGGACGAGGACGAACGCCTCGGCCGCGTCACCGGGCACGTCACGGCCCTGACCCGGGCGCTGGCGGTGACCGTGGACGACAGCCGCACGCCCGCACCGCCCGAGGGGCGGGCCCTGCGCTCGTACGCGGACCTGCTGGACCTGATCGGGGACGCCTGCGACACGGAGGCCGACCGTCTGCTCAACGGCGGCGTGGACCCGCGCCGGTGCGACGAGAGGGAGGGGCGGATGCGGGAGCTGCACGGGTACTTGCAGGAAAGGCTGCGGGAGCACGCCGGGCTGGGAGCCGAGCACGCGGCGGTGCTCGGCACGCTGCTGCTCCAGGCCGAGAACCTGTGGGCCGAGATCCTTCCGGAGCACGGGGAGCGGTGACACACACCGCCCACAGGGACGATCGTTCGGCTGAAGCCCTGTGGAGCCTTTCACCGAGAGGCGACCGCCATCCGTGCCCACCTCATGAGCCGCCCCGGCCGTGGGACTCCCCCGTCCGGCCGGGGCTTTCCTCTGCCCACGTGCAATCCGCGCGACCCGGGTACTCGGTCATTCTCCGAGGACGGTCGCGGCCGAGAGGAGCGGATGGTGAGCAGCGCAACAGGCATGAGGATCGTCGTCACGGGCGCCACCGGCAACGTGGGCACCAGCGTGGTGCGCCTCCTCTCGGAGGATCCGGAGGTCGCCTCCGTGCTGGGCCTGGCCCGGCGGATCCCCGATTGGTCGCCGCCGAAGACGGAGTGGTCGGCGGTCGACCTGGCCTCCGAGCAGTCCGATGTGGCCGAGCACGTCCGGGGCGCCGACGCGGTCGTCCATCTGGCCTGGGCGTTCCAGCCGACGCACGACCCGGCGGCGACCTGGCGCACCAATGTGCTCGGTAGCATGCGAGTGTTCGAGGCGGTGGCCGCCGCGGGGGTGCCGGCGCTGGTGCACGCCTCGTCGGTCGGCGCGTACTCGCCGGGCCCGAAGGACCGGGCGGTGGACGAGTCGTGGCCGACGCACGGCTGGCCGGACGCCGCCTACTGCCGTGAGAAGGCCTATCTGGAGCGCGCGCTGGACACGTTCGAGCGCGATCACCCCGAGACGCGGGTGGTGCGGATGCGGCCCGCCTTCCTCTTCAAGTGGGAGTCCGCGAGCGAGCAGCGCCGGATCTTCGGCGGGCGGTTCCTGCCCGGCCCGCTGGCCCGCCCGGAGCTGCTGCCCTTCCTGCCCGACATCCCGGGGCTGCGGGTGCAGGCGCTGCACACGGACGACGCGGCGAACGCGTACCGGCTGGCCGTGCACTCCGACGTCCGGGGCGCCTTCAACCTGGCGGCCGAGCAGCCGGTCGACGCGCAGGTGCTGGGCGAGATGCTCGGGGCGCGCCCGGTACGGCTGCCGCGCACCGCGGCCCGTTCGGCGATCGCCGCCGCCTGGGGCCTGCACCTGCTGCCCGCCTCCCCGCACCTGTTCGACGCGGTGCTGCGGCTGCCGCTGATGGACTGCACGCGTGCGCGTGCGGAACTCGGCTGGCGGCCGGAGCGTACGGCGACGGAGGTGCTGCAGGAGTTCTTCGAGGGCCTTCAGCAGGGCGGGGGCGCACGGACGGAACCGATGCGGGGGCGCAAGGTCGGCTGACCGCTCGGCCCGCGCGACCCTGCCAAGACGACCGATGGCCGCAGCCGGCCCCCACGGTCAGCTGCGGCCATCGGCGCTCACGCCGCCTGAGCGCTGAACGGCGCTCAGGCGGAGGACTCGTCCGGCTCCGGATGCTCGGGGTGGACGGTTCCCGAGCGCGGTACTCCCTGCCGTCCCGTCCCCGCTTCGTCCGTGTCGGGGACGTCGCGGGCGGGCTCATGGCCCTCGGCCTCGTCTTCGTCGTCCTTCTTCCGGTCCTTGCCGGTGCCCGTGAAGCGCGGGGCGACCTCCCACGGGTCCTCGCCGGCGTCGGCCTGCTGGTCCGGCATGTCCCGCGGTACGGGGTCACCGTTCTCGCCGGGTCCTTCGAGGCGGTGGTCGGTCACGGCGTGCTCCCTTCGCTGGTCCGGGCGCCACGCGAGTACCCCGCCGTGACCTGAGAAACCTCAGCGCGGCGCCGCCCGAAGAGTTTCCTCGATCTCGTCCAGGGCCGCGACAAGTTCCGGAGCGACCCTGTCCTGCACCCAGCGCTCCTGTTCCTCTCCGACCGCGCGCGGAATCGTCTCGGTGAGCATGATCAGGTACAGGTAGGCGCGGTAGAGGGCCAGTCGGAGGCGGGCCGGGGCGTCGAAGCGGGCCCGGCCGCCGGCCTCCCGGTAGCCCGCCAGGAACGCCTCGTCCTGCTTGATGTCGCCCAGCAGCGCCAGGGAGACGAAGTCGGCCAGGGGGTCGCCCCAGAACATGCGCTCCCCGTCGATGAGGCCGCCGATGCGGGCGTCGCCGGCCGAGCGGTCGACCAGGATGTTGCCCCGCCACAGGTCGAAGTGCACGAGACACGGGACGGTGACCTCGTCGAGGGCGCCGTACGCGGACCGGGCGGTACGGGCCACCGAGTCGACGGGGCGGGGCAGCCACGCTCCGTAGCGCCGGGCGTCGTCGAGGACGGCGTCGAACATCGTCGTGAACGCGGTCCGCCAGTCGGGGGCGAGCGGGCCGAGGGCGCCGGAGGGATAGCCGAAGGCGTGGCCCGTCACGCGGTGCAGCCGGGCCGTCAGGCGTCCCAGCTCCGTGCGCAGTGCGGTCTGTTCCACGTCGGAGAGCGAGCCGTCGTCCCAGGTATCGCCCGGGCAGGCCGTCATCAGCAGGAAGTCGTCGCCCATGGACACCAGCCCCGGTGCGGGGACCCCGGCGCGGGCGGCCGAGCGGTAGAACTCGGCCTCCGAGACGAGGAGCCGGCGCTCGTGCCGGAGGCCGGGGGTGGCCGCCGCGGGCGGGATCTTCAGCACGTAGCGGGTGCCGTCGGTGAGGCGGAGTTCCTCGACGGTGTTGTACGTGCCGCCGGCCAGCGGGGCGAGGTGGGCGAGGCGGCCGGGCTCCAGACCCGTCGCCTCCAGGATGTGCCGGGCCCGTTCCCAGGAGTCCACCACCGTGCGCCCACCCCTCCCCTTCGCCTTCGGTCAGCCGGCCGCGTACACGTCCTCGACGTAACGCCCCTGCGCGACCAGCCCGTCGAGCCACTGCTCGGCGGCCGTCTCGTCGGCGCCCGGCGTGTGCTTCCGGTACAGGGTACGGAACGCCTCCCGCACCCCGGGCGCCATCCGCGAACCGTCGCCGCAGACGTACACCCGTGCTCCGGCGGCCAGCAGGGCCCAGACCTCCTCTGCCTCGGCGGCGATGCGGTGCTGCACGAACCGCACCTCGCCCTCGGGGGCCTCGCTGAAGGCGGGGCGCAGCGAGACGGCTCCGGCGGTCTCGGCGGCGCGCAGTTCGTCGGCGTGCAGGAAGTCGGCTTCGGGCGCGTCGCAGCCGAAGTAGCAGACGGCCGGGGTGAGTTCGGCTCCTGCCGCGAGGGCGGCCGCGCGGTCGGCGATCGCGCCGCGGAACGGGGCGAGGCCGGTGCCCGCCGCGATCATGACGACCGGCGCTGATCCGCCGGTGGCGTCGATACGGAAGGCCTCCCGGCACGGCTGCACGCGCGCGTACACCGTGTCTCCGGGCTCGACGGTCGCCAGGTAGCCGGATCCGGTGCCCTGGTAGACGCCCTTGCCGGAACGTGCTGGTGCCTCCAGCAGCGACACCATCAGGTCCACGTGGCCGGGGTCGACGGCGGGCGAGGAGGAGACGGAGTAGTGGCGGGGTCGCAGCGGGGTGAGGAGGTCGAGGAGCTGCGGCCAGTCCAGGGCACCGCGCAGGGCCGGGTGGTCCTCGATGATCTCCACGAGGGTGCGGGGGTCGTCGGTGAGGGCGGCCAGGGCCAGGCGCTCCGGCGGGCAGGGGTTGGCGGCGGCGAGCGCGGCCAGCTGACCGGCGCTCGGGCGCTCCTGCAACTCCACGTGGTGGGTGAGGAGTTGCCGTACCGTCACGGGGCGGTCGACGGCGATCGAGTCGCGGCGCGGGCGGGTGGGGCGGATGTCCAGGACGGTGTCGAGGTCGACGCCGAGCGCGGCGGCGGCGCGGGTGACGAGGTCCGGGTGGTTGGCGGGCAGCACGGTGAGGTGGTCGGCCGTGCGGTAGGTGACGCCGTCCGGCAGTGCGACGCGGACGAACCGCTTGCGGCGCGCGTAGCCGGGCGCCGTGAGGTCGTACGCCTCGGTGACCCGCATGGGGACGAGCTCGTGCCGTTCGGCGAGGGCGTCCAGCGGGCCGCCGGTCAGGGCGCGGACCTCGTAGGCGGCGGTGGGCTCGGGGTCGGGGGTCGTGGCGTCCGGGTCGCCGTACCGCTCCAGCAGGGCGACGCACAGGGCCGCCGTGAACTCCCGGACCGTGCCGGTGAGGTCGCCGGAGGCGTCGGCGGCGGCGCGGTCGAGGAGCCGGGTGGCGCCGGACTCCGCGAGCCGTTCGTCGATCCGGGTGGGGACGTGCTGGTAGGTGGCGGCCCAGTTGCGGTCGCCGACGCCGAGGACGGTGTACGTCACGCCGGACAGGTCGTGGGTCTGCTCCAGCCAGGCGGCGAAGGCGGTGGCGTCGTCGGTGGGGCGGCCGTTGTAGGAGGCGGCCGTGATGATCACGGGCCGGTCGGTGGGCAGGCCGCCGGCGTAGGCGTCCAAGGGCGCCACCTGGGTCTCGCAGCCGACGGCGGCGGCCTCGTCGGCGAGCCGGGCGGCGAAGTCGCGGCAGGTGCCGTAGTTGCTGCCGTGCAGGAACAGGGCGGCGGTGCCGGGGCGGACGCGGGCGGGGAGGCCCTGCGGTTCGGCCGACCGGGAGTCCTGGACCGGGGCGGCGCCGGGCAGCGGCGTGTGGACCCGGTCGGCGGACGTGCGCGGGGTGAGCGTGAGGGTGAAGCCCTCGGGCTTGAGGGTGAGGGTCTCCTTGACCGTGAGCCGGTAGTCGGCGTGGTCGCGCAGCCGGTAGCGGTGGACGAGCATGGCCAGCAGCATGGTCGCCTCGTGCAGGGCGAACTGCCGTCCGATGCAGGCGCGCTCACCGGTGCCGAACGGCTTGAAGGCGTGCACCGGGCGCTCCGCCTCGGCCTCGGCCGTGAAGCGGGAGGGGTCGAACAGCTCGGGGTTGTCACCCCAGACGGGCTGCCGGTGCAGCATCGGCGTGAGCACCAGGGCGGACTGCCCGGCGCGCAGCGGGATGCGGCCGCCGAGCAGGGTGTCCTCGCGGGCCTCCCGGGCGAAGACGGCGGCCGTGGGCCACAGCCGGAGCGCCTCGTTGAGGACCTGGCGGGTGTAGGTGAGCCGGCCGATCTCGTCGTACGCCGGTTCGGGGTCGGTCTGGTCGCCCCACAGCTCGTCGACCTCGCGCTGCACCAGCTGGAGCGCGGTCGGGTGCTTGGCGAGGTAGTACAGGGCGAAGGACATGGCGCCGGAGGTGGTCTCGTGGCCGGCGATCAGGAAGGTGATGACCTGGTTGCGGATGTTGGCGGCGTCGAGCGTGCTGCCGTCGGCGGGGTGCTCGGCGGTGAGCATGAGGCCGAGCAGGTCGTCGGCCTGGCTCTGGTCGGTGCCGGTGCGGGCGGCGATGACGTCGTCGACGACCCGGGCGAGATAGGCGGAGTCGTCCTGGAAGGCCGCGTCCTGCGCCGAGTAGTCCTGGCCCGGGACGCGCGCGAGGCGGGTCATGCTCCACTCCAGGCAGCGGACCATCGACTCGACGAAGGGGTGCGGTTCGGCCCTCTCGAAGGAGCCGAAGTCGTAGCCGAAGCCGGAGAGTCCGATGGTGTCGAGCGTCATGCGGGTCATGTCGCCGGGCACGTCGACGGGCTGCCCGGCGCGGGCGTCGCGGTCCCAGGACGCGATGAGCCTGCGGGCCACCTTCAGCATCACGGGGTGGTAGGTCCGCATGGAGCCCAGCGCGAAGGCGGGCATGAGGATGTCGTGCGCCTTGGCCCAGTTGGGCTCGTCGTTGTACGCGGTGAACAGTCCGTCGGCGGCGAACTCGCGGACGTTCTCCAGACCGGGCCCGATGTGCTTGGCGAACCGCTGCTCGTCCGAGAGCTCGGCCACGAGGTCCAGGTCGCCCACGAACAGGGTGTCGCGTCCGTACAGCCGCCGCACGAACACCGGCCCGTGCTCGCGCATCAGGTCCATGGCCTGCTGGACGGGCGCGTCGCCGGGTCCGGTGCCGGAGATGTCGGCGACGGGGAGGACCTCTGCGGGCCGGGGGGACTGTGCGGTGGGGCGCATGACGCGACAACTGCCTTTCGCGGTACGGAAGTACTGCGATCCAGCGTGATCCACGGGACCCGGCGGACGGCGCCGCGGCCCTACATGTTTGTGTAGTACATGCAGACGCGTCGCCCTTGCGCGCGGGCGGCCCGGCGTGGCAGGAGATGCTCGTGGACCAGGCTCGGCAGGAAGCCGTGACATGGCGCAATCGCGCCCTGCTCCTCTTCGACCGGGTGGCGATGCCGGTCGCGGTGTGCGACGTGTACGGCGCGGTGCTGCTCGCCAATCCGGCGATGGCCGCGGAGTGCGGTACGACGCCGGGGCGGCTGCGCGGCCGTGACGTGCTGGACCTGTTCAGCCCGCGGGAGGCCACGCAGGTGGAGCGCATCGCCCAGGCCCTGCGACTGCGACACCGCTCGCGCTACCAGGTCTCGGTGCGCTGGCGGGCCCCCGGCGGCGCGGAGCGGTACGGGGAGCTGACGGCGGACCCGGTGAGCGACACGGTGCAGGACACGCCGGCGCTGCTGGTGATGCTGCGCGTGGACGGCGAACGCGCCCCCTCCCCCGCCCCGCCCGCCGAACAGGCCCGGGTCACCCCCATCGAGGCCCGCATCCTGGCCCTGCTGGCCGCCGGTGCCACGACGGCCCGGGCAGCCCGCGAAACCGGCCTCACCACCGACGGCGTCACCTACCACCTGCGCCGCCTGTCCTCCCGCTGGCACGCCACCAACCGCACCCAACTGGTGGCCCGCGCCTACACGCTGGGCGTGCTCACCCCGGGGGTCTGGCCGCCTGAGGCCCCGGCCGCCGAGTAGGCCGTGCCCGCTCCCTCCGGCGCGCCGAAGCGGGCGAGGGTGTGCCACACCATCTTCAGGTCCTGCAGTTCGTATCGCCCCGTCCGGGCGGCGTCGCCGATGACACGCGGGTCGACGAGGCCGTCCCGGGCGATCCGCGCGCCCAGTTCCACGTACTCCCGGCCGCGGTAGTCCGCGTGGCGCCTTAATCCGGCCACGGTGAGCCGGTAGCCGGGGTGCCACTCCACGGGGCAGGGCAGGCGCCGGGCCGCGGCCTCGACCGGTGTGCCGCGGTAGCAGGCATCCAGCACCAGCGCCTCCACGTCCCGGGCGAGAGCGACGCCTCCGTGCACATGTGCCTCGATGTAGTCGTCGAGGGCGTCCTGTTCGTCCGCCTCGGCCAGCGCGATGAGCGACATCCCGGCCGCCACGCCGAAGTCGGCCGGCTCGGCGGCGCTGTCGGGGTAGCAGAACGTGGCCCGGGTCAGGACGCCGGCGCGCAGCCGGAAGTGCGAGGAGCCGAAGCGCGGCGCCGCGCCGACCACTTGCCGGCGGAAGTTCAGGGCGCCGTACACGGGCCGTTCGTGTGCGGTCGCTTCGTCGTAAGCCCCGCCGAAGATCCGGCTCTCCCAGCGCCACCGGTCGCCGCCGGGGCGGGCCGTGAGGCCGCCGTTGCTGGTGCCGGTGACGAACTGCGAGTGGTAGGCGCCGTCCCGGGAAAGCGCCACGAGGACGGGCACGTCGCCCGCCGGCCGGTCCGGGTGGAAGTTCAGCGTGATCCGCACCTTGGGATCGACGGCGGGCCCCGACGATCCGTCCGCCACATGGCGCAACGCCGCCCGTGCCCGCGCGGACGCGTCCTCCGGAAAATCCACTGGATCCCCCCTCGTCGGTGCTTCTAACCTGACCCCGAAACCTAGGCCCCCTAGGTTTCGCCGACGACGACCAGGAGCCCTCCCATGAGATCACTCACCGAACAGGACATCCGCAACTCGTTTATCAACTGCTCCAAGGGAGAAGCCAAGCGTCTGTCCGTCCCCCGGGACCTCGCCGAGCGGCCCTGGGACGATCTCGACTTTCTCGGGTGGCGGGATCCGGGGGCGCCCGACCGGAGTTATCTGGCCGCCGAGCGCGAGGGGCGGCTCGTCGGAGTGGCGATGCGGTTCCAGGCGGCGCAGCGGGGCTTTCTGCACCGCAGCATGTGTTCGCTGTGCCTGACGACCCACCCACGGGGCGGTGTGTCGCTGATGACCGCGCGGAAGACGGGAGCGGCCGGGCGCGAGGGGAACTCCGTCGGGGCGTACATGTGCACCGACCTCGCCTGCTCGCTGTACCTGCGCGGGAAGAAGGTGCCGGAGAGCGGGGCCCGCTTCGAGGAGAGCCTCACCCTTGAGCAGCAGATCGAGCGGACCATGGGCCATCTGACCGCCTTCCTCGACAAGGTGTACGCCTGAGGCCCTCGGTCGCCCGTGTTTTCCCCCGGCATTAACGTCCTTCATGGATGCGTTCGATACGCCAGAGGAAGGGGAACAGCCCGAGGATGCGAGAGGTACGTGAGTGGACGGCGCACGCCAGGCGGATCGTGCACAAGCGCCGGGACCCCGTGGTCGTCCAGACGCTGCGGTCCGCGACCGCGGCGACGATCGCCTACGTCATCGCACTTCGGCTGAGCCCCGAGGCGGCACCCCTCACCGCTCCCCTTACGGCACTGCTGGTCGTCCAGGTGACCCTGTACGCCACGCTCACCAACGGCTTCCGGCGGGTGAACGCCGTGGTGACCGGCGTTCTCGTCGCCATCGCGTTCAGCCTGCTGGTGGGCCTGACCTGGTGGAGCCTGGCGCTGCTCCTGGTGGCCTCGCTGGTCGTGGGACGGCTGGTCCGGGTGGAGGAGTACGTACCCGAGGTCGCGATCAGCGCGATGCTGGTGCTCGGGGTCACCACCGTCGGGGACACCGCCTGGGCCCGGGTGGTGGAGACGCTGATCGGCGCGGTCGTCGGGCTCGGCTGCAATCTGCTGCTGGCTCCGCCGGTGTGGGTGGAGGAGGCGGGCGAGTCGATCGAGGGTCTGGCGCGCCGGCTGCGGCAGCTGATGCTGCGCATGGGCGAGGAGGCCGCCGGCCGTACACCCGCGGATCTCGCGGCGGAGCGGCTGCACGAGGCACGGCGTCTGGACCACGACATCGTCGAGGTGGACGCGGCGCTCCAGCAGGCGGAGGACAGCCTGCGGCTCAACCCGCGCGTGCGGGAGGGCCTGCTGCACCGGGTGGTGCTGCGCACCGGCCTGGACACACTGGAGATCTGCACGGTCGTCCTGCGCGTGCTCGCGCGCTCCTTGACCGACCTCGCGAAGGAGCGCGAGCCGGAGCCGCGGTTCGAGGCCGAGACTGCCGCCGCGCTGGAGCAGCTGCTGTCCGAGATCGCCGACGCCGTGGTGAGTTTCGCGGTGCTGGTGACCACCCATCTCAGTGCGAGCGCCGAGTCGGCGGAGGAACGTCTCGCCGCGGAGCTGCGCACCGCGGCGGGCACCCGGGACAAGCTGGCCCTGCTGCTGCGCGAGGAGGCAGAGCGCGAAACGCGGCACTGGCAGTTGCTCGGCGCCGTCCTGACGGAGGTCAACCGGATCCTCGACGAGCTCGACACCGAGCACCGCACCCGGCGCCTGTTCGAGGAACTGGACCGTGTGTCCCGGGAGCAGCGCGCACGGATGCCGCGCCTGACGCGGCTGCGTGAGCGCCTGGGCGTTCAGGAGCAGATGTGGCGGAACCGTACCGGGGTCGGCGGGCGTTATCGGTGAGCGACCGCCTGGAGTCGGTTGCGCCGCGCGCAACGCTCGGTGCCGTTGTTGCACCCGATGGGTGATCCACGCCAAGGTGGCTGTCGCGACGGGGACGAGTGACGACCTGAGGGGCGACATGGGCAGTGGTGGCTGGAGCAGGCGCCGGTTCGTCGGCGCACTGGCGTCGGGGGCCGCCGCGGCGGCGCTGCCCGCCTGTGACGACGCGCCCGCGCCGGCGACACCGACGAGTCCCACGGGCCCCGGGGCGAGCGTGAGCCCGACCCGCGAGGCCCGGCGCCCGTCCGGCCCGCGCCCCCTCTACCTCGGCACGTACACCTCCGTCGAGGGCGGCGGCAAGGGCATCGGCCTGGCCACGTACGACGCGGCGACAGGCCGGATCACCGGCACGGGCACGCTCACCGGCGTCGGCAACCCGTCGTACCTCGCGATCCACCCGGACCGCCGCACGCTGTACGCGGTGAACGAGCGCGATGACGGCGCCGTGACGGCCGTCCGGCTGTCCGACCGGAAGATCCTGGGCAGCCGGAGCACCGGCGGTGCGGGCCCCTGCCATCTGTCCGTGCATCCGGGAGGGCGCTGGCTGCTCAGCGCGGACTACGGCTCGGGCAGTGTGGCGGTGCATCCGATCGACGCCGCGGGCGCCCTCGGCGAGCGGACCGATCTCGTCCGGCACTCCCGTCCGGCGCCCGGGCCGGGTCAGGAGGGTCCGCACGCCCACCAGATCTTCACCAGCCCCGACGGCGGGCACGTCCTCGCCGTGGACCTGGGTACGGACACCGTCTACACCTACCGGCTCGACGAGAAGTCCGGCACGCTCACCGAGGTCGCGCAGGCGCAGACCCGGCCGGGCGCCGGTCCGCGCCACCTGACCTTCCACCCCGGCGGCCGGTACGCCTACCTCGCCAACGAGGTCGACAACACGGTTGCGGTCTGCGCGTACGACCCCGCCTCCGGCCGCGTCACGGTCGGCGAGGCACAGGCCACGGGCACCGGTTCGGGCACCAACTACCCGGCGCAGATCCTGGTGACCGCGAACGGCCGGTACGCCTTTCTCGCCAACCGCGGCCACAACAGCCTCACGCGCTACGCCGTCGAGGCGGACGGTGCCCGGCTCAGGCTGCTGGACACCGTGCCGGTGGGCGGGGACTTCCCGCGCCAGATCGCCTTCTCACCGGAGGGCACGCTGCTGTTCGCGGCGAACCAGAAGTCCGGCACGGTCACCGTCTTCGGCGTGGACGAGACGAGCGGCGCGCTGCGGCGCACCGGTGAACCGTTTCCGTCACCGGTCGCCGTCTGTGCGCTGCCACTGTAGGGCCCGCGGGCAGGACGCGGCGGTCGCCTGGCTGAGCAGGACGTGCATGCGCTCGGTGAGCTGCGCGACGTCGTCGGCGGGTGCGTGGAACGCCAGCCGTACGTCGCCGTGGGCGCGGGCGCGTTCGATACGCAGCGTCAGTCCATGCCGGTCGACGGCGAGGGGCTGGACGCAGACCGCGCCGTGCAGGCTGTCGGAGTCGACGAGCCGGGTGAGCCGCTCGACCGCGTCCGCGTGGCAGTCGGCGAGGTGCGTCAGCAGCCGGGCCTCGGCCGTGGTGAGCGGGTCGGGCGTCGCGGCGGCGAAGTCGTCGAGGTCGACGACCACGGCCCCGGACGGCTGCCGCAGCACCACGCGCGTGGGCCGGAAGGCCAGCCGGTCCTCCACGACGGCGAACCAGCCCGCGAGCCACAGCCGGGCGCGGATCCGGTCGCGCACGGGGACGGGGGCCACGTCGGCGAACTCCAGCACCGCGGACGGCTCTCCGCGGGGCGCGCAGATCGCGGTCGCGAGCAGGGCACTGTCCCCGGGCACGTCCACCAGCACCCGGCCGTCCTCGGTCACCGTGTGCGCGCCGACCAGCTCCTCCCGCGTGCCCTCCGCGGTCACCGAGCAGGACCACGCGGCGGCGAGCACCGAGCGCGCCCGCTCCGCCGCGGCAGGGGCCGCCGTCCAGCTGTGGCTGTCGTCACCCATCCCAGACCTCCTTAGGTAAGCCTTGCCTAACCTACCGAAGATCGGGGCGTGAGCCAACCACGTCACGTGATCTTTACGAGGCCTTTCAGGGAGTGAGGACGCCCAGCAGGGCACGAGCGCACAGCTCGCGCACCTGATCCCGGCTCAACTCCCTCCCGCGCAGCCACTCCAGACAGACGGAGGTGGTGAACGCCAGCCACCCGCGCACGGCGAGCCGCGCCTCCGGCCGCCCTTCACAGGCCGGGCCGAACTCGGGATCCTCGGCGAGCGCCGCGAGGATCTGCCGCTCCTGCGCGGCCAGGGCCCGCTGGTAGACCCGCCGCACCGCCTGGTCCCCGGCCGCGTCGGCGCGATGGAAGGCGCGGTAGCCGTGGGCGTGGGCCTGGACGTACTCCAGGAACGCGTCGAGGCCGCCCGCGAGCTGCTCGCGCACCGGGACGCCGGGCACCGCCGCCGTCATGCGCAGCATCCGCTCGCTCTCGCGCTCGACGACCGCCGCGAAGAAGTCCCGCTTGGTCGGAAAGTAGTGGTACAGCAGCCCGCGCGACACCCCGGCGATCTCGGCGACCTGCTCGATCCACACGTCGTCGTACGGACTCTCCGAGAACAGCCGCGCTCCGACGGCGAGAAGCTGCTCCCGGCGCTCCTCGGTGCTGAGCCGGCGACGCGTGCGCCCGCCCTGGTTCGCGGCCATGCCCGCACTTTACTTGACGCCGATTCAACAACGGGACCAGACTGAACCGCGCTATTGAACCCACGTACAACACGTGCGAACCCGCCGCTGGACCAAGGGAGATCGCGTCATGACGGAGGCGCCGATACGGGAAGGGCTGCCCAAGGGGTTCCGGAGTGCCGAGCTGGGCTGGCCGGAGCTGGACCGCATTCCGCATCCGCCGCACCGGATCCCGCTGCTCGGTGACGTGGTGGGCGTGAACCGGCGCACTCCCCTGCAGGACTCGCTGCGGTACGCCCGCCAACTGGGTCCGGTCTTCCGGCGGAAGGCCTTCGGCAAGGAGTTCGTGTTCGTGTGGGGCGCCCGGCACGCGGCCGACCTCGCGGACGAGTCGCGGTTCGCCAAGCACGTGGGACTGGGCATAGCGAACCTGCGGCCGGTCGCGGGGGACGGCCTGTTCACGGCGTACAACCACGAGCCCAACTGGCAGCTGGCGCACGACGTGCTCGCCCCGGGGTTCAGCCGCGAAGCCATGGCCGGTTACCACCCGATGATGCTGACCGTCGCGCGGCAGCTGACGGAGCACTGGGACCGGGCGGCGGCGACGGGCCGGGCGGTGGACGTGCCGGGCGACATGACCAAGCTGACGCTGGAGACGATCGCGCGCACCGGCTTCGGCCACGACTTCGGGTCGTTCGAGCGCTCCCGGCCGCATCCCTTCGTGACCGCGATGGTCGGCACGCTGACCTACGCGCAGCGGCTCAACTCGGTGCCCTTCCCGCTGGCTCCGCTGCTGCTGCGGGGCGCGAGCCGCCGTAACGCCGCCGACATCGCCCACCTCAACCGCACGGTCGACGAGCTGGTCCGGGCCCGGCGCGCCTCCGGCCACGGGGACGGGGACCTGCTCGACCGGATGCTGGAGACGGCCCACCCCCGGACCGGGGAACGGCTGGCGCCGGAGAACGTCCGCCGTCAGGTGATCACCTTCCTCGTCGCGGGCCACGAGACGACCTCGGGCGCGCTCTCCTTCGCGCTGCACTACCTCTCCCGCCACCCCGAGGTCGCGGCCCGGGCGCGCGCCGAGGTGGACCGCGTATGGGGCGACGCGGCGGAACCGGCCTACGAGCAGGTGGCCAGGCTGCGCTACGTCCGCCGGGTGCTGGACGAGTCGCTGCGGCTGTGGCCCACCGCGCCCGCCTTCGCCCGGGAGGCACGCCAGGACACGGTGCTGACCGGGGAGCACCCCATGCGGCGCGGAGCCTGGGCGCTGGTGCTGACGCCGATGCTGCACCGCGACCCCGAGGTGTGGGGCGCGGACGCCGAGCGGTTCGACCCGGACCGCTTCGACGCGCCGGCCATACGGTCCAGGGCCCCGCACACGTTCAAGCCGTTCGGGACCGGGGCGCGGGCCTGCATCGGGCGCCAGTTCGCCCTGCACGAGGCGACGTTGGTGCTCGGCCTGCTGCTGCGCCGCTACGAGATGCGGCCCGACCCGGCGTACCGGCTGCGGGTGACCGAACGGCTGACGCTGATGCCGGAGGGGCTGCGGCTGCACCCTGAGCGCCGGACGCCGGTGCGGGAGCCGGCCTCAGACCTGCGCTGCCCAGTGCCCGGGGCGGGTGACTGACTCGGGCAGCCGGGTCCCGGCACTCCCCCGGGCCGCGTTCAGCTGCGGCTGGGTGAGGAAGAACGCCCCGGTCAGGTCGGCGTCCGTGAGGTCCGCGTCGCGCAGGTCGGCACCGATCAGGTCCGCGCCCCGCAGATCCGCGCCCGTCAGGTCGGCGGCGATGAGGTAGGCGCCACGGAGGTTGGCACCGCGCAGGTCGGCGCCCTTGAGGCGGGCGCCCATGAGGTCCGCGCCCCGGCGGTTCTTCTTGCGGCCCTTGGTGCCGGCCCTGGCCAGCTCGCTCGTCCTCAACAGCAGGACGTTGACCTCCTGGCGGTGCGCCGCCACGTCCAGCTCGATGAGCTCCTCGGGAGTCAGCCCGGTCAGCTCCTCGGTCCTCTCCAGGGCCCCCCGCAGATCGGCGTGGACAGGACGGGCCGCGGGCAGCGCGAGCGCCTCGGTCAGGTACCACAGCAGCTCGTGCAACTGCCGGACCACCGGGAAGACGTCGAACATCCGGCGGGCGTGCTCCGGTGGCCCGGACCTCCAGTCCTGGCCACCGAAGGTGATCTGCGAGACCTGCTGCCCGGCGCCGAAGCAGTCGTAGACCGTGCAGCCCGTGAACCCGCTCTGCCGCAGCCTGGCGTGGATGCCGCAGCGGTGGTCGCTCTGGAGGTTGCGGCAGGGTGTGCCGGCGTCCTTGTCGACCGCGAAGTCGGCCGAGGCCGCGAAGGGCAGGGCGACGCAGCACAGTCCGAAGCACCGCTCGCAGTCGCCGCGCAGTTCCGCCTGCGCGGTCTTGTGATCTCGCATGCCGTTCAGCATACGAAATGAGAACTCACCTGGTCGTGGTCGCCGGTGTCACCCCGCGAGGCCGGGCGTCTCCAGGCGCTCCAGCCGCTCGGGGTCGGCCAGGATGTACATGGCGGTGATCCGGCCGTCGGCGATCGTGACCCCCATGACCGACTGCACGCGTCCCCCGGGCGCGTTGACGACCCCGACCGAGCCGTTGACCAGCACCAGCTCCGCGGACTGCGCGAACCGGGCGAACATGAGCGCCCGCTCCGCCACCGCCTTCGCCCCCTGAAGGACCTTGGACACGGCCGCGCCGCGCACCAGGGCACCAGAGTCGGCCCGCAGCACCACGTCCGGATGCAGGAGCGCGAGCAGTGCCTCGAAGTCCCCGCCGCGCGAGGCGGCCAGGAAGGCGTCGAGGACCTCCTTCTGTCGGCCGAGGTCCGGCTCGGCCGCCGGGGTGGCTCCCCGCACCCGGCGCCGGGCGCGGCTCGCCAGCTGCCGGGTCGCGGCCGGGGTGCGCTCCACGATCGGCGCGATGTCGTCGAACGGCACGGCGAACATGTCGTGCAGGACGAACGCGAGCCGCTCGGCGGGCTCCAGGTTCTCCAGGACGACGAGCAGGGCCAGGCCCACCGCGTCGGCGTGCAGCACCTCCTGCTCCGGGTCGATGGGCGACAGGGGCCTGAGCACCGGGTCCGGCACGAAGGCGTCGTCCATCGGCTCCTCGCGGCGCGCGGTGCGCGAGCGCAGCAGGTCCAGGCAGATGCGGCCGGTCACGGTCGTCAGCCAGCCGCCCAGGTTGCCGATGTCGTCCGCGTCCGAGCGGCTCAGCCGCAGCCAGGCCTCCTGGACGGCGTCCTCCGCCTCGGCGAGCGATCCGAGCATGCGGTAGGCGACGGCCTTCAGCCGCCCCCGGTGCTCCTCGAACCGGTCGGCCAGTTCCTCGCTGCCTGTCATGGTCTCCCCCGTCATCCGCGTCATCTGCCGAACAGTTCGAACGCCACGGCCGGCCTGCCCCCGAACCGCTCCCCGGTGGCCTCGGCGTGCTGGGCGAGGAAGCCGCGGACGTATGTCTCCGGGTCGTCGTCGGTCAACGCCTCGATGTACGTGCGGTGTTCGAGCAGTGAGCGCACCGCGCGTTCCATGCCGGGCCTCGCGTCGACCGCGTGCGTGGGGGTGCTGGACCCGGCGACGGCGACCCAGCGCACGCCGTCCCAGGGTTCGAGGCCCTGCCCGGTGAGCTCCGGGAAGATCCACCGGTTGCCCGCGTCGCCGGCCGCGTCGAGCGTGGCACGGCCTACGGCCACGTGGTCCGGGGTGTTCCAGGCGACGCCGCCCCAGGTGTCCCGGTGGTTGAGCGTGATGACCAGCTCGGGCCGGTGCCGGCGGATCGCGGCGGCGATGTCGCGGCGCAGGGCGGTGCCGTACTCGATGACGCCGTCCTTGTGGTCGAGGAACTCCACGGCCGACACGCCGACCACCGCGGCGCTCGCCCGCTGCTCCCGCTCCCGCAGCGGCCCGCACCGCTCGGGCTCCAGTGTGTCGATGCCCGCCTCGCCCCGGGTCGCCAGCACATAGGCGACCTCGCGGCCCTCGTCGGTCCAGGCCGCGATCGCCGCCGAGCAGCCGTACTCGAGGTCGTCGGGGTGGGCCACGACCGCGAGGGCACGCCGCCAGTCGTCGGGCATGGGCTGGAGTTGAGTGGTCGTCATGTCGGCAGACTAATCGGCGCCACCGACATCACCACGCGCCCGGTGCGGCATCACGCCTCGTTGCGCGCAAGCGCCAGCAGCCGGTCGAGGACCCGCCCGCCGCCGGTGCGTACGCCGTCGTGCTCGAACTCGTCCGTGACCCAGGTGCGCAGGCCGCGGATCGCGCGGGCGGTCCGCAGGGAGTGGGCCGTGTCGACATACATGTCGTCGTGGAAGACGGCGGCGACGACCGGTACGTCGTTCGCGGCGAGGCGGGCCGGGTCGTACAGGGGTGTCCAGTCGGTGCGGGCGGCGAGCAGGTCGGCGGTCTCGCGCAGGGGGCGCAGCGCCGGGTCGCAGTCGAACATCCAGGGGTGGATCGACTCGCCGGTGAACAGCAGCGGTTCGTCGCCCGCGAGGGCCTTCGCGGCGTCGAACTGCGGGAACTCGGCGCGGACCCGCTCCGCCGACCAGGCGGTGGGCCGGGCGTCCTGGCCGTAGATCGACTCGTGGATCAGGGCGTACAGGGGGTGGCGAGCGTAGGACAGCATGCCCTGCACCTGCTCCAGGAAGGCGTCGGAGAGCGTGGTGCCCTGCGGGGTGCGGGCGAAGGCGTCTTCGAGGAGGTAGTGCAGGCGGTGGGTGCCGTCGCCGGTGCCGAGGACGATGCCGAGGGACTGGAAGGCCTCGACGGTGAGCCGGTAGCCGTTCGGCAGGACCACGTCGTGGGTCAGGAGGTGGTCGGCGATGCGGCGGGCGCGTTCGGCGTCCTGCGGGTAGCGGGCGTAGTGGGCGGTGACCTTGCGTTCGACGCGCGGGAAGGCGGCCCGGTAGATGTCGTCCGCGTGGGCGTCCAGGGAGGGCAGTCCGCCGGTGATGACGGCGGTGGCCAGGCCCTCGGGCGCGAGGGACAGGTAGCTGGTGGCGCAGAAGCCGCCGAAGCTCTGGCCGAGGACGGTCCAGGGGACGCCGCCGGTGACCTGGGCGCGGATGGCCTCGCAGTCGCGGACGATCGAGTCGGCGCGGAAGTGCGTGAGGTAGTCGGCCTGTTCGGCGGGGCCGCCGCGCAGCGGGAGCGTCTGCCGGCTGGCGGGCGTGGAGTGGCCGGTGCCGCGCTGGTCGAGGAGGAGGACGCGGTACTCCTTCAGCGCGCGGCCGAGCCAGCCGGGCCTGCCGACGGAGCGGTCCGCGCCGAACCCGGGCCCGCCTTGGAGGTAGAGAAGCCACGGCAGGTCCTGGTGCGCCTTGTCGCTCGCGACGACCTCGCGGGCGTACAGCTCGATCATCTCGCCCCGGGGGTGATCGTGGTCGAGGGGGACGGTGAAGCGGCGGTCGGTGAGGACGACTCCGGGCTGGCGGTAGCTGAGGGTCAACAGGGCTCCCGGGACGGACGGATTTTCGGACCGCGTCCCAGTTCATCACAGGGGCCGTCCGCGCGTGGCCCCTTCGGATCATGAAATCTTCCTGAACGGCGGTTCAGACTCAGCGTGCGGGTCAGCGGGCGGACAGGCTGGAGCGGCGGACCACCAGCTCGGGCTGGAGCACGACCCGCCGGTGCTCGTGCGGCCGGGCCGGTCCCTCCTCCTCCGTCTCCTCCAGGAGCAGGTCGGCCGCCATGGCGCCCATGGTGACGGCGGGCTGCCGTACCGAGGTGAGCGGGACGGCGGCGGCCGCCGCGAACTCGATGTCGTCGTAGCCGACGATGGCGAGGTCGTCCGGGACGCCGACACCGGCCGCGTACATGGCCTGCAGGACACCGAGCGCCAGCAGGTCGTTGGCGCAGAACACGGCGGTCGGCCGGTCGGCGAGGCCGAGCAGGCGGGCGCCGGCGTCGCGGCCCGCGGCGACGTCCAGCCGTTCGGTGGGCAGCTCGCGCAGCGCGTCGGGGCCGAGCCCGGCCTCGGCGAGCGCTTCGAGGGCGCCCGTGCGCCGGTCGCGGACCTGGTTGAGGCCGGGCGGGCCGCTGACGTAGGCGATGGAGCGGTGCCCGGCGTCGACGAGATGGCGTACGGCCAGGGCGCCGCCCGCGACGTCGTCGACGGAGACCGAGCACTCGGTGGTGCCCTCGGCGACCCGGTCGACCAGGACGAACGGGATGCCGTGCCGGCGGAACGCCTCGATGTTGCGGCCCGTGGCGTCGGCCGGGGTGAGCAGCACGCCGCGCACGCGCTGCTCGGCGAAGAGCGACAGGTACTCGGCCTCCTCGCCCGCGTTCTGGGCGCTGTTGCAGACCATCACGCCGAGTCCGGCCCGGCGGGCGGCGCGTTCGGCGCCGCGGGCCACGTCGACGAAGAAGGGGTTGCCCATGTCGAGGACGAGCAGCCCCATGATCCGGCTGCGGCCCGCGCGCAGCTGGCGCGCGGACTCGCTGCGGACGTAGCCGAGCCGGTCTATCGCGGACAGCACGCGGGCCCGGGTCTCGGTGGCGACCGTGTCCGGGCGGTTGATCACGTTGGAGACCGTGCCGACGGAGACTCCGGCGGCGCGGGCGACGTCCTTGATACCCACCGACTGGGTCATCGGGCAGGGACCTCCTGGTGAGATGAGGGGGGGGCGGCGGCCGGAGCGGCTTCACATTACCGGCACGCCGCCCCGGCGACCGGCTTCGGTCAGGCGGGCAGGCGGAAGTCGATCACGCGCAGCGCCGAGGGCGTCGTACCGCTGGACTTCTCCTGGTACATGAAGGACAGCACCCCGTCCTGCGCGACGCGCATCTCGTCGATGACGACCTCGCCGAAGGCGTTGAGGCCGCTGCCGTCGAACAGGATCCTCCAGTCGGTGTATCCGGAGGCCGCCGAGGCGCCGGCGATCCGCCCGAAGGGGAAGATCGCGTACGCGTTGTCGTACTTGTCCAGGATCAGCTTGGTGCGCTGGCTGGAGTTCAGCGGGACCGGGATCTCGGTCTTCTGCCAGGTGCCGGAGGCGTTCTTGCGGACGTGGAAGGCACGGCCGTTGGCGGTGCGGTTGGCCACGTAGTTGGTGGTGCACTGGCCGAAGCGGCCGGGGACGTAGGAGATGATCGCGTGCGGCCGGCCCGCGGAGTCGGTGAACTGGCTCTCCTGGTTCATCAGGGAGTGGTCCGGGTTGAGCGGGTCCACGACCAGGCCGGCGTCGGTCACGGACACCTTGTCGGAGCCTCCGGTGACGCCGACGACGGTGCCGGCGTTGTTGCGCCAGGTGCGGCCGCGGTCGTCGGAGTAGACGTAGCCGGTGTCGTGGTTGGTGATGCCGCCACTGCTGCACATCACGGCGCCGTTCTGCTCGCGCCAGGTGAAGAAGGAGTGCAGCCGGCCGTTCCGGTCGTAGTCGATGCCGTGCAGGTACATGTTGCGGGCCGTCGAGGAGCCGTGCTCGCTGCTGTACGTGCCGGTGGAGCTGGACCACTCTCCGAGGTTCGTCCACTTGGTGCCGTCGTACTCGGCGAGCGCGTTGCGGCCGTTTCCGGAGACGGCGACGCGGTAGCTCAGCTGGAGCCTGCCCTCGGGCGTGGATATGAACTGCGGGTAGGTGAACTGCGAGGTCAGCGCCAGGCCGTCCAGGGTGGACTGGGGCGCGCCGAAACGGCTCGCGGTCCAGCTCAGCCCGCCGGGGTTGTCCATCAGCCCGGCGACGGACTTGACGTAGGTGAAGCCGTCGCTGTGGGAGTCCATGTTGAGGTGCAGCCGGCCGTCGACCTTGGAGACGCCCATGGAGATGACGTTGTGGGAGTCGTTGTACCGCAGGGTGTGCCCGACCTTGACCGTCGACCAGGTGCCGGCGCCGAGGGCCCGGCGTCCGACGACGGCGTTGCGGTCGGCGGTGTACCAGACGGCGTACTGGTAGCCCTTGTAGGTCAGCAGGCCGTTCTTCTGGAACGAGTTGTTGTTGACCAGCCCGTCGTAGGACACGAAGAAGATGGCCTGGCTGTCGAGCGTGGTGGTGCCGGTCCGGGTGACGGAGGGACCGGGGTCGGCGGCCCGCGCGGTGCCGGAGGCGAGGACGGGGGTCACCACTGCTCCCGCGAGGGCGGCGGCCAGCAAAGTACGTCTGTGCATCTCGTGGACTCCATCGTCATGCGAGGTGGAACACTTCGGTGAGCGGTTGCATGGCCTCGTCGGGCCGGGCGCCGTCCAGCGACTCGAAGAACGGCGCCATCTCCGCCTGCCAGCGGGCGTTGACGTCGGTGGCTTCCATTCCGGCCTGGGCGGCTGCGAAATCCTCGGTCTCGAGGTAACCGACCAGCAGTCCGTCCTCGCGCAGGAAGAGCGAGTAGTTGTGCCAGCCGGTCTCCGAGAGTGCCTTGAGCATCTCGGGCCACACCGCGGCGTGCCGCTCGCGGTACTCGTCGAGGCGGTCCGCCCGGACCTTCAGCAGGAAGCACACGCGCTGCATCAACGACCTCCCAGGGTCTAGAAGTTGAACTGGTCGATGTTCTTCGCGTCGAACACGGTCGGCTTGCCGAGGCTGATCACGCCGTCCTTGCCGATGGTGTACTCGCCCATGGAGCCGGCCTTGAAGGTCTCGCCCTCCTTGCCGGTGATCTGCCCGGAGGACAGGGCGACGGCGGTCCGGGCGGCCAGCTCGCCGAGCTTCGCCGGGTCCCACAGCTCGAACGCCTCGACGGTGCCGTTCTTGACGTACTTGCGCATGTCGTTCGGGGTGCCGAGGCCGGTCAGCTTGACCTTGCCCTTGTACTTGGAGCCCGACAGGTACTGGGCGGCGGCCTTGATGCCGACGGTGGTCGGGGAGATGATCCCCTTCAGGTTCGGGTACTCCTGGAGCAGGCCCTGGGTCTGCTGGAAGGACTGCTGGGCGTCGTCGTTGCCGTACGCGGTCTTCACCAGCTTCATGTTCTTGTACTCGGGCTTCTTCAGCTCGTCCTTCATGAAGTCGATCCAGGTGTTCTGGTTCGTCGCGGTCTGCGCGGCGGACAGGATCGCGATCTCGCCCTTGTAACCGATCTGCTTGGCGAGCAGCTGCACCTCGGTACGGCCCAGGTCCTCGGCGGAGGCCTGCGAGACGAAGGCGTTGCGGCAGTCGGGCGTGGTGTCGGAGTCGTAGGTGACGACCTTGATGCCGTTCTTCATGGCCTGCTTGAGCGCGGTGCACAGGGCGCCCGGGTCCTGCGCGGACACGGCCATCGCGTCGACCTGCTGCTGGGTGAGCGTGTTGACGTAGGAGACCTGGCCGGAGGTGTCGGTGGCGCTGGAGGGACCGACCTCCTTGTAGCTGGAGCCGAGTTCCTTCAGCGCCTTCTCGCCGCCCTTGTCGGCGGTGGTGAAGTACGGGTTGTTGACCTGCTTGGGCAGGAAGCCGACGGTCAGCCCCTTCTTCAGCTCGGCGTTGGGGTCGGCCTTGCCGGCGGTGGCGGCGGAACCGCCTTCGTTCGCGACGTCCTTCTTGGTGGTGCCACCGCAGGCGGTGAGCGCCAGGGCGAGCGAGGTGGCGGTGGCGAGCGCCGCGCAGCTGCGGCGGAGGGTTGACTTACGCATGAGGATGGTCCTTTACGAGGAAGGGCTGGGTTACGAGGTCGGAGTCGAGGCGGCCCTGCGGCCCGCCCTCGCTACGGAGATCTGCCGTGCGACCCTGGGGCCGAGCACGGAGAGGACGAGCAGAACGCCGGTGACGACGATCTGCGACTGCGCGGAAACGTCCTGGAGGCTCATCACGTTCTGGAGCGCCCCCAGCAGAAACACCCCGGCGATGGCGCCGCCGAGCGTGCCCTTGCCACCGTCGAAGTCGATCCCACCGAGCAACACCGCGGCGACAACCGACAGTTCGAGACCCATCGCGTTGTCGTACCGCGCACTCGCGAAGTGCAGCGCCCAGAAGATGCCGGTGAGCGAAGCCATCAGGCCCGTCACCGTGAACAGCAGCAGCTTCTGCCGCTTGACCCGGATCCCGGCGAACCGCGCCGCCTCCTCGCTCGCCCCGATCGCGAACAGCGACCGCCCGAACGGGGTGGCGTGCAGCGCGACCACGGCGATGGCGAGCAGGACGAGGAACGGCAGGAAGGCGTACGGGATGAACGTGTCGCCGATGCGCCCGGCCGCGAAGTCCAGGTACGCCGTGGGGAAGTCGGTCACCGCGTCGGAGCCGAGCACGATCTGCGCGATGCCCCGGTAGGCGGCGAGCGTGCCGATGGTGACGGCGAGGGACGGCAGCCCCAGCCTGGTCACCAGCAGGCCGTTGATCAGCCCGCACACGACACCCAGCAGCAGGCAGATCGGGATGATCGTCTCGATGGCCATGCCCTGGTTCCACAGGGCGCCCATCACGGCACCGGACAGACCCGCCGTCGAGGCCACCGACAGGTCGATCTCGCCGGACACCACCAGCAGGGTCATCGGCAGGGCGATCAGCGCGATCGGCAGCGTGTTGCCGATGAGGAACGACAGGTTGAGCGCGTTGCTGAACCCGTCGACGAAACCGAAGGAGAACAGCAGGACCACGATCAGCAGGGCGCCGACGGCGGAATCCCACCTTTTCAAAGCGGGCCAGCGGACCGCTCGGCTCAGGGAGATGTCAGCCATGGCGGGCGTTCCTCTTCTTCAGGGCGGAGGCCACGCGCAGCGCGACGATCCGGTCGACCGCGATGGCGAGGATGAGCAGGATGCCGTTGATGGCGAGCACCCAGACGGAGCTGACGCCGAGGGCGGGCAGCACACTGTTGATCGAGGTCAGCAGCAGCGCGCCGAGGGCCGCGCCGTAGACGCTGCCGGATCCGCCGGTGAAGACGACGCCGCCGACCACGACCGCGCTGACGACGGTGAGTTCGTAGCCGTTGCCGGTGCCGGAGTCGACGTTGCCGAACCGGGCGAGGTACATCGCGCCGGCGAGTCCGGCGAGGGCGCCGCAGAAGGTGTACGCGGCGAGGATCCGCTTGCGCACGGGGATGCCGGCGAGGCGGGCGGCCTCGGGGTTGGAGCCCAGCGCGTAGAGCTCGCGGCCGCTGGCGAAGTGCTTGAGGTAGTAGGCCGTCGCCACCAACACCGCCAGCGCGATCAGCGCCAGATACGGCACCGCCGAGATGCCGCCGGAGCCGAAGTCGACGAATCCGCCGGGCAGATCGGCCGCGGTGATCTGGCTGGAGCCGACCCAGATCGAGTCGATGCCGCGGATGATGTAGAGCGTGCCGAGGGTGACGACGAGCGCGGGCACCTGGCCGAGGCTGACGAGCAGGCCGTTGAGCAGTCCGAAGCCGATACCGAGCAGGACGGCCAGCGCGATCGCCACGACCGCGTTGCCGCCGCCCTGGAGATAGGTGCCGGCGGCGAAGGCGCTGATGCCCAGCGTGGATCCGACGGACAGGTCGACGTTGCGGGTGATGACGACGAGGGACTGGCCGGTGGCGACGAGTACGAGGATCGTCGCGTTCAGCAGCAGGTCCTTGATGCCCTGTTCGGACAGGAACTGGCTGTTGCCGGCCTGGGTGACGGCGATCATCACCAGGAAGACGACGAGGATGGCGAGTTCGCGCATCTTGAAGACGCGGTCGACGAGGCGGGTGCCGCTCGACTTGGGCACGTCGGCCACGGGGGCCTGTTGTGGGGTGACGACCGTCATGCGGCGGCCCTCCCGGTGGCTGCGGCCATCACGGATTCCTCGGTGGCGTCGGAGCGTGGGATCTCGGCGGTGAGCCGGCCCTCGTGCATGACCAGCACGCGGTCGGCCATGCCGAGGACCTCGGGCAGGTCGGAGGAGATCATCAGGACGGCCACGCCGTCGGCGGCCAGTTGCGACAGCAGCCGGTGCACCTCGGCCTTGGTGCCGACGTCGATGCCGCGGGTCGGCTCGTCGACGATCAGCACCTTGGGGCCGGTGGCGAGCCACTTGGCGAGCACGACCTTCTGCTGGTTGCCGCCGGAGAGGGTGTTGACGGTGTCGGCGATCCGGGCGTACTTGACCTGGAGCTTGACGGCCCAG
Organism: Streptomyces sp. NPDC050164; assembly: GCF_044459945.1. Classification (NCBI taxonomy): domain Bacteria; kingdom Bacillati; phylum Actinomycetota; class Actinomycetes; order Kitasatosporales; family Streptomycetaceae; genus Streptomyces; species Streptomyces sp. NPDC050164. The sequence continues at coordinate 317,794 of NZ_JBITJK010000003.1, forward strand.
TCGAGTGAGCGGCTGCGCTCGGCGCCACGGTCCATCAGGCCCGCCTTGACGGTCGTGCGCAGCCCGGTGAGTCCGATGTTCCGCTCGATGGACATGTCCATCACCAGGCCCTGGGCGCGCCGGTCCTCGGGGACCAGGGCGAGTCCGGCGGACATCGCCGTGGACGGGGCGCCGTTGACCAGGGGCTTGCCGTCCACGGTGACCTCGCCGGCGTCCCAGCGGTCGATACCGAACACGGCCCGGGCGACCTCCGTACGCCCGGCGCCGACGAGTCCGGCGAGGCCGACGATCTCACCGCACCGCACGTCGAAGGAGACGTCGGTGAACACACCCTCGCGGGTCAGGCGGCGCACGCTCAGAGCGACTTCACCCGGCTGCACGTCCTGCTTGGGGTACAGCTCGTCGAGGTCGCGGCCGACCATGCGGCGCACGAGGTCGTCCTCGGTCATGCCCTCCAGCGGCTCGCTGCCGACCCAGGCGCCGTCGCGCAGCGTGGTGACCCGCTGGCAGATCTCGAAGATCTCCTCCAGCCGGTGGGAGATGAACAGCACGGCGGCGCCCTGTTCGCGCAGGGTGCGTACGACGCCGAAGAGGCGGGCGACCTCGCTGCCGGTGAGCGCGGCGGTCGGCTCGTCCATGATCAGGACGCGGGCGTCGAAGGAGAGGGCCTTGGCGATCTCGACGATCTGCTGGTCGGCGATGGACAGGCCGCGGGCGGGCCGGTCGGGGTCGAGTTCGACACCGAGGCGCTCCATGAGGGCGGCGGTCGCGTTGTGCGTGGCCTTGTGGTCGATCCGGCCGAGGGCGCGCCGGGGCTGGCGGCCCATGTAGATGTTCTCGGCGATCGACAGGTCGGGGAAGAGCGTGGGCTCCTGGTAGATCACGGCGATGCCGGCGTCGCGGGCGTCGCCGGGGCCGTGGAAGGCGACGGGCGCACCGTCGAGCAGCACCTGGCCGGCGTCCGGCCGGTGCACTCCGGCGAGTGCCTTGATGAGGGTGGACTTGCCGGCACCGTTCTCACCGGCGAGCGCGTGCACCTCCCCGGGGAACAGCTCCAGGGAGACGTCCCGCAGTGCGCGGACCGCACCGAAGGACTTGGAGACGTCCTTCAGTGCCAGAACCGGGGCCGGACCCGTGGTGGACGGGTGGGTCATGGGGGCTCCTCGACGACGCCGGCGGGACGGCCCTCTCGGCGTCGTGAAAGGTTTCAACTGGGTTGCCGGGACGTTAGGCGGGTCGCGCATGTCACGTCAATGGGTTCCGGTCGAAAAAGTTTCGAGGGCAGAAGGTCACGCCCTGATCACGAGTAACCGTGTGAGCCGGAGGGGTTGACACCCCTTCGGGGGGCCCATAACTTCGCGTCCTGAATCGTTTCATTCGGTGGTCGTTACGACCCGATGCCTCAGGAGCCCTGACGTGACCGAACTCGCCGCGGTGAAGGCCGCTCTCAAGACCCAGGCAGTCGAGACGCCGTCGTGGGCGTACGGGAACTCGGGCACGCGCTTCAAGGTGTTCGCGCAAGCGGGTGTGCCGCGCAATCCGTACGAGAAGCTGGACGACGCGGCGAAGGTGCACGAGTTCACGGGGGTCGCCCCGACGGTCGCCCTGCACATTCCGTGGGACAAGGTCGACGACTACGCGGCGCTGGCGAAGCATGCCGAGCAGCGCGGGGTGAAGCTCGGCGCGATCAACTCCAACACGTTCCAGGACGACGACTACAAGCTCGGGAGCATCTGCCACCCGGACGCGGCGGTGCGGCGCAAGGCCGTGGATCATCTGCTGGAGTGCGTCGACATCATGGACGCGACCGGCTCGACGGACCTGAAGCTGTGGTTCGCCGACGGGACGAACTATCCCGGGCAGGACGACATCCGGGCCCGGCAGGACCGGCTCGCCGAGGGGCTCGCGGGGGTCTACGAGCGGCTGGGCGACGGGCAGCGGATGCTGCTGGAGTACAAGTTCTTCGAGCCGGCCTTCTACACGACTGATGTGCCGGACTGGGGCACGGCGTACGCCCACTGCCTGAAGCTCGGACCGAAGGCCCAGGTCGTCGTCGACACCGGGCACCACGCGCCGGGGACCAACATCGAGTTCATCGTGGCGACGCTGCTCCGGGAAGGGAAGCTCGGGGGGTTCGACTTCAACTCGCGGTTCTACGCGGATGACGACCTGATGGTGGGGGCCGCGGACCCGTTCCAGCTGTTCCGGATCATGTACGAGGTCGTGCGGGGCGGCGGGTTCTCGCCCGAGGTCGCGTTCATGCTCGACCAGTGCCACAACATCGAGGCGAAGATCCCGGCGATCATCCGCTCGGTGATGAATGTGCAGGAGGCCACGGCGAAGGCGTTGCTGGTCGACGGTGACGCGTTGGGTACGGCGCAGCGCAGCGGTGATGTGCTGGAGGCGAATGCCGTGCTGATGGATGCGTACAACACGGATGTGCGGCCGTTGCTGCGGGAGGTGCGGGAGGAGATGGGGTTGGACCCCGAGCCGATTGCGGCCTACCGGCGATGTGGGTGGGGCGAGAAGATCGTTGCCGAGCGGGTTGGTGGGGAGCAGGCGGGGTGGGGTGCGTAAGCGTCTGCCCAGATCTGTTGTCTGCGGGGTGCGGGCCGTATGTGGTTGGTCGCGCAGTTCCCCGCGCCCCTGAAGGCACCTCACCCACTCTCTTTTGAAAAGGAACTGTCATGGCAACCCATTCCGAAGCTGCCGCTCTGCTTGCTCGGTCGCATCGGCTCGGCTCTGATCCCCGTAACACCAACTACGCGGGAGGCAACGCCTCCGCCAAGGGGACCGAGACCGACCCCGTCACCGGTGGCGATGTCGAGCTGATGTGGGTCAAGGGGTCCGGCGGTGATCTCGGCACGCTCACGGAGGCGGGACTCGCCGTGCTCCGGCTGGACCGGATGCGGGCGCTCGTCGACGTGTATCCGGGCGTGGATCGCGAGGACGAGATGGTCGCCGCGTTCGACTACTGCCTGCACGGCAAGGGCGGCGCGGCTCCCTCCATCGACACCGCGATGCACGGACTGGTCGAGGCCGCCCACGTCGACCACCTCCACCCGGACTCGGGTATCGCCCTCGCCTGCGCCGCCGACGGGGAGAAGCTGACCGCCGAGTGTTTCGGGGACAGTGTCGTGTGGGTGCCGTGGCGGCGGCCCGGGTTCCAGCTGGGGCTGGACATCGCCGCCGTGAAGGAGGCCAATCCGCAGGCCATCGGGTGCATTCTGGGCGGGCACGGGATCACGGCCTGGGGGGACACGTCCGAGGAGTGCGAGCGGAACTCGCTGCGCATCATCCGGACCGCGGAGAAGTTCCTCGCCGAGCGCGGCAAGGACGAGCCCTTCGGGCCGGTGATCGACGGGTACGCCGCGCTGAGTGCCGGGGAGCGCCGGGAGCGGGCCGCCGCGCTCGCGCCGCACGTCCGTGCCCTCGCGTCCCAGGACCGGCCTCAGGTCGGGCACTTCAACGACTCCGAGGTGGTTCTCGACTTCCTCGCGAGCGCCGAGCATCCGCGGCTGGCCGCGCTGGGCACCTCCTGCCCGGACCACTTCCTGCGGACCAAGGTGCGGCCGCTGCTCCTCGACCTGCCGCCGACCGCTCCGCTCGACGAGGCCATCGCCCGGCTGAAGGAGCTGCACGCCGAGTACCGCGAGGAGTACGCCGCCTACTACCAGCGGCACGCCCTGCCCGACTCCCCCGCCATGCGCGGCGCCGACCCGGCGATCGTGCTGGTCCCGGGCGTGGGCATGTTCAGCTTCGGCAAGGACAAGCAGACCGCCCGGGTGGCCGGCGAGTTCTACGTCAACGCCATCAACGTGATGCGCGGGGCGGAGGCCGTGTCCACGTACGCGCCCATCGAGGAGTCAGAGAAGTTCCGCATCGAGTACTGGGCCCTTGAGGAGGCCAAGCTTCAGCGGATGCCGAAGCCCAAGGCGCTCGCGACGCGGGTCGCGCTGGTGACCGGTGCCGGCAGCGGGATCGGGAAGGCCATCGCGCATCGGCTGGCCGCCGAGGGCGCCTGTGTCGTCGTGGCCGATCTGAACGGCGAGAACGCGACCGCGGTCGCCGAGGAGCTGGGCGGTCCGGACAAGGCCGTCGCCGTGACCGTGGACGTGACGTCCGAGGAGCAGATCGCCGAGGCGTTCCGGGCGGCCGTGCTGGCCTTCGGCGGTGTCGATCTCGTCGTCAACAACGCCGGTATCTCGATCTCCAAGCCGCTGCTGGAGACCTCGGCGAAGGACTGGGACCTCCAGCACGACATCATGGCGCGCGGGTCCTTCCTGGTGTCGCGGGAAGCGGCGCGCGTGATGATCGCTCAGGGGCTGGGCGGCGACATCGTCTACATCGCCTCGAAGAACGCCGTGTTCGCCGGGCCCAACAACATCGCCTACTCGGCCACCAAGGCCGACCAGGCCCACCAGGTGCGGCTGCTCGCCGCCGAGCTGGGCGAGCACGGCATCCGTGTCAACGGGATCAACCCGGACGGTGTCGTGCGTGGGTCGGGGATCTTCGCCGGCGGGTGGGGGGCCAAGCGGGCCGCCGTGTACGGGGTCGAGGAAGAGAAGCTCGGCGAGTTCTACGCCCAGCGGACGATCCTCAAGCGTGAGGTGCTGCCCGAGCATGTCGCGAACGCGGTCTTCGCCCTCACCGGCGGCGACCTGACCCACACCACCGGACTGCACATCCCGGTCGACGCCGGCGTCGCGGCCGCCTTCCTGCGATGAGCGCGGCCGTGAAGTCGTACGCCGCGGTCGACCTCGGCGCGTCCAGCGGGCGCGTCATGGTCGGCCGCGTCGGCCCCGACAGCCTGGAGCTGACCGAGGCGCACCGCTTCCCGAACCGGCCCGTGCGGGTGCCCGAGGGGCTGCGCTGGGACGTCCTGGGGCTGTATGCGGGGGTGCTGGACGGGCTGAAGGCGGCCGGGCAGGTCGACTCCGTCGGTATCGACAGCTGGGCCGTGGACTACGGGCTGCTCGACGCGGACGGGGCGCTGCTCGGCAACCCCGTGCACTACCGGGACCCCCGGACGGAGGGCGTCGCGGAGAAGGTGTGGGCGACGGTCCCGGCGGAGGAACTGTACGCGGCGACCGGGTTGCAGTACGCGCCCTTCAACACCCTGTACCAGCTGACGGCGGCGCGAGAGACAGCTCAACTCGCCCAGGCCGAGAGGCTGTTGCTCATCCCCGACCTCCTGACGTACTGGCTCACCGGCGAGCAGGGCACCGAGCTCACCAACGCCTCGACGACCCAGCTGATCGACCCCCGGACGCGCGACTGGGCGTACGACATCGCCTCGCGGCTGGGGATCGACCTGAGTCTGTTCGCGCCGCTGCGGCAGCCCGGTGATCCGGCGGGGGTGCTGCGGGACGCGGTGCTGGAGGAGACCGGGCTGACCGGTCCCGTGACCGTGACGGCGGTCGGGTCGCACGACACCGCGTCGGCGGTGGCCGCCGTACCCGCCGGGCAGGAGCGGTTCGCGTACATCTGCACCGGCACGTGGTCCCTGGCCGGTCTGGAGCTGGACGCGCCGGTGCTGACCGAGGAGAGCCGGGCGGCCAACTTCACCAATGAGCTGGGGCTGGACGGCACGGTCCGGTATCTGCGCAACATCATGGGGCTGTGGCTGCTCCAGGAGTGCGTGCGGGCCTGGGGCGACCCGGACCTGGGCGCGCTGCTGCTGGAGGCCTCCAAGGTGCCGGCGCTGCGGTCGGTCGTGGACGCGGGTGACGCGGCGTTTCTCGCGCCGGGGCGGATGCCGGAGCGGATCGCCGAGGCGTGCCGGGCCTCGGGGCAGCCCGTGCCGGAGTCGCCGGCCGAGGTGACGCGCTGCATCCTCGACTCCCTCGCCCTCGCCCACTGCAAGGCCGTCCAGGACGCGCAGCGGCTCGCCGGGCATCCGGTCGACGTGGTGCACGTGGTGGGCGGCGGTACGCGCAACGCGCTGCTGTGCCAGCTGACCGCCGACGCCTGCGGGCTGCCGGTGGTGGCGGGGCCGACGGAGGCGGCGGCCCTGGGGAACGTGCTCGTGCAGGCGCGGGCCCACGGTCTGGCCGGTGACCTGGCGGGGATGCGGCGGCTGCTCGTCCGTACGCAGCCGCTCACGCGGTACGAGCCGCGCGGCGGGACCGAGCGGTGGCGCGCCGCGCAGGACCGGCTCGCCGGGGACTGACGGGGTCTCCCCCGGGTCCCGTCCCCGGACTACGCTGACTCATCCGATGATCGACCACAAGGAGCCGCGATGCGTGTCGCCCTGTTCCTGACCTGCGTCAACGACACGCTGTATCCGGACACCGGGCGCGCCGTGGTGAAACTGCTGACCAGACTGGGCGTCGACGTCGACTTCCCGATGGCGCAGACCTGCTGCGGCCAGGCGCACTACAACACCGGATATCGCCACGAGGCCGAACCGCTCGCCCGGCACTTCTCCGATGTCTTCGGCGAGTACGAGGCGATCGTGACGCCGTCCGGCTCGTGCGGGGCGATGGTGCGGGAGCTGTATCCGCGGATGGGCGAGCGGGCCCGGGCCGAGGGACGCGGGGACACCCTCGCGGCCACGCTGGCGCCGGTGGTGCCGAAGACGTACGAACTCACGGAGTTCCTGGTCGACGTGCTGGGCGTGACGGACGTCGGGGCGTACTACCCGCACAAGGTGACGTACCACCCGACCTGTCACGGCCTGCGCGGGCTGGTCCTCGGCGACCGGCCGAGGCGGCTGCTCCAGGCGGTGAAGGGGCTGGAGCTGGCCGAGCTTCCGGGGGCCGACGAGTGCTGCGGGTTCGGCGGCACCTTCGCGCTGAAGAACGCCGACGTCTCGGCGGCGATGGGCGCCGACAAGGTGCGCAACGCCGAGTCGACGGGCGCCGAGGTGCTGTGCGCGGCCGACAACTCCTGTCTGATGCACATCGGCGGGACGATGGCCAGGCTGCGCACCGGCATGCGGCCGGTGCACATCGCGGAGATCCTGGCGAGCACGGAGGAGGAACCGGCCGTATGAGCGGGACGTTCGTCGGGATGCCGGCGTTTCCCAAGGCCGCGCGGGAGGCCGTGGGCAACAAGACCCTGCGCGGCAATCTGCGCCACGCCACGCACACCATCCGCGCCAAGCGGGCCAAGGCCGTGACGGAGGTGTCCGACTGGGCCGAGCTGCGCGAGGCGGGCAAGCGGATCAAGGACCACACGCTGCGCCATCTCGACCGCTACCTCGAGCAGTTGGAGGAGTCGGTGACGGCGGCCGGCGGCATCGTCCACTGGGCCACCGACGCGGCCGAGGCCAACGAGATCGTCACCCAGCTCGTGAAGATGACCGGCGAGTCGGAGGTCGTCAAGGTCAAGTCGATGGCCACGCAGGAGATCGGGCTCAACGAGGCGCTTCAGGCCGAGGGCATCCGCGCCTACGAGACGGATCTCGCCGAGTTGATCGTGCAGTTGGGCAAGGACCGCCCCTCGCACATCCTCGTCCCGGCCATCCACCGCAACCGCGGCGAGATCCGCGACATCTTCTCGCGTGAGATGAGCGAGTGGGGCCGCCCGGCCCCCGAGGGCCTCACCGACACGCCCGCCGAACTCGCCGAGGCGGCCCGGCTGCACCTGCGGGAGAAGTTCCTGCGCGCCAAGGTCGGCATCTCCGGGGCCAACTTCATGGTCGCCGAGACGGGCACGCTGGTGGTCGTGGAGTCGGAGGGCAACGGCCGGATGTGCCTGACGCTGCCCGAGACGCTGATCTCGGTCGTCGGCATCGAGAAGATCGTGCCGACGTGGCGGGACCTGGAGGTGTTCCTCCAGACCCTTCCCCGCTCCTCGACGGCGGAGCGCATGAACCCGTACACGTCGACGTGGACCGGTACGACCGACGGGGACGGGCCGAGCACCTTCCATCTGGTGCTGCTGGACAACGGGCGCACCGACACCCTCGCCGACGAGGTCGGCCGGCAGGCGCTGCGCTGCATCCGCTGTTCGGCGTGTCTCAATGTGTGCCCGGTGTACGAGCGGGCCGGCGGTCACGCCTACGGCTCGGTGTACCCGGGGCCGATCGGCGCCATCCTCAGCCCCCAACTGCGGGGCACGGGCAGTGAGATCGACGCCTCGCTGCCGTACGCGTCCTCGCTGTGCGGCGCGTGCTACGAGGTGTGCCCGGTCGCCATCGACATCCCCGAGGTGCTGGTGCATCTGCGGGAGCGGGTGGTGCAGGGCGGGGAGGTCACCCGGGAAGGCAACAAGGTGGTGCTGCGGCCCGCGAAGGGGCATGCGGCCGAGCGGGCGGCGATGCGCGCGGCACGGTGGGCGTTCACGCGCCCGGGCGCGCTGCGCACCGGCCAGCGCGCCGCCTCCCGGACCCGCCGCTTCCATCCCCGTACGCTGCCGGGCCCGGGCAGGGCGTGGAGCGGGACGCGGGATCTGCCGCCGGTGCCCGCCGAGCCGTTCCGGGACTGGTGGCAGCGGACGCGTGGTGGGAAGGACGGTGCCAGGTGAACAGCAGGGAGCGGATTCTCGGGCGGGTGCGGCGCGCGCTGGCGGACGTGTCACGGGAGAACACCCCGTACGAGCAGGCGGTCTCGCGCGACTATGCGCGTGAGCACGGGGACCGGAGCGTCCCGGAGACGGTGGATCTGCTCGCCGAGAATCTGGCGGACTACCGGGCGATCGTGCACCGTACGGACGCCGAGGGGCTGGCGGGGCTGATCGCTGGGCTGCTGGAGAAGCGGGGGTCGGCTTCGGTGCTCGTGCCGCCCGGGCTGGACGAGGGCTGGCTCGCGGCGACCGGGGTGGCGCGGGTGACGGACCGGGTGGAGAGCACGCCGCACGAACTCGACGGCGTGGACAGCGTGGTGACGGCCTGTGCGGTCGCGATCGCGGAGACCGGGACGATCGTGCTGGACGGGTCGCCCGACCAGGGGCGGCGCCGGATCACCCTCGTTCCGGACCATCACATCTGCGTCGTGCGCGTCCCCGGCCAGGTCGTGTCGTCCGTGCCGCAGGGTCTCGAACGCCTCGACCCGGCACGTCCGTTGACCTGGATCTCCGGGCCGTCGGCGACCAGTGACATCGAGCTGGACCGGGTCGAGGGGGTGCACGGTCCGCGCACGCTGGAGGTGATCCTGGTGGGGGGCGCCTGACTCAGGGCAGGATCGAGTCCACGTAGCCGCCGTCGACGCGCAGGGCGCCGCCCGTGGTCGCCGACGCCTGGTCGGAGGCGAGGTAGACGACCATGTTGGCGATCTCCTCCGGCTCGATCAGCCGCTGGAGCAGGGACTGCGGCCGGTGCTGTCGCATGAAGGCGCGCTGGGCCTCGTCCCAGGGCAGGTCGCGGTCGACGAGCTGGTAGACGAAGTCCTCGACGCCGCCGGTGTGGGTCGGTCCGGCGATGACGGACGCTCGTGACCGAGCCACGGGTGATCTTCGCGGACGAGCCGACGGGCGCGCTGGACACGCGCAGTGCGCGGGACGTGCTGCGGCTGCTCCGGGAGGTGGTACGGGCGCACGGCCGGATGGTGGTCATGGTGCCGCACGACCCGGTCGCCGCCTCGTACGCCGACAGTGTGCTGTTCCTCGCGGACGGCCGACTGGCCGGCCGGATGGACGACCCGACGGCGGACGCGGTCGCCGAGCGGCTGGCCCACCTGGGCGACGACGTGCCGGCGGGGGTGTGAGCCGTGTTCGTACTCGCGATGCGCCTGGTCGGTGCGCTGCGCGCGCACGGCATCCGGATCGGCACCGGCGAGACGGTCGACGCGGCGCGGGCGGTCGAGGCGCTCGGGCTGGCGGACCGGGAGCTGCTGCGGGAGGGGCTCGCGGCGACTCTGCTGCACGGCACCGGTGGGCGGCAGGTGTTCGACCCGGTCTTCGACCTGTACTTCCCGCGCGGCGTCGGCGGCCCGAAGCAGAAGGCCGCGGGACAGGACGATCTGCGCGACCGGCTGGCGGCCGCACTCGCCGCCGACGACCAGGCGCTGCTGGGCCGGCTGGCGGTCGAGGCGGTCGACGGTTTCGGCGGCTACGGCTGCGCGCCGGAGTCGGACGGCTGGTCGTCGTACCAGACGCTCGAACGGCTGCGCCCGCAGACCCTGCTCGCCCGGGTCCGCGACGACATGCGTGGTCGGGGCGGGAGTCCGGGGTTCGCGGACCGGCTGCTGGAGGACGAGATCCGGCGGCGTATCGAGAGCTTCCGCGCGCTGGTGGCCGCGGAGGCGCGGCGCCGGGTCGCCGAGCGGCGCGGTCGGGACGAGATCGCCCGGCGGGCGGTGGCCCCGACCGCCGACCAGGTCGACTTCCTGTTCGCCGGACAGGCCCGGCTGGCCGAGCTGCGCCGGACGGTTCAGCCGCTCGCCCGCAAGCTCGCCACCCGGCTCGCGGCCCGGCGCCGCCGCGCCTCCCGGGGCGCGATCGACCTGCGGCGGACCCTGCGCGGTTCGCTGTCGACGGGCGGGGTGCCGATGAAGCCGGTCCTGCGCAGACGGCGTCCCGCCCGCCCCGAACTGGTGCTGCTGTGCGATGTGTCGGGGTCGGTGTCCGGTTTCTCGGACTTCACGATGCTGCTGGTGCAGGCGCTGCACGACCAGTTCAGCAAGGTGCGGGTGTTCGCCTTCGTCAACCGGATCGACGAGGTGACCGGACTCCTGCGGCACGGCACCGCAGACCCGGAAGGGCTCGTTGCCCGCATCGAGGCGGAGGCCACGCTCACGGGCTGGCACGGCAGCAGCGACTACGGCATGGCGCTGGGCGAGTTCGCGGAGCGCTACGGCGACGCCGTCGGCCCGCGCACGACCGTCTTCGTCCTCGGTGACGCCCGCACGAACATGAGCGACCCGAACCTGCCGGCCGTCCGGCAGATCGCCGAACAAGCCCGCCGCGTCTACTGGCTGAACCCCGAGCAGCGTTCCCGCTGGGGCACCGGCGATTCCGCCGCACCCGCGTACGCCGGGCTGGTCGAGATGCACGAGTGCCGAACCGCCCGGCAGCTGAGCGCGCTGGTGGGGCGGCTGCTGCCGGTGTGATCAGGCGCGGCGAGCTCACCATGTGACGGGTCGGCGCGGGCCGACCGGCGCTACTCCGTCTTCTTCGCGAACTCCCTCGCCGTCTGCCCCTGGAAGTCGTAGACCACGGTCTGCTCGTCGCCCACGACCCAGGCGTCGTGTCCGGGTGAGATGACGTAGACGTCGCCGGGGCCGACCTCGACCTCGCCGCCGTCGTCCATGCGGATGCGCATGCGGCCTTGGAGGACATAGCCGTTGTGGTGCATCTGGCAGCTCTCGGTGCCCGCGATCGGGCCCACGGACTCGGACCAGCGCCAGCCGGGCTCGAACGTCGCCACGGCGAAGTCGAGGTCCGTCATGTGGACGGCTTCCATGTGCCCGCGGGGGAAATCACGTCGCTCGTCCGGCTTGTCGAGCGTCTTCACTTCCATCATGATGCGCTCCCTTCAGGCCGCGGCGCTCCGCGGCCGGGGCCGGTCTCCCGGCGGCTCTGGACACCGCCGTCGGCGGCCGGCCCCCTATTCCTCAATCGTCCGCCCGTCCATCCGGGGCCGCCAACCGGGGGACCGCCCGCTCAGGCCTGATGTCCGCAGAGGTCGGCGAAGCGCTCGGCGTCGATGTTGCCGCCGGAGACGATGACGCCGACGCGGCGTGGGAGAGGGCCCGCGCGGCCGGTGAGCAGGGCGGCCAGCGGGGTGGCGCCGCTCGGCTCGACGACGATCTTCAGACGTTCGAAGGCGAACCGCATCGCGTCCCGGATCTCGTCGTCGGTGACCAGGACGATGTCGTCGACGAGCCGCCGGTTGACGGAGAAGGTGAGTTCGCCGGGTGTGTGCAGGGCCTGTCCGTCGGCGATGGTGTGCGGCACCGGGATGCTGATGCGCCGGCCCGCCTCCAGCGAGCGCTTGGTGTCGTCCCCGGCCTCCGGTTCGACGCCGATCATCCGGATGTCCGGGTGCAGCCCCTTGGCCACCGTGGCGCTGCCGGCCATGAGCCCGCCGCCTCCGACCGGTGTCAGCAGCGCCCCCAGCTCCCCAGCTTCTTCGAGGAGTTCGAGTGCGGCCGTGCCCTGCCCGGCCATGATGTGCGGATGCTCGTAGGGCGGGATGACGGCGAGACCCCGCTCGGCAGCCAGGGCCTCGGCGATGGCGACGCGGTCGCCGGTGTAGCGGTCGTAGGTGACGATCTCGGCGCCGTAGCCGGCGGTGGCCGCCCGCTTGGACGGCGGGGCGTCCTCCGGCATGACGATCACGGCGGTGGTGCCGAGCTCGCGGGCGGCCAGGGCGACGGCCTGGGCGTGGTTGCCGGAGGAGTAGGCGGCGATGCCCCGGGACAGCTGGTCGGGCGTGAGGCGGGAGGCGGCGTTGTAGGCGCCGCGGAACTTGAAGGCGCCGACGCGCTGGAAGTTCTCGCACTTGAGGTGGATCTCGGCGCCGGCGAGCGCGTCCAGGGTGCGGGAGCGCAGGACGGGCGTGCGGTGGGCGACGCCCTGGAGCCGGGCGGCGGCGTCCCGGACGTCGTCGAGGGTGACCGGTGGGGTGGTGGTCGTCACGCTTGTCCTCCAGCGGAAGGGGCGGAAGTCGTGCCGTGGGCGGACCGGGCCTGGGAGAGGTAGTTGTAGGCGGAGGCGCGGGAGATGCCGAGCCGGGCGGCGACCTGCTCGACCGCGCCGCGCACGGCGAAGACACCGCGGGTGTCCAGCCCGCCGAACAGCTCCAGGCGTTCCGCGCGGTCGAGCTCCGCCCAACTGCCGCGCTGTTTGGACTGGTGGGCGTCGACGAGGGCGTCGACCACGGAGTCGATGTCGTTGCCGAAGGTGGTGGTCGGCAGCTCCGCGGGGGCCGCGCCGCGTCCGGCGAGGGCGCCGAGCAGGTCGTGGACCTGGCTGACGGTGCTGACGTCCACGTTGACGCAGAGCGCGCCGAACACGGCTCCCGTGGAGTCCCGCAGCACCATCGTGGAGGACTTGACCAGCGCCCCGTTCCGGGTGCGCGTGACGTAGTTCAGTTCGTCGGTCGCCTCGTCCCCGCGGGCGAGGACGCGCATGCCGATCTCGCTCATCGCGCCGCCCACCGTCCGCCCGGTCACCGATCCGGCCACGGCGACGACCGACTTCTCCTGGTTCCGGTAGTCGTGCAGCACGACTTCGCAGACCGGCCCGAAGGTCGCGGCGATCCCTTCGACAACCGGTGTCAGCGCGGCGAGGATCGCGTCTCGTTCCGCGGCCAGAGTGTCTCGCATGCCATTAGACTACACATCCAGGCTCTGGACTGGCAGTCCAATCCCTCCGTCAACAACAGGCAATGGTTCTCACATGACTTCGACCAGAACCCGCTCTTGACATTCATTGCCATCTAGCGTGGCGCATGCCGGACACCCCCTCTGCCCATCCGTCATGGAGGAGCCATGCCCCTGTCCACGTCCCGCCGCCTGGCGCTGCTGACCAGCGCGTCACTGGCCCTTCTTACGGGCTGCGGCAGCTCGTCGGACTCCGCCGACGCCAAGAGTGCCTCGGCCAAGGTGTCCGTGGTCGCCTCCACGAACGTCTACGGCGACATCGTGCGCAGCATCGGCGCCGACAAGGTCGACGTCACCTCGGTCATCAGCGACCCCGACCAGGACCCGCACTCCTACGAGGCCGACACCCAGAACCAGCTGGCCCTGTCCAAGGCCAAGGTCGTCGTCGAGAACGGCGGCGGCTACGACGACTTCGTCGACCGCATGCTGAAGAGCGGCCACAACGACTCCGCCCAGGTGATCAACGCGGTGCGGGTGTCCGGCAGGACCGCGCCGAAGGACGGCGAGCTGAACGAGCACGTCTGGTACGACTTCCCCACCGTCGCCCGCGTCGCCGACCGCATATCCGAGGCCCTCGCCAAGGCCGACCCGGCCGACGCGGCAGCCTTCGGGAAGAACGCCACCGCCTTCAAGGCCCGGCTCGCGCCCCTGGAGGCGAAGGAGGCACGGATCAAGAAGGAGCACGGCGGCGAGGCGGTGGCGATCACCGAGCCCGTGCCGCTGTACATGACCGAGGCGAGCGGCCTGGTGAACAAGACGCCCGCGGCGTTCAGCGAGGCGATCGAGGAGGGCGACGACGTCTCGCCCCGGATCCTCCAGCAGAATCTGGCCCTGTTCAGCGGCAGGAAGGTCAAGGCACTCGTCTACAACGAGCAGACCTCCGGCCCGCAGACCGAGAAGACCGAGGCGGCGGCCAAGACGGCCGGCATCCCCGTCGTGCCCGTCACCGAGACCCTGCCGAAGGGCAAGGACTACCTCGGCTGGATGACCGCCAACGTCGACGCGCTCGCGAGCGCGCTGGCCAAGTGACCCCGGTGGTCCGGCAGGACGGCGCTCCTGTCGTCAGTCTGCGCGGCGCGGCCCTGTCCTACGGCGACCGCACGGTGTGGAGCGGCCTCGACCTCGACGTACGGGCCGGGGAGTTCCTGGCCGTGCTGGGGCCGAACGGAGCGGGCAAGACCAGTTTCGTACGGGCGCTGCTGGGCCGTCGGCCGCTGTCCGCCGGGACGCTGACCGTCCTCGGTCGGTCCGCTCGCGAGGCCGCCCGGCACATCGGCTACGTCCCGCAGCAGGCGGCGCTGTCCGCGCAGGCCCTGCTGCGCGCCCGGGACCTCGTGCGGTTCGGCATCGACGGGCACCGCTTCGGGCCGCGCCTGCGCACCGGGGCGGTCCGCCGCCGGGTCGACGAGATCCTCGAGTCGGTCGGGGCCGCGGCCTACGCCGACGTCCCGCTCGGCATGCTGTCCGGCGGCGAACGGCAGCGCGTGCGCATCGGGCAGGCCCTGGCGACCGACCCGCGCATCCTGCTGTGCGACGAGCCGCTGCTGTCGCTCGACCTGAACCACCAGCGGGCCGTCACCGAGCTGATCGACGCCCGGCGCCGCTCCCACGGCACGGCGGTGGTCTTCGTGACCCACGAGATCAACCCGGTGCTGGGGATGGTCGACCGGGTGCTGTACCTGGCCCCCGGCGGCCACCGCGTCGGCACCCCGGACGAGGTGCTGACCTCCGAGTCGCTGTCCCGGCTCTACGGCACGCAGGTCGACGTGGTGCGCGTGCGGGGCCGGGTCGTCGTCGCCGGGGCCCCCGACGAGCCGGCCGCGCCGCCGCACCATCCCGGGCCGGTTCACGAGACGGACGGAGTGCGCGCATGACGCTCGCCGACGGGGTCTGGCAGCAGATCTTCGACTTCACCGACTACGGCGAGCTGTTGACCCTGGTCCGCAACTCCCTCATCGCCGGCGTGGCCCTCGGTCTCGTGGGCGGGCTGGCCGGGGTCTTCGTCCTGATGCGGGACCTGCCGTTCGCGGTGCACGGCATCAGCGAGCTGTCCTTCGCGGGCGCGTCGGCCGCGCTGCTGCTGGGCGCGAACATCGTGGCGGGCTCGATCGCCGGTTCGCTCCTCGCGGCCGGTGCCATCGGGGTGCTGGGGACACGGGCCCGGGACCGCAACTCGGTGATCGGCATCATCATGCCGTTCGGGCTGGGCCTCGGCGTGCTCTTCCTCGCCCTCTACAAGGGCCGGGCGGCCAACAAGTTCGGGCTGCTCACCGGTCAGATCGTCGCCGTGGACACCCCGCAGATGTCGTGGCTGCTCGGCACGTCCGTGCTGGTGCTGATCGCCCTGGCGGTCATGTGGCGTCCGCTCACCTTCGCCAGCACGGACCCGGACGTGGCGCAGGCACGCGGGGTGCCGGTGCGTGCGCTGTCCTTCGCGTTCATGCTGGTCCTCGGCCTGGCGGTCGCGCTGTCGGTGCAGGTCGTCGGCGCGCTGCTGGTGCTCACGCTGGTCGTCACCCCGGCCGCGGCCGCCGCCCGCGTCACCGCGTCGCCGGTGCTGCTGCCCGTGCTGAGCGTGCTGTTCGCCGTGGCCTCGATCGAGGGCGGCATCCTGCTCGCGCTGGGCAGCAGCATTCCCATCAGCCCTTACGTCACGACGATCTCGTTCGGCATCTACGCGGTGTGCCGGGTGGCCGGGAGGTACCGGACCCGGCGGTGGGGATCGCGGCGGGCGGCGGTGCGGGCGGCGTGACCCGCTGATCGGCCACGGTCGCTACGGGGCCGTGGAATCCGGGGAGTCCAGAGCGATGGCTCCGGCGGGGCAGAGGCCGACGGCCATCCGGGCGGCGGCTTGGTGCTCGGGTGCCGGCACGGGGTGCAGGAGCACCACCAGGCCTTCCTCGTCGTCCTGGTCGAAGACCTCGGGAGCCGTCAGGGCGCACATGCCGGCGCCGGCGCAGCGGTCACGGTCGGCGCTGAGACGCAGCGGCTGTCGTGGGTCGCTCATGCGGCTACTCCTCGCCCCAGGTGACGGGCAGGCTGACCACGCCGTAGATGTTGGAGCGCTCGCGCAGCGGCACCTCCTGCGGCGGCACCGCGAGGCGCAGGGTGGGGAAGCGGGCGAAGAGCGCCGGGAACGCGACGGTCATCTCGACGCGGGCGAGCTGCTGGCCCAGGCACTGGTGGGCGCCGTGGCCGAAGGCCAGGTGTCCGGTGGCCTTGCGGTGGATGTCGAGCCGGTCGGGGTCCGGGAACCTGTGCGGGTCGCGGTTGGCTGCCTGCACGGAAACGGTCACCGTCTCGCCCGCCCTGACGAGTTGGCCCGCCACCTCGACGTCCTCGAGCGCTGCCCGCGGAATCGGGTCGGCCACGCTGAGGTAGCGCAGCAGCTCCTCCACGGTCTGCTCGGCGAGGCCCGGGTCGGCGCGCAGGGCCTGAAGCTGGTCGGGGTTGCTCAGCAGGGCGAAGGTGCCGAGGCCGACCATGTTCGCGGTGGTGTCGAGCCCGGCGGCGAGCAGCAGTCCGCCTATTCCGGCCAGTTCCTCGTCGGTGAGGTCGGAGGTGGTCAGATCGCTGAGCAGGTCGTCGGTGGGCTCGGCGCGCTTGGCGAGGACCAGTTCGTTCAGGTACTGGAGCAGCGCCGTATAGGCCTCGCCCTTCGCCTCCGCGTCCGCCGTCTGGTCGAAGACGATCGCCACCTGGCTCTGGAAGCGCCGGCGGTCGGCGTACGGCACGCCGAGCAGCTCGCAGATCATGAGCGCGGGCACGGGCTGCGCGAACGCCTCCACCAGGTCGGCCGTGGGTCCGGCCTGCTCCATGGCGTCCAGGCACTCGGTGGTTAACCGCTCGACACGCTCGGTGAGTTGACGCATGCGTCGGACGGTGAACTTGCCGGTGAGCAGGCGCCGGTAGCGGGTGTGTTCGGGGGCGTCGAGGCCGATGAGGTCGCCGACCGGCGCCGGCGGCAGTTCCTGGGGCATCCCTGCGATCGGTATCGGCAGGTGCATGAGTTCGTAGCGTGAGCTGAAGCGCGGGTCGGCCAGGATCGCTCGGGACGCGGCGTGTCCGGTGGTCAGCCAGCCGAGGTGTCCGTCGGCGTAGCGCATGCGGCGCAGCGGCTTGTCGCTCAGCGCGATGAGTTCGGCGGGCGGGTCGAAGGGGCAGCCGGTGTGCCGGTCGGTGGGCAGGGTGGGCGGCTCTTCGGCAGTGGCGGCGGCCGTCGGGTCGTACGACATGGGGTCCTCCTGGGAACGTCGGGCGGCGATGTGGATGGGTGCGAAGTGGCCTGAGGAGAGAGGTGGTTACCGCTTTGCGCCGGTCCTGAAGGTGCGGCGCGCCCACAGGTAGCCGACCACGGTGAGCGCCACGCACCAGGCGAGGCCGATGGCCGCGCTGGAGCCGATCCCGGTGCCGAGCCACAGGCCGCGCAGGGTCTCGATGATCGGGGTGAACGGCTGGTACTCGGCGAACCAGCGCAGGCCGGCGGGCATCGACTCGGGCGGCACGATGGCGCTGCCGATGAACGGCAGGAACGTCAGCGGCATCGGGATGTTGCTGGCGGTCTCGACGTTCTTGGCGATCAGGCCGATAGCGGCGGAGAGCCAGGTCAGCGCCAGGGTGAGCAGGGCGAGCAGGCCGATCGCGGCGAGCCATTCGACGGGCGTGGCATCGGGGCGGAAGCCCACGAGGAGCGCGACGGCGATGACGAGGGCGACGCTGGTCATCGTCTGGATCACGCCGCCGACGACATGCCCGGTCAGGAACGAGGCGCGGGAGATCGGCATCGTGCGGAAGCGGTTGACGATGCCTTCGGTCTTGTCGACGCAGACGCTGATCGCGGTGGTCAGGGCGCCGGACGTGGCGGCCATCAGGACGATGCCGGGCGCGAGGTAGTCGATGTACTCGCCGCCGCCGACGGCCGACGATCCGATGCCGCTGCCCAGGGCGGTGCCGAAGGCGTAGTTGAACAGCAGCAGCATCATGATGGGCATGATGACGACGGTGAGCGTCAGGGACGGGTAGCGCAGGGCCTTCTTGAGGTTGCGCCGCACCATCGTCCTGGAGTCTTTGGCGGCGTAGGACAGGGTGGCCATCAGGCGTACTCCTTGGGCGCTGCGGCGGTGTCGGCGGGGCGGGGCTGACCGGTGAGGGTCAGGAAGACGTCGTCGAGGTCGGGAGTGTGCACAGTGAGCGACTCGGCCTGGACGCCGGTGGACTCCAGGGTGTCGAGGACGGCCCGCAGGGTGAGGAGGGAGCCGTCGCCGGGGATCTGGAGGGTGAGGGAGTCCTCGTCGCGTGTGGCGATGCCGAAGAGTCCCGCGGCGGCGTCCAGGCTCTGGGCGTCGGCGAAGCGCACCCGGATGTGTCCGCCGGGGATGCGCTGCTTCAGTTCGTCGGCGGTGCCCTCGGCGATCAGCCTGCCGTGGTCCAGTACCGCGATGCGGTCGGCGAGTTGGTCGGCCTCTTCGAGGTACTGGGTGGTCAGGAAGACGGTCACGCCCTCGTCGGTGACGAGTCCGCGGATGATCTCCCACATGGTGCGCCGGCTGCGCGGGTCGAGTCCGGTGGTGGGCTCGTCGAGGAAGATGATCCGCGGATCGCCGACCAGGGTCATCGCCAGGTCCAGCTTGCGCCGCATACCGCCGGAGAAGGTGACGGCGGTCCTGCCCACGACGTCGGACAGGTCGAAGCGGCGCAGCAGGTCCTCGGCCCGGCGTTTGCCTTCCCGCCGGTCGAGGTGGTGCAGATCCGCCATGAGGAGCAGGTTCTCCTCGGCGGTCAGCAGATTGTCGACGGCCGAGAACTGGCCGGTGACGCCGATCGCGGAGCGCACCGCGTCGGCGGCCCGGGTCAGATGGCGGCCCGCGACCCAGGCCTCGCCCGCGTCGGCGTCGATGAGCGTGGAGAGGATCTCCACCGTGGTGGTCTTGCCGGCGCCGTTGGGCCCGAGCAGGGCGAAGACGGTGCCTTCCGCGATGTTCAGGTCGATGCCGTCGAGCACGAGCTTGTCGCCGTAGGACTTGCGCAGTCCGGTGGCGGTGATCGCCGGCGCCGTCGTGTTCGCGCCGATCGGCGCGGATGTCCGGGTGGCAGTCAAGCCGCTTTTCCTTTCGGGGGGGGGCAGTTGGGGGCACGCCCGGTCAGGCGCGGCGGATGATGATGTCGCCGGTCGAGGTCCGGCCGTACACCTCGACGGTCTCGTCGGAGTCCGCGGGGCCGGCGGCGGAACCGAGCGCGCTGCGTACCGCGCCGTACTTGGTGTGCAGGTCGAGCCAGGCCGCGGTGCCCTCGTGGATGCCCACTTCGAGGTCGCCGACGGAGGTGCGAAGGTCGATCCGGCCGCGGGTGACGTCGCCGACGCGGATGCGGCCGTTGGAGCACATCGCTTCGACCCCGGCGCGGGCGACGCCGATCTCGATCCGGCCGTTGGCGGACTTGGCGTCGACGCTGCTGTGTGCGATGCCGACGGAGATCTCGCCGTTGGCCGCGTTGGTCTTCAGGCCTCCGGTCACCTCGCCGATCTCGGTCGCGCCGTTGGCGTTCTTGACGGTCGCCGTGCCGCAGACGGTGCCGATCTCGATCCGGCCCGAGCCGATGACCTCGACGTCCCCGGTCGAGCGGGCCAGACGGATGTCGCCGAGGTCGGTCCTGAGATTCGCGCCGGCCACCTCGTCGGCCTGGATGTCGCCGAGCGAGGTCTTGAGCGTGACGTCCCCCGAATCGGCCCTCGCAGAAGAAACCGCCCAGGGCCGCAGTGGCCCGGACATCGGACCCCGCGGGCAGTTCGACGCTCACCTCGACGGCGCCCGGCTTGCCGAACAGCGGCCGCTTCCTGGGTGTCCTGACCGTGAGGCGGCCGCCCGAGAAGGTGACCTGGGTCTGCTGCACGGCGCGCACGTCGTTGTCGTCGGAGCCGTTGCGCGGCAGCACCTCCACGACCGTGTCGGTGCGCTTGCCCGCGGTGATGCGGGCGGTCCCGGCGTCCAACTCGAGGATGGCGGAGATCGGTTCGGGGGTGTCGAAAGCAGGCATGACTGTCACGTCCTCTTGGCATGGGTGAGTGATCCCGCCGGTGGGGCGGGTGATGAGTCACGTCGGCGGGATCGGCGATCCGCCGGTGAGGGGGAGGTGGACCTGCGGCCCTAGGGGGTGTCCGCAAAGTCCCGTCGTCCGCCCGCAGGGCGGGCCCCGCGGCGTTCGGTGCGTGCTCTCGGCGTGCCGGGCGGACGCCCGCGTACTGGTTGTACGCGGGTGTTCGACCGGTGCGGCGAGTGGGGCCCCCTGCTCGAAGAGCTTGGGGGAGCGTGCCGGGCGTCGCGGGGCAGGCGGGACTTTGCGGACACCCCCTAGCGGACCCAGCCGGTGAAGCCCCGGCTGCCCGAGTCCTTGCCGCGGCCCTGCGGGCTCGTGCGCGCCCCGCCGTCGAGGGCGGTGGACACGGCCCGTACCAGCCAGGCGTTGACCGACAGGCCCTCCGCCGCCGCGGCGTCCTCGGCGCGGGCCTTGAGGTGGGCGGGGAGGCGGAAGTTGATCCGCGCCATGGCGCCGTCGTCGGCGTCCGCGGGCGGCGGGGGCGGCCCGGGGGCGGCGGGGGCCGCGACCGGCTCCCGCACCTCCCGGAACGGCTCGGGTGCGGGCGGCGGCGTCACCACGAACTCGGGGTCGAGTCCGCGCAGCCGCACGTCGACCGAGCCCGGCGCGAGCTCCCGGGTGACCTCGCCCATGGCGGCCGACAGTGCGTTGAGGAGGGTCAGGCGGGCGGCGGACTCCAGGGGGGCGGTGAGCCGCTCGGCGAGGGCACGAGCGTCGTCACCGCCGGCGTCCGCGGCGACGGCGAGCTCGTGCCGGAGGTTGTCGACGTAGGGCGTGAGGTCCATGGCGCCATGATGGCACATCAATGGCATCACGGCGAGCCAGATTGGCACTTCCTTGACGCGAAGGACGCTGACCTGGCATTTCCTGCTTGATCTGGTGTGTCGTGGTGCCCCGTTGACAGCGAGGTGGCTTGCACCGGTGCCGTTGTGACGCCATGGTGGCGCCACGCACAGCGGGCCGCCTGTCGGCGGCCCGCTGTGAGGTGCAAGCTCAGCGTTCGAAGACCACCCGCCCGTCGAACACCGTGAGATCCACCTGGACCTTGGTGATGTCGTGCGGGTCGAGGCCAAGCAGCGGTCGGTCCAGGACGCACAGGTCGGCGGCCCTGCCCGGCTCGACGGTGCCCTTCCAGTCGTCGGCGAAGTCCTGCCAGGCCGGGGTGGCCGTATAGGCGCGCAGGGCGTCGGCGAGCGGCACGCACTGTTCGGGGCCGCTGGGGCGTCCGCTGGCCTTGGACTCGCGGAGCATCATCGAGGCCACGCCCTGTCGCCAGTCGGGTTCGGTGATCGGCGCGTCGGAGCTGGCGCAGACCCGTACTCCGGCGTCGAGCGCGGAGCGCACCGGCCACTGGTAGGCGGAGCGTTCGGGGCCCACGACCTCGTCCATCAGGTCGGAGATGGTCCACTTGATGGCGGGGTTCATGTTGACGCCGTAGCCGTGCGCGGCGAGCTCGGCCAGGCTGCCGGGGCTGATGAAGTCGCCGTGGATGACGTAGTGGCGGGCGTCGGGGCGGGGCGCGGCCCGGTCGGCGGCGACGAAGGCGTCCACGACCGTGTCGATGGCGCGGTCGCCGGTGACGTGCACACCGAGCTGGAAACCGGCCTCGTGGGCGACCCGGATCATCTCGCGCAGTTCGTCGGCCTGAAGACCAGGGGTGTCGCCGTGGACGCACAGGGCGCCGTGGCCGCCCTCCGGGTAGGGCTCGTTCATCCAGGCCGTGCGGTTGGGCGGCACTCCGTCGCCGAAGATCTTGACACCGATGGCCCGCAGCAGCCGGGGGTCGGCGGACTCTGGGCGGCGCAGTTCGGCCAGGCCCTTGCGAACGTCGTCGGCGGAGCCGCCCATGGGGGCGGGCAGCAGCAGGACGCTGACGCGCGCCCGGAGTTCACCGCTCGCCGCGAGGTCCGCGTACGCGGTCCAGTTGTCGGTGCTCAGGCCGCCGAAGAGGGTGCCGGCACCGCCGGGGCCGAGGCCGGGCTCGGTGTAGCTGGTGATGCCGCGGGAGTGCAGCTCGCGGATCACGCCCTGGATCGCCTGGCGGCGCTGGGCGAGCGTGGGGGCGGGCAGGGCGGCCTGGACGAGCCGCCCGGCGGCCTCGCGCAGGATGCCGGTCGGCCGTCCGTCGGGGTCGTGGTCGATGACGCCGCCGGGCGGGGGCGTGGTGTCCGCGTCGATGCCGCAGCGGCGCAGCGCCTCGGAGTTGGCCCACACCATGTGAGAGGAGAAGTCGGTCAGGCAGACCGGGTGGCCCGGCGCCACCGCGTCCAGGTCCCGGCGGTGCGGGAAACGGCCCGGGTCGGCCAGGCACTCGGCGAGGTAACCGGAGTCCCAGCCCAGGCCGACGATCCACTCTCCGTCCGGGACGTCCCGTGCCGCCCGGGCCACGGCCGCGGCGATGTCGGCGATGGAACCCACCGCCGGATGGGCGACGTCGATGGCGAACGGCGGTTTCGTCATCCCGTAGGCGGCTCCGTGCAGATGCGAGTCGTTGATGCCGGGCAGCACGGTCCGGCCGCCCAGTTCGACGATCCGGGTGCCGGGCCCGGCCAGGGCGCGCATCTCGGCGTCGCTGCCGACGGCCAGGATGTCCCGGCCGCGTACGGCCACGCCTTCGGCGACGGTGAAGCCGGCGTCGACGGTGAGAACCTGTCCTCCGGTCAGGACGAGGGTGGGGGCGGTGTCGCACACGGGTGCGGTGTCGCTCACGGTGACCTCTTTTCAAGGGGAGGGTGGGTCAGCGCCCCGTGCGGGGTGCGAAGTAGGCCAGGGCCGCGCCGGCCACCAGCGCGACGCCCTGGGCCATCTGCTGCCAGAACGTCGGCACGTTCAGCAGGGTCAGGCCGTTCTGCAGGCAGCCGAGGAAGAGCACGCCGAGCAGGACGCCGAAGATCGAGCCGGAGCCTCCGGTGAGGGCCACTCCGCCGACCAGCACGGCGGTGAGCACGGCCAGCTCAAAACCGGATCCCGAGGTTCCGGCCACCACGCTGTCCAGTATCGACGCCTTGACGGCGCCGGCCAGGGCGGCGGCCACACCCGTGACGACGAACAGCGCGAACGGGGTGCGGCGGATCTGGATGCCGGAGAGGTGGGCGGCCTCCCGGTTGACGCCGATGGCGAAGACGTGCCGTCCGGCCGGGGTGAACGCGAGGAACAGCGCACCCGCCGCCAGCACCAGCGCCGCGATGACGACCGGCGCCGCGATCCCGGCGATCCGCGCCCCGCCGATCCAGGCGAACCCGGAGCCGAAGCCGCTCAGCGGCAGCGGGAACAACTGCTGTGCCAGACCTCGTACGGCGGTCAGCATGCCGAGGGTGACGATGAACGCGGACAGGCCGAAGTAGCAGCACAGGACACCGTTCACCGCGCCGACCACCGCACCGGCGGCGAGCGCCCCGAGCAGGGCGACGGCGGGCGACTGGTGGTGCTGCCCGGCCAGCCAGCCCGCGACAAGACCGCCGAGGGCGAGCGTGGAGCCGACCGACAGGTCGAGGTACCCGCTGATGACGAGCAGGGCCAGCGGGACGGCGACGATCGCGAGGGTGGCGGCGTCGGTGGCGATGCCGCCGAGGTTGGCGGGGTCGAGGAAGCTGCCCGTGGTCAGCTGGAAGACCAGCACCATCGCGACGAGCACGACGAGGAGCGGGTTGCGGCGTGCGGTGGTCAGCCCGCCCGTGGCGATCAGACGCGGGCGCGTGAGGACGCGGTCGGCGGTGGTCATGCTGCTCCTTCGGCGGGCAGGGGGTCGGGGTCGGCGTCGTGGACCGCCGAGAGCAGGGCCTGTTCGGTGAGTCCGGCGCCGGAGAGTTCGCCGACGATCCGTCCCCGGGCGACGATCAGGCAGCGGTCGGCGAGCGCCACGATCTCCTCGGGGTCGCTGGACGCGAACAGCACGGCGGTGCCGCGCCCGGCGGCGAGCCCGGACACCACCCGGTAGATCTCCTGACGGGCCCCCACGTCGACACCCTGGGTCGGCTCGTCCAGAAGCAGCACGTCCACGTGCCGGGCCTCGTTGATCCACCGGCCCAGCACGAGCTTCTGCTGGTTGCCCCCGGAGAACGCGCCCGCGGGCAGCCCGGGCCGGGCCGGGCGCAGCCCGACCGCCGTGGCCAGCGCGTCGAACACCCGCCGTTCGGTGCGCAACGCCCGTACGTTGTACCGGGCCAGGGTCCGGACGGCCGGCAGCAGCGTGTTGTCCTGCGCGGACAGCGACGGGAACAGGCCCTGTGCGCGCCGGTCCGCCGGTACGAGGGCGATTCCGGCGCCGAGCGCGTCGGCCGGCCGGCCGGGGCTGACGGTGCGTTCGCCGACCCGGATGGTTCCGGCGGTGGCTCGGCGCCTGCCGTAGAGCGTCTCCAGGATGCGGGTGCGGCCTGAGCCGATGAGCCCGAACAGGCCGACGCGTTCGCCTTCGGCGACGGTGAGACCGACGGGCCCGAAGCCGGGGCCGCGCAGGGCTTCGACGACCAGCCGGGGCGGGGCCGGCCTGCGCTGCGGCTCGGGCATGTCAGGGCCCGGCGTGGCCGCGGGGTCGCGCTCGTCTCGGCCGGGAGTGCGCCTCGGATCCTGGCAGTCCGGGCTCGACATGCGGCGGGCGTCGTGCCCGCCCGGTCCGGGCGCGTGCTGCGGCCTTCGGGTGTCCGGGCTCCCGCGCCGCGCCTCTGGCGCTTCCGCGTCCGTAGCGCACTCAGGCCCGTGCACGGCCTGCGTCGGCCTGCCCGCGATCGCCTCGACCAGGTCACGCCGTGTCTGTCCCGCCACCGTGGCCTGGTGGGTCACCCGGCCGTCGCGCAGTACCGTCACCGCGTCCGCGAGCCGTTCCACCTCCGACAGCAGGTGGGTGACGTAGACGATGGCGAGGCCCTGCGCGCGGAGGTCCTCGACGCGTTCGGCCAGGGCGTCGGTCTCGGCCCCGGACAGGGCCGCGGTCGGCTCGTCGAGGACCAGGACGGAGGCACTGCGGCTGAGGGCCTTGGCGATCTCGACCAACTGCCGCTGGCCCATGGGCAGATCGCCCACCCGGTCGCGCGGGGAACACCTGGCCGCGACCCGCTGAAGCAGCCCGGCGGCGACCTCCTCCTGGGCGCGCCGGTCGATGCGGCCGTACCGGGTCCACTCCTGGCCGAGGAAGATGTTCTCCGCCACGGTCAGAGCGTCGACCACGCTCAGCGTCTGGAAGATGATCGCCACGCCGGCCGCGATCGACTCGCGCGGGGTGAGGCGGGTGTACGACGTGCCGCCCACCTCGATCGTGCCCGCGTCGGGCGGGTAGGCGCCGCCCAGGCACTTGATGAGGGTGGACTTGCCGGCGCCGTTGTGGCCGAGCAGGGCGTGCACCTGCCCGGCGGGCACGGTGAGGTCCACGCCGTCGAGGGCTCTGACGCCGCCGAAGGACTTGGCCAGGCCGCTGATACGGAGGTTCGTGGTCGTCATGGCGGCCGGGCCTAGGCGTTCTGCGCGAGCAGGGCGTCGATCGCTGCGGTGTCGGCGCGCTGGACGAGCGCGATCGGCACCTGGGCGCTGGGGTTCGCCTTGCCCGCGGCGACGGCGCGCGGCACCTCGACGATGGCGGCGGCGATGTCCTTCGGCGCGAGCGCGGCGGAGGCCCGGTAGAAGGTGCCCTGCTTGACGGCGAGGAGGGAGGGTGCGGAGCCGTCCTGGCCGCCGACGAAGGTCTTGGCGTCGTCGGCGGCGCGGCCCGCCTGCTGGAGGGCCTTGAATCCGCCGTACGCGGCGGCGTCCGTGACGCCGAGGACGAGGTTGAGGTCGGGGTGCTTGGCGAGGATCGCCTTCGTCTTCGACAGGCCCGTGTCCGGGTCGATGGCCTGTTCCCGCGCCACCACGTCGACGCCGGGTGCCAGCCTGGTGAAGGCGTCGATCATGCCCTTGGTGCGTTCGCGGCCCAGCTCGATGGTGCTGTCGGTGAGGAAGGCGATCTTGCCCTTGCCGCCGAGGTGTTCCTCGGCCCACTTCGCCGCCGCCTCGCCGAGCAGGGTGCCGCCCTTGCGGAAGCTGAACTGGATGTCGGCGCTCTGGTGTTGCAGGGAACCGCCGTAGGTGACCCAGATCAGTCCCGCGTCCAGGGCCGCCTTGGCGATGGGCTCGGCGGCCTCGAAGACCATGGGGAAGGACACGATCGCCGGGACCTTGCGGGCGACCCAGGCGTTGAGGTTGCTCGCCTGTGTGTCGGCGCTGGCGTTGTCGCTGGTGGTGAGCAGCGAGATGCCGTGCTTCTTGGCCTGGACGGTGGAGAGCTTCACCAGGGTGGAGTAGAGCGGGAGTTGGGTGAAGGGGTAGTCGAGTCCGATCTTCGTCAGGCGGGTGCCGCCGGAGGACGACGGTTTGGTCGAGGCGGCCGTGCTCTGCGGTGCGGAGCATCCGGCGGCCGCCAGGGCGGTGGCGGCGGAGAGGGCGAGGAAGTGTCGGCGTGAGGCCGTGGACGGGGGTGGGGTCATGGCGGGGGCTCTCCGAGGGGCGGGCCCGGCTGGAGCGGGCGTCCGGGTGTGCCGAACAGGAAAGTCCCGCCGGGCCCGCCGCACCATCCGTACAAATACCGACTGCGAACGACAGCCGGCGGATCACGGGCCTCTCGCTCGACAACTCGGTGAACACCTTGTCGGACCCGGACCGACCCCCTATCGTTAGGACCCAAACGACATCACGTCGGAGCCGCCCGGAGGCTCGCCATGCCCAGCCACCACCAGATCGCGGCAGCAGCGCGCATCGGCATGCTCACCCGCGAGCGCGACACCACGTCGGCCTCCGCGCAGGCCCTGCGCGAACTCGCCCGCGCCCTGCCGCTGGACGCGGCGACCCTGCTCACGATCGACCCGCTGACCGGCTCGCACGTCCAGGTCGCGAGCATCGGCTACACCGCCGCGGCCTCGCAGGCCCTGGCCGGGGAGTTCGTCGCGACGCCGTGGTACCGCAACGTCGTACGGCGGGAGCTGCCACCGTCCATCTCCGAGGACGCCGAGGACGCCGGGCCGCGTTTCCGGCACGGCTGGTTCTACGCCGAGCGGGTCCGTCCGGCCGGTTTCCGGGACGGCGTCACGGGAGCGCTGCGGCACCGGGGCCGGCTGGTGGGCATGGTCCACCTCTCCACCGAGAGCGCGGACGCCTACGACACCGACGCCCGCCTGCTCCTCGCCTCCGTCATGCCCGCCCTGGCCGCGCTCGCCGACCCGCTGGCCCACGCCGGTGACCTGCACGGTCTGGCGGCTCAGGACGCGGCGAGCCTGGTCACCGGCGACGGCGGCGTGATCGACCTGCCGGGCCGCGACCGGCCGCGGGTGCTGCGGGAGGAAGGCGGCTTCCGCGCGCTGCTCGACGCCTTCACCGGCACGGGCGGGCGGCGGCTGCGCCTGCTGTGGCCGGCCTGCGGCGACTGGCGGCGGGTCGTACTGCACCGGCACCCGGCGGGACCCGGCCTCGCGTCCGACGCGGTGCTGGTGCACGAGACGCCCACGGAGCTGCCGTACGGGCTGAGCCCCCGGGAGCTGGAAGTGCTCACCCTGGCGGCCACGGGGCAGACCAACCAGGCCATCGCGCAGGCGCTGTTCCTGTCCCCGCGGACCGTGCACAGCCATGTCGAGCACCTGCTGCGCAAGACCGGCTGCGCCTCCCGTGCGCAGGCCACGGCGCTCGCGGTCCGGGACGGGCTGCTGCGTCCGGACCCGGATCACCTCGGGCGTTTCGTCGAACGGTGATCCGGGCCGTGGCGGTCGGGGAGGTCGCGGTCAGGAGGTCAGTGCCTCGACGCGCCGCATGACGTCCCGGCAGAACGCCCCGACCCCGTCGGGGTCGTCGATGAACTGGTTCGGCTTGACGCAGAAGGTCGTGAAGCCCTGCTCCAGTTGCTCAGGGATGACGGCGAGCGCCGCTCCGAGGTCCGCCGGGGAACGGTCGTCGGGGAAGACGGCCCGGGTGCCGCCGATCATCTCCAGGTCCGCACTGTCCCGTCCTGCCGCGGCCATCGCCTCCTTGAGCGCCTGGAGGTCCTCGGGTGTGGGCCGGCCGAGCGGGTGGAAGCCGTGGCCGTACCGCACGAGGCGGCGCAGGACCGGGCCGTGCAGCCGCTGTCCGCCGTACCAGAGCCGGGGGCCGTCCGGGCGGTGGGCCTTGGGCTCGAAGTAGACGTCCTGGAAGGGGTAGTGCGGTCCGTCGTGGGAGATCGGGGACGGGCCCCAGGCCTTCGCCCAGATCTCCAGGTGCTCGTCGAGGAGCCGCCCGCGCCGGGCGAAGGGCACGCCGAGGGCGTCGTACTCGTCCTTGCTCCAGCTGACCGTGGGCTGTACGACGAGGCGCCCCTCGCTGATCAGGTCGAGGGTGCCGAGCTCGCGGGCGAGCAGCAGGGGGTGGCGCAGCGGGGCGAGGACGGCCGCGGCGGCCAGGCGCAGCCGGGAGGTGACGGAGGCGATGGCGGCGAGCAGCAACAGGGAGTTGGGCCATGGGGTGTACGGGTCCTGATTGCCCGGGAGGGCGTAGTCGCGGGGGTTGCCCATGATTCCGGCGGCCGCCGCGTCGGGTCCGAGGACGATGTGCTCGCTGACCATGACCGCGTCGAAGCCGGCGTCCTCGGCCTCGCGGGCCCAGCGGACGGTTGTGGGCAGATCGGCCCGGCCGCCGGTCAGCGTCCAGTTCTCACTGAGGACGAGGAGCATGCGGGGAGGGGTGGGCATGTCGGGTTTCCCTTTCATCTCCGTACAATTTGAGTCCGAACGACCGGGCGGCGAGGCCGCCCGGTCGAGACGCGTCGCGACCAGCCGAAGGAGCCGCCCGTGCCGGGCCACCGATCCATCACCGAAGCCGAGAAGCTCGCAGCGGCGAAGCTCGGCGGTGTTCCGATCCGCCGGGAGCAGATGGCGGCGGTGGCGAACATCTACCGGGCCGCGTCCGCCGTGCGGCAGCACCTGGAGAACTCGGTGCTGCGCGGTTCGGACCTGACCTGGACGGCCTTCGTGGTGCTGTGGGTGGTCTGGGTGTGGGGCGAGTCGGAGACCCGGCACGTGGCGGAGGAGGCGGGGATCTCCAAGGGCACGCTGACGGGTGTGGCGCGCACGCTGGAGTCGCGGGGGCTGTTGCGGCGGGCGGACCACCCGAGCGACGGGCGGCTGGTGCTGCTGAGCCTCACCGAGGAGGGCGACGCGTTCATGCGGCGGGTCTTTCCGGCGTTCAACGAGGAGGAGGCGTTCGTGACGGCCCGGCTCAGCGACGCGGAGTGCCGCAGCCTCGCCGAGGGGCTGCGCAGTGTGGTGCTCCAGGTCGAGGAGCACGGCGAGGAGCGGCGGCAGTCCCTGCTGGACGGCGCCGAGCCCGCGCCGCGGCGTAGCGGACGGCGGCCCCGGGCCTGACTCCCGCGGCGACCTCACCGGGCCGCGGCCCGCACGAGTGCGTCGAACAGGCCCTGCTGGGCGGGGTCCTCGTGGGCGGTGTCCTCCGGGTGCCACTGGACGGCGGTGAACCAGCCCCTGGCGCCCGGGAGTTCGAGGGCCTCGACGGTGCCGTCCGCCGCCCGGGCCGTGACGCGGAGGTCCGTGCCCAGGCGGTCGACGCGCTGGTGGTGATAGCAGGACGCGTCGGTCTTCTCGACGCCGGCGGACCGGGCGACGACCGAGCCGGGTTCCAGGATGACGGGGTGCACGAGGTGCCGGTGTTCGCGCTGAGGTCCGCCCATGTCCTGCTCCAGGGTGCCCCCGAGGGCCACGTTGACGGCCTGGAGACCGCGGCAGACCGCGAGCAAGGGCAGGCCCGACCCCAGGGTGTGGCGGGCGACGTCGAGGTCGAAGGTGTCCTGGAGGGTGTCGACGTCGTAGACGGTATCGTGGGTGCCGGTGGCGCCGTAGCGGGAGGGGGCGAGGTCGCCGCCGCCGGGGAGCAGGACGCCGTCGAAGCGGGCGAGCCGGGCCGCGGTGCCGCTGTCCGCCGGGTGGATGCTCGCCGGTTCGCCGCCGGCCCGCCAGACGGCCTCGATCAGGGCGCGGGCGTTGACCTCGGCGGCGTAGCGGAGGGCGGAGGTCCGCGCGGAGAACCGGGCGGGGATCGCGATCAGGGGCCTCACAGCTGGATCCAGGTGGTCTTGAGCTCGGTGTACTTCTCCAGCGCGTGGACGGACTTGTCACGTCCGTTGCCCGACTGCTTCATGCCGCCGAAGGGCACGGTCAGGTCGCCCTCCTCGTAGCAATTGACCCAGACGGTCCCGGCCTTGAGCGCGCGCGAGACCCGGTGGGCGGTGGACAGATCGGAGGTCCACAGGCCGGCGGCGAGGCCGTACTCGGTGGCGTTGGCGAGGCGGACCGCCTCGTCGAGGTCGTCGAAGGCGAGCACGGACAGGACGGGGCCGAAGATCTCCTCCCGGGCCAGTCGCGAGCCGGGGTGCACGCGGTCGAAGACGGTCGGTTCCAGATACGTCCCGCCCGTCTCGGCGAACAGGCGCTCGCCGCCGGTGCGCAGCCGGGCGCCCTCCTCGACGCCATGACGGACGTGGTCGCGTACGCGGTCCAGGTGGGCCCGTCCGGCCAGCGCGCCCATCTCCGTCTCCGGGTCGAGCGGGTCGCCCACCTTCAGCTCGCGGGCCCGCCGGACCACGGCCTCGGTGACCCGCTCGGCGATCGAGGAGTGCACGAGCAGCCGCGAAGGCGCCGTGCACATCTCGCCCTGGTTGAAGAAGATGCCCCAGGCGGCCGTGGCGGCGGCCTGGTCGAGGTCGGGGGCGTCGGGCAGGACGATGTTGGGCGACTTGCCGCCGAGTTCCAGCCAGACGCGCTTGAGGTTGGAGTCGGCGGCGTAGCGCAGGAAGTGGCGGCCGACGGCGGTGGAGCCGGTGAACGCCAGGACGTCTACGTCGGGATGGAGGCCGAGGGCCCGGCCGGCGGTGGGGCCGTCGCCGGTGACGACGTTGAGCACGCCGGGCGGGATTCCGGCCTCGGTGGCGAGGCGGCCCAGGAGCAGGGCGGAGAGCGGGGAGTTCTCCGAGGGTTTCAGTACGACCGTGCAGCCGGCCGCCAGTGCCGGGGCGATCTTCCAGCCGGCCAGGGTCAGCGGGAAGTTCCAGGGGACGACCGCCCCGACCACTCCGGCGGGTTCCCGGGTGACCAGGGCGAGGGCGTCCGGCGCGGTGTGCGGGGCGGAGTCGGTGAGCTTGTCCGCGAGCTGCCCGTACCAGCGGAAGGTGCTGATGACGGCGCGCAGTTCGATGCCGTGGGCATCCGTGATCGGTTTGCCCATCTCCAGGCTCACGGTCAACGCCAGTTCCTCGCGCCGCTCTTCGAGCAGGTCGGAGAGCCGCAGCAGGGCCCGGCCGCGCTCGGCCGGTGCCAGGCGCGGCCACGGGCCGGTGTCGAAGGCCCGCCGGGCGGCGGCGACGGCCGCGTCCACTTCGGCGGTGCCCGCGTCCGGGACCTCGGTGAGGACCCGGCCGTCACGCGGTGACACGACCGGGAACGTCGCCCCGCTCCCGGGCTCGTCGGCGCCGGCGATGTGGTGGGCGCCGGAGAGCTGGAACGCCTTGGCGCGCCGCAGCCACTCGTCGTGGGTGACGGCCGGCATGGAGGACCTCCTTTGATCTCAAACGATATGGGTACGGCCGTCCGCGGACGGCGGCGCGCGCGGTCACCCGTCGGCGGCTGCGACGGCCCTCCCCCGCACCCGTGCGACGACAATGCCCAGCGCCATGACCACCGGGACGGACAGCGTGAGCCACAGGGCGGTGGCGCGTTCGCCGCCGATGAGCGTGGTGAAGTTGGCCAGGATGAGCCAGATCGCCCCCGTGATGCCGAGCGCGCCCAGGACGGGAGCGATGAGCGTGTTCCAGGGATGGGCGTCGAGGCGCTCGCGGCGGAAGAAGACGACGACGGACACCGAGGTCAGCAGGTACAGCAGCATCATCGCCAGGACGGCGACCCCGCTGAACCAGGAGAACAGCGTCAGCACCGGGTCCTTGCCCGCCAGCGCGAAGGGCACCACCAGCAGCACGGCCAGGAGCGTCTGGACGCACCCGGCCGCCCAGGGGGCGTGACGGCGGTTGAGCCGGCACAACCGCAGCGGCAGCAGCCGGTCGCGGCCGAGGGAGAACAGGTAGCGGTTGGCCGAGTTGTGGAAGGTGAGGATGCCGGCGAAGAGGGACGTGGCGAGCAGGACCGGCAGCACGTCGCCGACCCAGCCGCCGAACTGCGCCGCGATGGGCGCGAAGACGAACCCGGCTCCGTCACCGCCCTCCAGGGCCTTGCCCGCGGCCGCGGTGGCCCGGGAGGCGCCGTAGGAGGAGATGAGCATCCAGGAGGTCAGGGCGAAGAAGCCGGTGACCACGACGACCGCGAGGTACGTGGCCCTCGGCACGGTCTTCCTGGGCTCGCGGGCCTCCTCGCCGTAGATGGCGGTGGCCTCGAAGCCGAACATGGACGCCACGGCGAACATCACGGCCACGCCCGGCGCGCCGTCCAGGGCGGCGGCCGGGGAGAAGCTGTCGGCGAGGCCGAGCCCCTCGGGTCCGCCGCCCTTGACGAGGGTGACCAGGGCGAAGACCGACAGGATGCTGAACTCCGCCAGGACGAGGACGGCCAGCACCTTGGCGCCCATCTCGACGCCGGTCGCACCGAGCGCCTGCACCACGGCCATGGTGGCCAGTGTCCAGACCCACCACGGCAGGTCGAGGCCGGTGTGGCTCGCGACCAGTCCGCTCACGATGGATCCGTAGAGCCCGTACATGGCGGCCTGGATGGTGCAGTACGCGAAGAGCGCGAGGCCCGCGCTGCCGGTGCCGGTGGTCCGGCCGAGGCCCTTGCCGATGTAGGTGTAGAAGGCGCCCGCGTCCACGACGTGGCGGCCCATGGCGACGAAGCCCACCGAGAACAGCAGGATCACCAGGCCCGCTACCAGATAGGCGGCGGGCACGCCGGGCCCGTTGCCGAGCGCCACGGCGATGGGGGCCGCGCCGGCGATACCGGTCAGCGGGGCCTGGGCGGACAGGACGAAGAAGAGGATGCCCAGCACGCCGAGGGCGTTGGGCTTGAGCGTGCCTGCGGTGGGCGCGTCCGGTGTCGCCGTGTGCCGGGAGACCGTCTGACTGTCCACTCGGATCACCTGCCAGGGGGAGGAAGGATCGTTTCAGGCCAAACGAGTTGCCTCATCGTGGGACGGAACTATCCGTTTGGCAAGGGGTGAGGGAGTACGAATTACGGGGCTGCGTGGCCGACGGAGTCAGGCCTCGCCGTCCCTTTTCTCGGCGAGCAGCCGCAGCACCGAGCGCAGTTCGTCGAGGGCGTCCTCGATGACCTCGCGCTCGCCGAAGACCAGCTGGTGCAGGACGAGTCCCTCCAGCGTGGCGAAGACCATCCGGGACAGGCCCTCGTCCACCGGGCCGGGCAGCATCTGGGTGAGCTCGCGCCGGGTCGCGTCGAAGTACTCGTCGTACAGCGACCGCAGGTGGGCCAGGAGCTCGGGGCGGCGCCGGGACTCCAGCAGCAGTTCGTACTGGAACGCCTGGAGGTCGGGACCGGACTCCACCATGTCCGTCAGACCCACCGAGAAGTCGGCGGCCCTGCCCGTGCCCGGTTCCAGGGCGCTGCTGCTCAGGGAGGACCGGATGGCGTGGGTGAGGGCCTCTTCGATCAGGGCGTCACGGGAGCCGAAGTGGTGCACGACCAAGCCGTGGGTGACGCCGGCCTCCTCCGCGACCGCCCGGTAGGTGAGCCTGCGCAGCCCGCCCCGGGCCACCACGCGCACGGCGGCCTCCAGCAGGGCCTCGCGGCCCGTGCCGTAGTTCACGCGCTTGCGGGGGCGGCGCCCGGCGGGCTCGGTCATGCCCGTGACCCTACCCGGGGCGCCCCCCTCGGCGACGCGGCGGCCGGAGCCCGCGTCAGCGACGCGGCGGCCGGATGCCACGGAACTCCCAGTCGCCGCCGAGCGCGGTCGACAGCACCTCCTCCGACTCGGTGGGCTGTGCGCCCACGTCCGTACGGATGGCGGCCGGCCCGGTCACGATGTGGTTGGTGAGCCGCCCGAGCCCCTCGACCTCCACCTCCACGACGTCCCCCGGCTGGACGGGACGCGAGTTGGCGGGCGTGCCGGACAGCAGTACGTCTCCCGGGTACAGCGTGATGGTGCGGGCGATGTCGGCGACGAGGTAGTGCATGTCCCACGTCATCTCGTCGGTCGAACCGTCCTGCACCACCTGTCCGTTGACGTAGGTCCGCAGCCGCTTGCCGTGGAAGTCCCAGTCGGTGACCAGCCCGGGGCCGAGCGGGCAGAGGGTGTCGGAGCCCTTGACACGGAGCATGGAGCCGGCGTCGGTGTCGCGGAAGTCGTGCAGTCCGTAGTCGTTGGCGATGGTGTAGCCGGCGATGTACTCCCCCGCCTCGGCCGGCGAGATGTTCCGGGCGGTCTTCCCGATGACGATGGCGACCTCGCCCTCGTAGTTGAGCCACTTGCAGCCCTCGGGACGGACGATCGCGCCCTGGTGGGCGTTGAGGGCGGAGACCGGCTTGTGGAAGTAGGTCGGCGTATCGGGAAGCCCGATCCGGAACTCCTCGACCCGGCTGCGATGGTTGAGGTGGACGGCGATGACCTTGGAGGGGACGACCGGCGGCAGATGCCGGGCGTCGTCGGCCTTGACGCGGCGGCCGTCGCCGGCGACGAGTTCGTCACCGTCGACGGTGACCTGGACGGCGGCGCCGTCGAGGAGGACACGGCGGTACTCAGGCATGGGCGGACTCCTGCGCGGGGGTGTGGTCTGCGGTCCAGCCGTCGGCCGGGCGGTCGAACCAGAGGTGGACCTGGCCGGTGCCGACGGAGTTCTCGTACTCGCCGTACTGCCGGGCCCGGGCGACGCAGCCCTGCTCGCCGAGGGCACCGGCCATCATCAGGTAGTGGAAGAACTTCGCCTCGGGCTTGACCTTCCAGAACTCGTCCATGGTGTCGAGGACCTTGTCGTGACGGCCCTCCTTGAACCAGGCGATGCGCTCCAGGTCGGCCTCGCGGGCCTCGGGCGTACGGATGTGAACGGGGTCGCTGGCCTCGTGGTCGCGCAGTTCGCGCAGCGGCCAGAAGGTGTGCGAGAGGGCGCCGGAGGCGATGAGCAGGACCCGTCGCCCCGGGGTAGCGGCGATACCGTCGGCGAGCGCCCGGCCGAGGCGGAGGTGGTCCTCCATGTCGCCGGTCTGGCAGACCCCGATGGTGACCCACCGCTTGTCGGGCAGGCCCTCGCCCAGGTACTTCCAGAGGTTGATGGTGGCGTAGTAGACCGGCAGGTACGCGTCGTCGATCGGAGTGATCCAGGTACCGTGCTTGTCCGCGAACTTCGCCATGTTGTGGGCGAGTTCGGGGTCGCCCGGGAAGTCGTACGGCATCCGGCACATGCCGCGCGGCAGCTCCTCGGAGGTGAACAGCCCCGCGCGCCGCTCCTGCGCGGTCACGACGAACTCGACGGTGGTCGCCCAGTGGGAGTCGAGCACGACCACGGTGTCGTAGTCGTCACGCTCGAAGACGTCCCTGCGGAGCTCCCGGAGCCCGGTGACGAGGGTGATCTCCTTTCCCTCGTTCAGCTCCAGCCGCTCCTGCTCGGGCAGCACGATGGTGGGGACGTGGGCGAGCAGCCCGGCCCCGGTGATCTCACCCATGGTCCTGGTTCCATCCCTTCGGGGCGGTGACGGTGTTCTTCAGGTCGCAGTAGAAGTCGAAGCTCCAAGTGCCGCCCTCGCGGCCGACGCCGGACTGCCGGGAACCGCCGAACGGGGCCTGGAGGTCGCGGACGAAGAAGCAGTTGACCCAGACCGTGCCCGCGACGAGCCGCGCGCTGACCCGCTCGGCGCGCTCGCGGTCGCCGGTGGCGACGGTGGCGGCCAGCCCGAAACGGGTGTCGTTGGCGAGCCGGACGGCCTCGTCCTCGCCGGCGAAGGTCTGGAGGGTCAGAATCGGCCCGAAGACCTCCTCCTGCACGATCTCGGAGTCCTGGGCGACATCGGTGAGCAGGGTCGGCGCGTAGTACTGCCCGTCCTTGCGATGCCCCCCGATGACCGCCCGCGCCCCGGCCGCGACGGCCCGCTGGACGAAACCGTCGATCTTCTCCAGCTGGCGGGGATGGATGTTGGGACCGATGTCGGTGGCCTCGTCGCGGGGATCGCCTTGGGTGAGGGCGGACGCCTTCTCCACGAACCGGCGGGTGAACTCCTCGGCGACCGGCTCCTCGACGAGCAGCCGGGTACCCGCGAGGCACACCTGCCCGGCGTTGTCGTACTGCTCCACGGCGAGGTCGACGGCCAGGTCGAGATCGGCGTCGGCGAAGACCAGAAGGGGTGACTTGCCGCCGAGTTCGAGGCTCAGGGGCGTGAGGTTACCGGCGGCCGAGGCGGCGATCCGCCGCGCGGTCGGCACCGACCCGGTGAAGCTGATGCGGCGCACGTCGGAGTGGGAGGTGAGGGCGTCACCGATCTCGGAGCCGTATCCCTGGACGACGTTGAGAACACCGGCCGGCAGCCCGGCCTCGGCTGCGATGTCGGCCAGCAGCGACGCGGTCAGCGGGGACCACTCGGCAGGCTTGAGGACGACGGTGTTGCCGGCGGCGAGGGCGGGGGCGACCTTCCAGGTGGCCAGCATCAGGGGCGCGTTCCACGGCGTGATCAGCACGCAGGGCCCGGCCGGGTCCCAGCTGACGTGGTTGGTGTGCCCCCGCGTCTCGAAGTCCTCGTGGTCGAGCCGGAGCAGCCAGTCGGCGAAGAACCGGAAGTTGTGGGCGACGCGGGGCATGACGCCCCGCCGATGCGACCGCAGCAGCGCACCGTTGTCGGTGGTCTCGACGATCGCCAGCTCCTCGATCCGCTTCTCGACGCCGTCGGCGATGGCGTGCAGGAGGCGGGCGCGCTCGGTGCGCGAGGTGGCGGCCCAGGCGGGGAACGCGTCCCGGGCGGCGGCGACGGCGGCTTCGGCCTCTGCGGGGCCGCCCCGGGCGATCTCGCCGAGGACGCTGCCGTCGATCGGAGAGTGGTCGGTGAAGGTATCGGCGCAGGCGACGCGTCGGCCGCCGATCCAGTGGCGGGTGTCGACGGCAACGCCGGCGACGGTGATGTTGTCAGGCATAAAGACAGCTCCTTGTGTATCAGGGGACAGGGATTCGCCCTAAGGGGCGCGGGGAACTGCGCGACCAGCCACGACAAGCCCGCAGCCGCCCACGAACCCTCACTCGGCAGACGCTCCGGACGTACCGGCCTCCAGCAGCTGCCCGCCATCCCACACAACGCCGACCTGGCGGTAATACGCGGCGATCGGCTCCCTGATCTCCAGCCGGGCCAACTCCTCGGTCGGCGCCTCGAAAAGCTCCAACTCGGCCTCACCGACCCATGGTTGGCCCCCCTCGAAGGACGCCGCTCCGGACTCGACCAGCTCATCGAGAGCCAGCCCCTTGCCCTTCTCGATCGACGGCAGCCAGCGATGGTGGGCCATGGGATGCGCATTGACGAAGCCACCGCTCTCGGACGGCTCCCGCAGCGTCACCACAGCCTGCGCGATACGCCGATCCGCAGCCGCCAGCGTCGCCCCGAACCGAGCCCCCGCCTCGATCCGCGGAGCGGGCCCGTACGGATGCGGCCGCGTCTGATGAATGGAGCCGAGCTTCTTCGGATACCCCTGGTGCAATCCCCGCGCGATCGCGAAGTCCTTGTCCACCCAGATGTAGACGCACCGCGAGTACGTCCGGCCCCGGTACCGGCACCGGACGACCGCGAACGCCTCCTTGTACTGCGCCCGCACCGGATCCAGCAGCTCCTTGCCCGACCCCGAGCAGGACTGCCAGTCCGCCCAGATCAGAGCAACCGCACCGGGATCCTCGTCGGCCAACTCCAGCGGCTCGGGGAGCAGTTCACGCACCCGCTCGGGATCCGTCCGGTACTCGACCGTCAACAGGTCACCGGAGTACCGCCAGGGCGGAGAGGGAATCAGCGACGACGCACCGGTCGCCGTCTTGGGATGGAAGTAACCACGAAGACTGGTCACGCGAGGGCTCCTTACGCGGTGAGGGCGGGCTGCTTCAGCAGGTCGGCGCGGTAACGAGCGGCGGCACGGGCGGCGGAGGGCCCGCCGAGCGCCACGACACCGACCAGTCGTCCGTCGCGGTGATAACCGACCAGCACGTCCCCCGAGGTGTCACCGTCGAGGACCCGGACGTCACCGAGCCCCAGGACCGGCGCACCGAAGGACTGCAACCGGAAGTCGTGCTGGTCGCTCCAGAAGGTGGGCAGCGGCGCGAAGGGCGCCAGGCCGGCGTCACCACCGACCAGCACCTTCGCGGCGTGCTTGGCCGAGTCGGCCGGCACGGACCAGTGCTCGACCCGCCGCGGCACACCGTCGTAGCGGGCGTTCGGGAAGCGGGCGACATCCCCGACCGCGACGACCTCCGGCCGGCCTCCGACCCGCAGGTGCCGATCGGTGAGGACCCCGTCGCTCAGATCCAGCCCGTTGCCGTCCAGCCACTCGGTGTTGGCGACCGAGCCCACGGACTCCACCACCACATCAGCGGGAAGCACGGACCCGTCGCTCAGCACGACACCGGTGACACGGTCGTCCCCTTCGAACCCGGTCACACCCGACCCCAGCACGAAGGAGACCCCGCGCTCCTCGTGCCGCGCGAGCAGCACACGCGCGAGCATCTCCCCGAGCGGCCCGACCATCGGCGACGGCAGCGGATCGACGACGGTCACCTCGGCCGCGCCGAGCCCGACGGCCGTCGCGGCGACCTCGCAGCCGATGAACCCGGCGCCGACCACGACGACCCGTACCCGGGGCCGGGTCAGCTCGTCCCGCAGGACCTGGGCGTCGTCGATCGTCCGGACCGTGTGACGGCCCTCGACCGGCCCGGGGCAGCGCAGCCGCCTCGGCCGCATCCCGGTGGCGACGACGAGCCCGTCGTAGGAGAGCACCGAGCCGTCGTGGAGCTCGACGGCCCGCTCGGCGAGCCGGGCAGCGGTGACTCTCGTGCCCAGCCGCCACTCCACGTCGGCAGCTGACGCCTTCGGCGTGAAGGCGAGCGACGCGAAGGACGCCTTGCCCGCGAGGACCTCCTTGGACAGCGGGGGCCGGTTGTACGGCCGGTGCGGCTCGTCGCCGATCACCGTGATGCCGCCGGTCCAGCCCGCGGCGCGCAGTTGCTCGGCGGCGCGGAGTCCGCCGAGGGAGGCGCCGGCGACGACGATGCGCCCGCTCATGTCAGTCCTCGATCCGGATGGCCTGGAGCGGGCAGACGTCCGCGGCCTCCTCGACCTCGTCGCGCAGGGCGTCGTCGGGGTCGGGGACGTAGGCCAGGCGGCCGTCGTCGTCCATCCGGAAGACATCGGGGGCCGCGAAGACGCACTGGCCGTGGTCCTGGCACTTGTTCATGTCGACGACGACCTTCATGGCCGGTCCTCCTGAATGTGAGGGCGTCGAAGCGGGATGAAAGGGGCCCGGCCGGAAGGGGCCGGGCCCCGGCCAACGGGGTGCGGTGGACCGCATCCCGAACTCGTTTGGCTTCAAACAAGGTAGGCAGGGGCAGGGGTCTGGTCAATAGCTATCCGGATGGATAAATTCTTGCCCCCGCCCCCTTGCGGCACCTCCCGCCCACCCCTACCGTTTGGCATCAAACAAAGCACCCGGGCGGTCCCTGGCTATGCCGCGCCCGGCCGCTCGTTCCTACGCCACCCGCCTCCCCGGCCCCTGGTCCCGGAGGTGTCCCGACGTCCGCCCGAGGAGACAACGGTGAGCGCTCACGACCTTGAAGAAGTCCGCCGCCACATGGAGCGGCTCGCCGCCGACGGCATCGACGTGGTCCGGGTGACCTATCCCGACCTCATCGGCACCGACCGGGCGCGTGACGTGCTGCTGGAGGAGCTGCCCCGGGCCTGTGAGCACGGTCTCGCGTTCTGCCGGGCCGTCTACCACACCAGCCCGCAGGGCGACGTGGTCCCGGTCAGCGGCGGTCTGGACGCGGGCCTGCCGGACATCTGTGTCCGCCCGGACCTCGACACGCTGGTGCCGCTGCCCTGGGAGCCGGGGGTGGCCGCCTGTCTGGGGGAGGTCGTCGACCCGGCGACCGGCGCGCCGGCCCCCGAGTCGCCCCGCGACCTGCTGCGATCGGTCCTCGCCCGGTGTGCCGAGCACGGGCTGCGGCCGGTGGTCGGACCCGAGCTGGAGTACTTCCTGTGCGACCCGGACCCCTCGGGCGGCTGGCGCCGCTACGCACCCGACCCCGGGGTCGTCTACACCGCCGGCCTGCGGGCCGACCCGGACAACCACCTGCTGCGCACCCTGCGCCACGTGCGCGACCTGAGGGTCGGGGCGATCAGCGGCAACCACGAGTTCGACGGCGGTCAGATCGAGATCAACCTGGCGCACTCCGACGCCGTGTCCGCCGCCGACCGCTCCTTCCGCTTCAAGGCCGCGATCAAGGAACTGGCCCGCAAGGAGGGCCGCCTGGCCACCTTCATGGCCAAGCCCTTCAACGACGCGGGCGGCTCCGGCTTCCACCTCCACCTGTCCTGCGACGACGCCGAGGGCCGCAACACCTTCGACGATCCGTCGGGCCCGTACGGCCTGTCCGCGACCGCCCGGCACGCCGTCGCCGGCATCCTCGCCCACGCGCCCGCCCTCGCCGCGCTGCTCAACCCCACGATCAACTCGTACAAACGCTTCGGCCCGGACACCCTGGCGCCCTGGCTGATCGACTGGGGGCTGGACAACCGCAGCGCCATGGTGCGCATACCGCCCGAGCGCGGCTCCGGCGCCCGGCTCGAGCTGCGGCTGGGCGACGCGAGCGCCAACCCCTATCTGGCGATCGCCGGGACGACGGCCGCCGCCCTGCTGGGCGTCCTGGCCGGCGAGGAGCCGCCCGCGCCGCTGGAGGGCTACGGCTACGACACCGCCCGGTCCGCCGTCCTGCCGCAGACCCTGTCCGCCGCGCTGGACGCGCTGGAGGCGGACACCGCCCTGACCGGCCTGCTCGGCAAGGGCTTCACCACGTCCTTCCTCTCCTACAAGCGCGACGAGGTCGAACGCTTCCACCGGCACGTCACCGACTGGGAGTTCACCGAGTACGCCTACCACCTGTGACGCCACCCGTGACGCCGAGGAGCCTGCCGATGACGACCGAGTCCCTGCCCGACGCCGCGCGCGAGCCGCTGCCCCTGGCCGACGTGAACCTCGCCGACCTGGACCGCTTCACGGACGGCGTCTCACCCTGGCGGATGTTCCACACCCTGCGCCACGAGGACCCGGTGCACTGGCAGCCCGAGGAGGCGCCCAACTCCGGCTTCTGGGCGGTGACCCGGCACCGGGACATCGTCCGGGTAGACCGCGACTCCGAGACCTTCACGTCCACGAAATTCGTCAACCTGGAAGAGGTCGACGACGACCAGATCAAGAAACGCGCCTCCATCCTCGAACTGGACGGGGTCCGGCACCGGGCGCTGCGCAGCCTGATCCAGCGGCAGTTCGGCGCGAACGTGATCAGCGGCTACACCGACTTCCTGCGCGGCCTGACCGCGCGGACCCTCGACGCCGCCCTCGCCAAGGGCCGTTTCGACTTCGTGGCGGACGTCTCGGCGGACTTCCCGATCAACGTCCTCGCCCG
Source organism: Streptomyces sp. NPDC050164 (assembly GCF_044459945.1). Taxonomy (NCBI): domain Bacteria; kingdom Bacillati; phylum Actinomycetota; class Actinomycetes; order Kitasatosporales; family Streptomycetaceae; genus Streptomyces; species Streptomyces sp. NPDC050164. The sequence continues at coordinate 359,746 of NZ_JBITJK010000003.1, forward strand.
GCTGCTGGATGTGCCCCCGCAGGACAACCAGAAGCTCATCGACTGGGGCAACCGCATCATCGGCCACACCGACCCCGACTACGCGGACGTCCTGCTGCACAGCGAGGACAGCGAGCAGTACCGCGACCTGCCCTTCCGCTCCCCCGCCTCGCTGGAGGTCTTCGAGTACGGGCGGGAACTGGCGCGGCAGCGACGCGGCGGCGACGGCACCGACCTGATCTCCCGCCTGGTCAACACCACACCCCGCGACGGAGTCCCGCTCTCCCCGCAGGACTTCGACAACTACTTCCTGCTCCTGGTCGTCGCCGGCAACGAGACGACCCGTCACACCATCTCGCACTCCATGCTGGCCCTCATGCAGCACCCCGAACAGCTGGCCCGCCTCCAGGAGGACCCCTCCCTGATCCCGGTCGCGGTGGAGGAGTTCCTGCGCTGGGCCTCCCCCGTCTACCACTTCCGCCGTACCGCCACGCGCGACGTCGAACTGGGCGGCAAGCGGATCAGGGAGGGCGACAAGGTCGTGATGTGGTTCGCCTCCGGCAACCGCGACGAGGAGGTCTTCGGCAACCCGTACGACTTCGACGTCACCCGCACGGACAACGACCACGTCACCTTCGGCAAGGGCAGCCCCCATCTGTGCCTGGGCAACCTGCTCGCGCGCACCGAGATCCGGATCATGTTCGAGGAACTGATCCCGCGCCTGGCGGGCATCCGCCTGGCGGGCGAGGTGCCGCGGGTGCGCTCCAACTTCGTCAACGGCATCAAGAAGCTGCCGGTCGAGGTCACGTTGGCCTGACGCGGCCCGACCGGTCGCGCAGCAGCCGGATCGTCCGCTCGACGTACTCCTCGTGCAGGTAATGCCCACTGTCGGGCCAGTGGTCGACGCGGGAGCCGGGCACGGTCAGGGTGCCCCGTTCCCAGGCGGCCGCCTCCGCCGCGGTCCAGACCGTGAGCGCGGGCTGGGTGCGGCGGCGCAGGTACGCCTCGCTGTGCGGGCGGACGCCGACCGCGCCCGGGTCGGTGTACATGCCGGCGTAGGACTGGGCGATGACGTGGTCGGGGGTGGCGAGCATGGTGCGCAGGTGTGCCGTGCGCAGCCCGAGCGGGGCAGTGGGGCCGAAGGCGCCGGCGACGAAGACCGCCGCGGCTCGGGCGCCGTTCGCCCGGTAGTCCGCGAGCCGGGCGGGGATCTCCGCCACCTCGGTGCCGTCGGCGCCGTGGGCGGGGTCGAGGGTGACGACGGAGCGGACGAGGTGCGGGTGCCGTACGGCGAGCAGGTTGACGACCTGGCCGCCCATCGAGTGCCCGACGGCCGTCACCGGACCGGGGGCGAGGGTGTCGAGCAGCGCGGCCAGGTCGTCCGCCATCTCGACGGGTGTGTTGCCCTCGTCCGGCACCTTTGAGCGGCCGTGCCCGCGCAGGTCGGGCACGATCACCCGGAAGTGTCGGGCCAGGGCCTCGGCGTGCGGGGACCACTCACGGCCGTCCCCGCCCCAGCCGTGCACCAGCAGCACGGCGGGTACGCCGGCGGCCCCGAGCGTCGTGCTGAAGAGGCGGATGCGGCCGGGGTCGGGCACGGGCTTCTCCCTTTCTCGGAGACTTCTCGGCGACTTCTGGGCGACTTCTCGGCGACGAGGTGGTCGTCGTACCAGCGCAGGTGGCAGGGCACGCGGCCCACCAGCATGATCTCGGCTGCCAACGGTATGACGCCGCCGGACATGCGTCGCCCGACCGTCGGCGGGAGGCTGGTCGTGTCAGCACGGTCGGGCGCACAGAGGAGATCGTCATGGATCCGGGATGCCGGCCATGGGACAAATGATCAACGCCGACGGTGTGGAGCTCTGGGTCGAACGACGGGGCGAGGGACCCGACGTCCTCCTCATCTCGGGCCTCGGGGATCCCGCCGAGGCATGGCAGCCGCAGCTCGACGGGCTCGCGGACCGGTACCGGCTCACGGCCTTCGACAACCGTGGCGCCGGGCGTACGCCACTGCCCGAGGGGCCGCTCTCCGTGCCGCGGATGGCCGACGACGCCGCGGCACTGCTCCGGGCGCTCCGGGTACCGGCCGCCCATGTCGCCGGTTTCTCGGGAGGCAGCTTCATCGCGCAGGAGCTGGCGCTCCGCCATCCCGGCGTGGTCCGCAGCCTCGTCCTCATGAGCACGGCGGCTCGCCCGGACGCCTACTTCCGTGCCATGACGCGCTTCTGGCACTGGATGGTCGAACGCGCCCCGGACGAACGGGCCATGCTCGAGGCGTTCTTCCTGTGGATCTACACACCCCGCGCCCACGCCGACGGCACGGTCGACCGGCTCGTCGAGGAGACACTGGCCTTCGAACACCCGCAGTCCGTCGCGGACTTCCAGCGTCAGCTCGCGGCGTTCGCCGACCACGACACGCTTCACCGCCTCGGCCGGATCACCGCGCCGGCCCTCGTCCTCGCCGGCGAACTCGACCTCGCCACGCCGCCGCGCCTCGGCCGCGTGGTCGCGGACAGCATCCCGGACGCCGAGTTCGAGGTACTGGCCGGGGAGGCCCATCAGCCCTTCCAGGAGGTGCCGGACGTGTTCAACGCCCGGGTCGACGCGTTCTGGCGTGGCCTGGAGGCAGGAGACTGATGACCTGTCAGGACTCCAGCCGGCGCAGTCGTTCGGCGTCGCAGGTGCGGGGGCAGGTCGCGCATGCCTCGTCGGGGCGGATGGCGTAGTAGAGGCAGCAGCCCGTGCGGGTGCGGGTCGGGTGGTGGCGGCCGTCGGTGCCGGTCAGGAGACGGAAGTCCGCTCCGGCGGGGTAGGGGCTGACGGGTTCGGGGAGCAGGGCGGTGGCGGCGCGTACGGCGTCGTCCTCGCGGCCGAGGGTGCGGCCGAGGTACCAGATCCCGGAGACGAGATCGTCGCCGACCATGCCCCACAGGGCGCGCGGGCCGCGGCGTACGGCGGGGCCGAGGGCGGCGAGCAACGGGCGCATGTGGTCGGCGACCGCGGCGCGCAGTTCGGCCCGCAACGCCTCCTCGCCCGCGACGGTCACCGCCCCGGGCAGCGCGGCGACGGGGTCGCCGGGCAGACAGGCGACGCGGGGCTCGGGCGTGATCGTGTACGTACCGGCCGCGAGGTCCAGGCGCACCGACTGGGGACGGACGCGGGGCACCCGGCGCTCCAGGTACCACACGCCGCTCATCAGCAGGGCGATCGACCAGGCGTAGTCGTGCAGGGCGCGTGAGGCGGCCACGTGGGGGCGCGGGGTGTGGCCGTAGCGCGTGCGGATGCGGGTCGCCTCGGCGTCCACGAAGGCGTCGAGGGTCTGCTGATTCGACGTCAGTTCGCTGGCCGGGAAGGTGCGTTCACCGGCAGCCGTCCAGGGTTCCGCGACCTCGACGTCCAGTGCCTCGCACACGCCGGTCAACCGCCGGTAGGCGGCGGCGAGGACGGAGGCGAGGGCCGGCGGTGACTCCAGGACAGTGCGCATCGATCACTCCTACGGGCAGTTGCAACCCGTGGTTGGATAGGCAAGGCTAACCTAAGGTACAAGATCGTCGGCGTGCTCATGAACGTCCGTCGATCAAGGGCCGTCCCTGTCACAGGGGTCCCGCTGCACGCCGCCCGCGCCTTGACCGAGCGGCCGCCGCCGACCCCGCCCCCTCCTGGAAGACCGCCATGCGCCTGTACCTTCTCGCCCTCAACCCGACCGACTCCGTCACCGAGGGTTTCCTGCCCGCCGCCGCCCGGCTGGGCCTGGACGTCACCGTTCTCACCGATCAGCCCGGCGCCCATCGGAGAACCTGCCCGGACATCGAGGTTCTGGAGTGTGACGTGCGGGACTTCCGGGCCGTCGTGGCACGGATGTCGGACCGTCACCGTCCCGGCGCGGTCTTCACCAACAGCGACCACCTCCAGACCCAGGCCGCCCTGGCCGCCGACTACTTCGGCCTGCCGGGCAAGGACTGGCGCGCCGCCCTGCGCTGCAAGGACAAGGCGGAGATGCGCCGCCGGCTGGCCGCCGCCGGAGTGGACACCGTCTGGTCGGCCGAACTCACCGAACCGGCCCCGCTCGACGCGCCCTACCCCTGTGTCGTCAAGCCCCGTGAGGGCGTGGCCAGCGAGGACGTCGTCCTCGTCGACGGCCCCGAGGATCTGGTGACCCGCGCCAAGGAGATCCTGGAGCGCCGTCCCGGCACCACCCTGGTGGTGGAGGAGTACCTCCCCGGGGAGCTGTACACGCTGGAGACCCTGGGCGACGGCCGGGTCCGCCATGTCCTGGGCGGCTTCCGCACCGAGCTGTCGCCGCCGCCGTACTTCGTCGAGGAACGCCTCACTTTCGTCCCGGCCCACCCCGAGCCGGTCGTGGCGCAGGTCCTCGGGCAACTCGACGCGCTCGGCGTCGGGTTCGGCGCCTGTCACACCGAGTTCGTGGTGCACGAGGGCCGGGCGCGGATCATCGAGGTCAACTACCGGGCCATCGGCGACCAGTGCGACCTGCTGCTCGCCCGGCTCCTCGGCATCCCGCTGTTCGAGATCGTCCTCCGTACCCACCTGGGCGAACCGCTTCCGGCCGGGCTGGACGTTCACCGCGACGGCGCCGCCGTCGTGGAGTACCCGTGTGCCGACCGGGCCGGGACCCTGACCTACGCCCCGGACGCCACCGACCTGACCGTCGACGGTGTTCGTCTGACGTACCGTCCGCTGCGGGCCGTGGGCGAGCGGCACGAGCTGTACCGCACCAACCGGGACTACCTCGGCGTCCTGCGGGCCACCGGTACCGACCAGGAGACCGTGGACCGTGTGGCGGCCGGTTTCCTGGCCACCTGCCGCTGGGAGATCCAGGCGTGACCGTACTGCCGCCCCCGCCGGACACCTGCGCGGCCGAGCTGCTCACCCGGGTGCTGAGCGCTCTCCTGCGCGAGGACGTCGTCGGACTGCGCTCCCGGAGCACTCTCGTCCACCGGCCGGACGGGCCCTGGCTGCGGCGCGCCGCCGGGCCAGACGCGCTGTTGCTGCCCGTCACCGAGGACGGCTTCCAGTGCGCGTACGCCGCGCGGCTGCCGCTCCTGCGCCGCGCGTCGGACGGCGCCGAGCTGACGTCGTACGACGACGTGCTGGGCGCGTTGCGCGCGCTCGCCGAGCCAGAGGACCGGGCCGGCTTCGACGCCTTCGCCGAGGAGTGCCGGCAGACGCTGGCCACACTGCGGCTGCACGCCGACACGGGCGACGACATCGCGGCGGAGCTGACCTCCCGTCACGGGGCCGACCCCGCGTACTGGACAGGACTCGACGGAGGCCTGGCCTTCGACGCGCTCGCCGCCCGTCTGGACCATCCGGTGTACCCGACCGGGCGCGGCCGGGCGGGACTTGAGGAGGAGCAACTGCGGTCGTACGCGCCCGAGTTCCATCCGGGGTTCTCGCTGCGCTGGCTCGCCGTCCCCAGGGACGCGGTCCATGTGGCGGGGGCCCTCCCTCAGTCGTGGCCCACGCCGGCGCGGCTCGGTCTGGCCCGGCTGGAGCGCACGCACCTCGCCCTGCCGGTGCACCCGCTGACCGTCGGCCCTCCGCTCGACGAGGCGTTACGGGCGACCGGCCTCGGCGGGCAAGCAGTACTGGCCGAGCGCGGCGGCCACGGCGGATTCGATGTCGTGCCGACCCTGTCGATGCGCACGGTGGCTACGGCGGCGGATCCGGCGCTGCACCTCAAACTCCCCCTGGTCATCTCTTCGTTGGGGCTGCGCAACAAGCGGTCCGTCAAGCCCGGCACCCTCGTCGACGGCCGGTGCCCGACGGCTCACTGGCGGGCAGCTCGCTGGCGATGGGCGGGCGGCCGACGCCCTTCGGCATGGACCCGGCCCGGGCCGAGCCGGTGCTCCGGGCCCTCGCCGACGGGACGTACCCACAGCTCGAACTGCGCGGCGTGCACGCCCACTTGGCGAGCGGGCTGGAAGCGGCCGAGCTGCTGGCGGTCGCGGGGAGCGTGGTCGGCTGGGCCACGGGACTCGGCGTGCCGATCGCGGAGGTCAACGTCGGGGGCGGCATGAGCGTCGACTACACCGACCCGGAGCGCCGCTTCGACTGGGCCGCGTACGGCGAGGGCCTGGCCCGGCTCGCCGAGGCCCACCCGGGGCTGACGCTGCGGATCGAGCCCGGGCGGGCGCTCACCGCGTACTGCGGCTGGTACGCCACGGAGGTGCTGGACGTGAAGCACAGCCACGGCGAGGAGTTCGCCGTCCTGCGGGGCGGCACCCACCACCTGCGCACCCCGGCGACGAAGGGCCACGACCAGCCCTGCTCCGTCCTGCCGGTGGACACCTGGCCGCACCCCTGGCCACGGCCGTCGGCAAGGAGCGGTCGGGTGACCCTCGCGGGGCAGCTGTGCACGCCGAAGGACGTGCTGGCGCGCCGGGTTCCGCTGTCGGAGCTGAGGGCCGGGGACCGGGTGGTGTTCTCGCTGGCGGGTGCCTACGCGTGGAACATCTCGCACCACGACTTCCTGATGCATCCCCGGCCCGGGTTCCACTTCCTGTCCGGCGGCACCCCGGCCCCTTGAACCGCTCGCACGCGGGCCGCCCGCCGGATGGACCCGGCGGGCGCCGCGGGCCGGGACGCGTCAGGCCGCGGCCAGGGCGGGTGACGCGGACGGCGCCGGCTGCTCCGCTTCGGCGAGCAGGGCCATGAGCGTCGCCCGGGCGCGGGCCACGCGGGAGCGGACGGTGCCGACCGGGCAGTCGCTCAGCTCGGCGGCCTCCGCGTACGGCAGCCCGAGCAGCTGCGTGAGCACGAACGCCTCGCGCCGCTCGTCCGGCAGTGAGGCCAGCAGCTCCAGCAGCGCCACGCCGTCGTCGAAGCCGGGCAGGCCGCGCGGCTGGGCGAGCTCGACCGCCAGCTCCCAGTCCGGCAGGTCGGCCCGGCGGGGGCGTACGGCGGTGTACCGGAGACTGTCGGCCACCGCACGCCGGGCGATCGCCAGCAGCCAGGCACGCGCCGAGGAGCGGCCCTCGAACCGGTGCAGGCTGCCGAGCGCCCGCAGGAACGTGTCCTGCGCCAGATCGTCCACGGCCTGCGGATCGGCGCACAGATGGGCGACGTAGCGGATCACGTCGCGGTGCAGGGCGCGCACGAAGTGGTCGACGGCGGCGGAGTCACCGCCGCGGGCGGCCAGCGCCCAGGCGGTTATCGACTCGTCGGCCGACGCCGGGGGCTCTCTTTTCTCGTGCGACAGGGGCAGGGCAGGAGTGATCACCTGATGTCCTTCCCGGATTCCGGGACCACGGGAGGGCGAGCACGCGGACGCATGAGACGCCGGGCGTGCGCGCGGGGCCGCGCGGTCCGGTGAGTGAGGGATGGGCCGTACCCGTACGACACCTGAGCGAGCGCGACTGTCCACAGGCACGGCGTCACAGGGACGTACGGGCGTACGACCGGCACCGGGGCGAAGCAGGGGCCGCCCCGGGACTTACCGGCTGCCGTCAGACGGCAGCGGCCCTCACGGGTGGCCCTCTGGAGGTGATCGCGTGAACGAGAAGGAGCAGGCGCGGCGCCCGGTCCGAGGACCACCGCCGTACGCGCACGGGCGGGGGCGGCGGTGCGGGCAGGGCGGCGAGCAGGAGCCGCAGCGGCGCGGCCAGCCGGCCACCCACGGCACGCAGGAGACGGAAGACGGCCCGTTCCCCGTGCCCCAGCCACAGGCCGCACAGCAGGGCGGCGAGCAGGTGGGCGGCGAGCATGCCGAGGGACGAGTCACCGCCGGGGGTGTGTCCCGCGTGCCCCAAGTGCTCGGACACGGACATGGACATGGACTCCGTGGATCCCATGTCGTGTCCCATGGATCCCGTGCCGCCGGCCCCCATGTCCATGGAGTCCGTGTGCAGGGAGTGCGCGCCGGCCGCTGCGCCATGTGACGCGCCGTCCGCCGGCGCCGACGGTGTGAGCGAGAAAGCCGAGTGCAGGGCCGTCTGGACGGCCACGGCGACGGCGGCGACCAGCCGGAGTCCGCGCTCGCGGCCCGCCAGGCACCAGCCCGCCACGCCCGTCACGGCCCAGCCGGCCAGCAGCGTCCGGAGGGGCACATGGTCGCCGGACATCATGACGTGCCCCAGGGCGGCGAGCACGACACAGACGGCCGCGAACACCGCGGCCCGTATCGTGCGAGCACACCACCCAGCTGTCATGGCGCCTCATCCTCGCATCCGGCCCCGCTTCCTCACCCATGGGTACGGACGTCGCCCGGGCCGGGCACTCAATCCACGCCATGTGATCCAGAACACAGTCCGTGACGGGATGACGGTCAGTCAGTGGTGGGCGTGTACGACGGCGTGCCCCTTGCCCCGGCCGATCATCCACTTGTTGACCGGGGTCGTGATCAGGAAGGCGACCGCGAAGCCGCCCAGGATCGCGGACCAGAACAGGCCGTCCGCCAGATGGGCGTCCATCGCGCCGGGGGTCAGGGCGATGATCGCGTTGTCCACGAGTTCCATCACCGTGATCGAGACCGTGTCCGCGGCCAGGGCGATCCGGATCGCCGACCTCAGGCCCAGGCCGACCCGCAGGACCGCGAACAGGGTGAACGCGTAGCCGAAGAGGAACGCGAGCCCGATCGCCAGGACCATCGTGGGCAGATTGCCCCACTCCAGCGCGGTGCCGATCACCATGCCGAGGATCTCGCCGATCGCACACCCGGTGAGACAGTGCAGCGTCGCCTTCACCGCGGTTCCCCAGGTCGCTGTTCCGTGGGGGCGCCCTTCGTGGTCATGAGTGGAGTGATTCATGTAATCCATGACACCCATTTTATACCCCCTAGGGGTATATATGCATGAGTGACACCACGACCACCGATGCTTCAACCTGCCGTTCTAGAGTGCTCGACATGACGACACCTGCCACTGCGGCCACACAGACCTATCTCTCCGAGCTGTTCTCCCTGCACGGCCGGGTCGCGGTGGTCACGGGCGGAAGTTCCGGCATCGGCCGCGCCATCACGGGTGCTCTCGCGCGCGCCGGGGCGAGCGTGGTGGCCGTGGCACGCGGCGAGGCCGGACTGACCGCGACGGTCGAGGAGCTGACGGCAGAGGGCTGCCGCGCCGCCTGGGTCAGCGCGGACCTGAGCACGCGCGAGGGTGTGCGGACGGCCGCCGAGCGGGCCGTCGAGGCGTTCGGGGAACCCGACATCCTCGTCAACAGCGCCGGGATCAACGTGCGTCCGCCGATGGACGAACTCACCGAGGACGTCTGGGACATCACGATGGCCGTCAACCTGGACGCGCCGTTCCTGCTGGGCCAGCGCTTCGGGCCGGGCATGGCGGAGCGCGGCTACGGGCGGATCCTGCACATCAGCTCGCAGCAGGCGCACCGGGCGTTCGTCCAGAGCGGCGCCTACGGTGCCTCCAAGGGCGGTCTGGAGTCGCTGGCGCGGTCCCAGGCCGAGGCGTGGTCGCCGCGCGGCGTCACCTGCAACGTCCTGGTGCCGGGCTTCGTCATGACACCGCTCAACGCGCGGCTGTCGTCGGATCCGCAGAAGGTGGCCGCCCTCGCCGAGCGCACGCTGATCGGGCGGAACGGACTGGCCGAGGACTTCGCGGGAGCGGCGGTCTTCCTGGCGAGCCCTGCGTCCGCCTACATCACCGGGCAGGCGGTCTTCGTCGACGGCGGTATGTCGGTGCACTGACGCCGTCCCCGGCGCCTCCCGGTCAGTGCCCGGAGGAGTCCTTCCGCCATACGAAGACCTCCGTGCTCGGCCCGCGTTCGGAGAACCTCCCCGCCGGGGAGGCCTCCCGCAGCAGCCGGCGCAGGTCCCCTTCGAAGTCGTCCCGGCGCCCTTCGAACAGATGCGGCGCCGAGAACGACATCGAGAACACCCAGGCGACGACATCGTCGAAGGTCCGCTCCAGCGCCTGCCCGCCGGGCACCACGAGACGCCGGGGGCCGGCGAATCCCGCCCTGGCGAACACCTCGGCCTCTCCCCCGGGTGTGCCCTGCGGCAGCACTCCGCGGCCCGCTCGCCGCACGGGGCCCAGGTACCGCTTGACCAGCTCGTCCACCGCCGCGTAGGGGACCGCCGGGTGCGGCAGGCCGTCGAGGGTGGGGTGTTCCGTCTTCAGGTCCGAGATGTGCACCAGGGCCCCGCCCGGCTGGAGCATGTCCCTGACGGTCGCCGCGACCAGGTCGCGGTCCATCCAGTGGAAGGACTGCGCGAAGGTGGCGACGGCGAACGTGCCGAGCCCCGCGGGCAGAGCCTCGGCGCGGGCCCGCACCCACCGGGTCCTCTCCCCCACTCCCCGGTCGGCGGCCCGGCGTCCGGCCTCGGCGATCATCCCGCGGTCGGGGTCCACGCCGATGATCTCGCCGAACAGGTGCGCGAGGCTCAGGGCGATGGTTCCGGGTCCGCAGCCCACGTCGATGAGGCGCCCCTCCCCGTCGGGCCGCAGCGCCTCGGCGAGCGCGTCCGCGAGCCCGGGGGCGTACGGCGGCCGCCCCCGCTCGTAGTAGGCGGCGGCCCCCGAGAACAACGTGTCGTCCCACTCCCAGCCGACCACCACGCCGCCCACCACCCCCACCGCACACAGCTCCACGATCACCCGGCCGGGCGATTACCTCGATGATCCACGGCCCGACAACCTTGCCAGGGGCGCAGGACCGTTGATCCGCCGACCGGGCAGCGGCCGGGGGGCGATTGTCAGTGCCCGGTGTCAGGCTGGGCACACCGAATCTGCGGAAGGGAAGCATCGCCATGATCACCACGGATTTCGTCCCCGGTTCCCCCTGTTGGCTCGACCTCGGCACTCCGGACGTCCGGACCGCCGCGGCCTTCTACGGCGCCGTCCTCGGGTGGGACTACGAGTCCATGGGCGAGAGCGAGGACTTCGAAGGCGGCATGTTCCGGAAGGACGGCAAGACCGTCGCCGGTCTCGGCAAGCTCACGGAGGAGGGCGCGCGCTCGGCTTGGATGCTCTACTTCAGCGTCACCGACGCGGACGCCGCGACTCAGGCCGTGCGGCAGGCCGGCGGCACCGTCCGGGTGGACCCGATGGACCTCGACGACTGGGGCCGGATGGCGCAGTACAGCGACCCGCTGGGCGGCCAGTTCGCCGTCTGGCAGCCGGGGACGAACAAGGGCGTCGACCTGGTCGACCAGCCGGGCTCGCTGTCGTGGACCGAGCTGTACACGAGCGACGCGGCGGCCGCGAAGGAGTTCTACGGCGGCCTGTTCGGCTGGCAGTTCGGCGACATGCCGCTGCCGGGCGGCGGGGGCACGTACACGCTCATCACCCCCGCCGGACTGCCCGAGGAGCGCATGCACGGCGGCCTGATGGAGCTCGGCAAGGAGAACCTCTCGCTGGCGAACGGCCGGCCGTACTGGCACCCGGTCTTCGCCGTGGAGGACTGCGACGCCGCGGTGGCCAAGGTCACGGAGAACGGCGGCAGCGTGCAGATGGGGCCCGAGGACGCGGAGGGCGTCGGCCGGCTGGCGGTCTGCGTCGACCCGGCGAACGCGGACTTCGTGGTGCTCACCCCGGCCGAGAGCTGAGCCCGGCCGGCCCTGCCCGGCAGTTCATGCGTGCGGACACCCGGGGCTCGACGTGCGCGCCGGGCCCCTCGCGGGAAAGGTTCCCGGTAGTGCTCCAGCGCGGCGGCGGAGGCCTGCACGGGATGGGTCGGCGCCGTCCAGCGGACCCCGGTGGTGTAGGGGCAGGTGGTGGTGGAGCCGAGGTAGCGGTAGGACTCGGTGCAGGCCGGCAGCAGCGCGTCGAGCTCCACGTCGGGCACGCCCCAGGGGTCCTCGCACCGGCGGGCCGACGGGGAACGCCACCCCCCCGACGGTGTGCTCGGACGGTGTGTGCCAGTGGACGTCCTCCAGGTGGTAGGTGCGATCCCCGATGCTCATCAGGCACTCCTGACCGGTCGACGGCTCGGCCTTCACCGTGCCCTCCTCGCTCCGGCCGCAGCCGGGCCGGTGCCCGATCGGGCGCTCGAAGCGCAGGCGCATGGCGAGCCGCGCCGGATGCGCAGGCGCAGCGGAGGCAGGGCCGAGACGTCGGTGTCCTGCGGACGCGGGGGCGGCGAGGGACACGGGCGATCACCTGCGGTCGACGGACGGGCAAGGACGACCGCATCCCTTTCCGTGTGCCGCGCCCGGAACGCGCGAGGCCACCCGGACTGCTGAACACCACGCTGCACGGCCTTGACGCGCTACGGTCGCGATATGAACGGCAGTCCGGAAGCAGCAGCTCAGGAACCCGGCGACGACTCGGCGGACGTCCTCGAGTTCGTCGATCTGGCGAAGGAGTGGGCCGCCGCGATCGTCGCCAACGACCCCGCCCGGATCGCGCGCTTCATGGCGGACGAGTGGGTGATCGTATCCGAGTCGGGGATCGACCCGAAGGAGAGGTTCCTCTCCCTCGTCGAGTCCGGGGACCTCACCCACTCGGCGATGGACCTCAGGACCCGCCCCAGGGTCCGCGTCCACGGCGACACGGCCCTGGTCACCGGGCGCGTGACGAACACGGCCCATTTCCGGGGCGAGCGGTACGACGCCGACGAGTGGACGACCGACGTGTACGTGAAGCGGGACGGTCGCTGGCTGTGCGTGCTGAGCCACATCACCCCGGCGGCCCCCGACTGAACCCGGCGGCCCCCGGCTGAGCCGGAAAACCCAATTGCATATGATGCGCAAATGCGCGACTACATCATCAGGGAAGCCACGGCGGAGGACCTCGACGGGGCTCGGGTGGTGATGCTCGACGCGGTGTACCGCGACTTCGGGACGGGATACGTGCCGCGCTGGCACGCCGACGTCATCGACCCCGCGTCCTTCTACGTCGCACCGCCGCGGCACACGCTCCTGGTCGCCGTGGACGAGCGGGACGGGCCGGTGGCGGCCACGGCGGCGCTGGACGCGCGCGGCCCGGCGCATCCGCCGAACCCGCGCTGGCTGGCCGAGCGGTTCCCCTCGGGCGAGACCGCACAGCTCCGGCGGGTGTACGTGCGCCCCGAGCACCGGCGGCGGGGGCTGGCCCGACGCCTGGTGGAGGGTCTGCTGGACTTCGCGCGGGCCGACGGTGGCTACCGGTCCGTGTATCTGCACACGTATCCGAACTCGCCCGGTGCGATGGGTCTGTGGCGGGCGCTGGGCAAGGTGGTGTGCGACGAGCGGGAGGAAGTGCCGGGCGGGGGCAGCGGCGCGGTGCACTTCGAGATCCCCTTCGCCTGAGCGGCACGGGGACGACGCTGAACACCTCGATGTCACCCCTGATCAAGGACCTGGCCGCCCTGCGCGTTCTCGCGCGCGGCGGCGGCCCGACACTGCTGTGGCGGCTCGTGCTCACGGCCGGCCTGGTGGGCGCGATCGGCCTGCTGCCGTGGCTGTCGCGCACCGACCCGGCGCTGACCGTGCTCAAGGCCCGCTCCGCCGACCGCGACCCGACCCCCGGGACCCTGCGCGCCATCCGCGACCAACTCGGGCTGGACGACGGGCCGTTGGTCCTGCTCGGCCGCTGGCTGGGCGGGCTGCTGCACGGGGACGCGGGCACGTCGTGGGTGTCGGGCGCCCAGGTGCTGCCCTCCGTCGTGCAGGCGCTCGGTGTGTCGTTGCTGCTGATGTCCGGCGCCCTCGCCGTCGCCGCGGTCACGGCGACGGCCGTGTGCGCCCGCACGCTCCGGCTCGGCTCGCGGGGCCGGCTCGGCACGCGCGGTGCCGGCGGCACGGCGACCGCGGTGCTGGCCGCGCTGCCCGAGTTCCTCGTCGCCTCGGTGCTCGCCTCGGTGATCGGCGTGCAGCTGGGCTGGCTGCCCGCCCTGGGCTGGTACGGGCCGCAGTGGATGGTGCTGCCCTCGCTGGCCCTCGGCCTGCCCGCCGGCGCGGTCCTCGGGCGGATGCTGGACGACCTGCTGCCCGGCGCGTTCGCCGAACCCTGGGCGCTGGCCGCCGCGGCCCGCGGTGTCCCGCCGAAGTCCGTGGCGCGGCAGGCGGTGCGCCGCTGCGTGCCCGGGCTGCTGCCCAACCTCGGCCTGTTCGTGGTCGGTCTGACCGGCGGATCGGTCGCCGTCGAGCAGATCTTCGACATCCCGGGCCTGGGCCGGCTCACCCTGCAGGCCGCCCTCGCCCAGGACCTGCCCGTCCTGCAGGCCGGCACACTCGCCCTCGTCCTGCTCGCGGCCACCGCCGGCGCCCTCGCCCGGCTCACGGCCCGGCTGCTCGTCGGGCCCGCGCTGCGCGACGGCGCCCTGCACTCCCTGCACCGGCCCGCCCCGCCCCCGCCCCGCACGCTGTCCCTGCTGTACGGGGCGCTGCTCGCCGCGGTCATCGGCCTCGGCCTGTCGCGTGACGCGCTCGCCCTGGACACCCTCACCCGGCTGCAAGCCCCCTCCCCGGCGCACCCGTTCGGGACGGACGCGCTGGGCCGGGACGTCCTCGCCCGGGTCGCCCACGGCGCGCTGAACACCCTCGGCACGGCGCTCGCGGTGAGTGCCGCCGCCCTCGTGGCCGGGCTGCTGCTGGGGCTGCTGCCGAGGCTGTCCGGGCCGCTGGTCGACACCGTCAGTGCCCTACCGCCCGTCCTGGCCGGGCTCCTCGTCGCCGGCATCACGGGCAGCGGCCCCTGGGCGCCCGCCCTCGCCGTCGGTGTCGTGGCGTGGTCCCCGCTGGCCGCCCACACGTCCTCCCTGCTGCGTCAGGAGCGCGCGACCACCCACCTGGCCGCCACCCGCGCGCTGGGCGCCGGGCGCTGGTACCTGCTCCGTCACGAACTGCTGCCCGCCGTGCTGTCTCCGGTGACCCGGCACGCCCTGCTCCGGCTGCCCGGCGTCGCGCTGAACCTCGCCGCCCTCGGCTTCCTCGGCCTGGGCGCGCAGCCGCCGTCCCCCGAGTGGGGCCTGCTGCTCGCCGAGAACCAGCCGTACGCCGAGCGTGCCCCGTGGGCCGTCCTCTTCCCGGCCGCCGTACTCGCGCTGCTGGGGGCGCTCGCGGTGACGGCCGCCGGCGGCGTACGACTTCCCCGGCGGCGCGGGCGGGCCGACAGCCCGGCGGAGCCGCCCGGCGACCGGGTCGTGCCCGCCCCGCGGCGGCGGCCGAACCTCCCCGACTCCCTTCTGGCCCCTGTGCCCACCTCCACGACGGAAGAACGATGACCGGCCTCATATCCCGTGTCCTGGCCCGCCGGGCCGTCCATGCGCCCACGAGCGCGACCTCCGACGACGGGACGTCCAAGGCCCCTCGCGAGAGCACCTGGCGGCTCTGGCGGGAGCTGTCCCCGCTGCTGCGGCTGCTGATCCTGACCCAGCTCGCCTTCAACATCGGCTTCTACGCCGTGCTGCCGTTCCTCGCCGAGCACCTCGGCACCGCGATCGGCATGGCGGGCTGGCTGGTGGGCTTCGTCCTCGGCCTGCGCACCTTCAGCCAGCAGGGCCTGTTCGTGGTCGGCGGCTCGCTCGTCGACCGCTACGGCGTACGCCCGGTCGTGCTGGCCGGCTGCGTGCTGCGGATCGCCGGGTTCGCGTGGCTCGGGTACGCGGAGGCGAGCTGGGCCGTGATCGGGGCGGTACTGGTGATCGGCTTCGCCGCCGCGCTGTTCTCCCCCGCCGTGGAGTCCGAGGTGGCCCGCCAGGCGGTGGTCTGGGAGGAGGAAGGGCACGGCTCACGCACCGGTCTGCTTGCCCTGTTCAGCGTGGCGGGCCAGGCCGGGGCCTTCGTCGGACCGCTGCTCGGCGCGCTGCTGCTCGCCGTCGACTTCCGCACCGCGTGTCTCGCGGGTGCCGCGGTGTTCGTGGTCGTCCTCGCCGGGCACGTGTGGCTGATGCCGCAGCACATCCCCGGCAGGGTCCGCGTCCGGGAGCGGGGCGGGGCGCGCCTGCTGCTGCGCAACCGCCGCTTCCTGGCCCTGTGCTGCGCGTACGGCACGTATCTGCTGGCCTACAACCAGCTGTATCTGGCCCTGCCGGACGAGGTGCAGCGCGCGGCGGGCTCCCAGGCGCCGCTGTCCTGGCTGTTCGCCCTGTCCTCAGTGCTGGTGGTGTTCGCCCAGCTGCCGGTGACCCGCTGGGCGGGCGACCGGCTCGACCTGCGCCGCTCCATGACCGCCGGGCTGCTGCTGATCGCGTCCGGATTCGCGGTGGTGGCCGCGGCGCGCCCCGCGGGCTGGACGGGTACCGCCGGGCTGCTGCCGGCCGCGGGCTTCGTCGTGCTGCTCACCGTGGGGCAGATGCTGGTCGTGCCCGCCGCCCGCGCCTGGGTGCCCGATCTCGCCGAGGAGGGCCGGATCGGCCTCTACATGGGCGCGCTGTCGTCCGTCTCGGGCCTGATCGTCCTCGCCGGCAGCGCGGCCACCGGCTCCCTGCTCGACACGGGCCTCCCGGCCGCCGTGCCCTGGCTGGTCCTCGCGGCCGTACCCGCCCTGGCGGTGGCACTGCTGCCACGCCGGGAGGAGCGGGCACGAGGGGCGGGCGCGGCGGCCTGACCGGCAACCACGCGCGCCGCACCGTCACCCCGGCGGGCGACTCCTCCACTCCCGTTTTCCGGAACCGTCCCCTCCCACGACACCGCAACGGGGAACGGCGGTCACCCGGCGCCAGTATCCTGGGTCGGCTGCGGCACCCCCCCCCACCAACCCCCGCTCCGACGCGGGGAGTTACGGCCTGCGGCGAGGACCTTCCCACGAGCATAGGACGAGGACGAGTGCTGCTAGCGGGCCGCTACCGGCTGGACGTTGAGATCGGGCGCGGCGGAATGGGAGAGGTCTGGCGTGCGTACGACGAGACGCTCGCCAGAGCGGTGGCCGTCAAGCTGCTGCTGCCTCAGGACACGGACGCGACGGCGGCCTCCCGGTTCCGCCTGGAGGCCCAGACGGCCGGGCGTCTGAACCATCCCAACGTGGTCGGGGTCCTGGACTTCGGCGAGTACGACAACCGGCTCTACCTGGTGATGGAGCTGGTCGAGGGCGACAGCCTCGCCCGGGTGCTGTCCGTCTCCGGCGCGCTCCCGGCCGACCGGGTGGCGGCGCTCGCCGCCCAGGCCGCCGCCGGACTCGCTGCCGCGCACCAGCAGGGCATCGTGCACCGGGACGTCAAACCCGCCAACCTCCTGCTGGACGCGGGCGGCACCCTGAAGATCGGCGACTTCGGCATCGCGCGCTTCCTCGACGACCCGGGCGCCGCGCTGACCGCCACCGGGCAGATCGTCGGCACCGGCCTCTACCTCGCGCCCGAACGGGCCCTGGGCCGGCCCGCGGGTCCGGCCTCCGACATGTACTCCCTGGGGTGCGTGCTCTACCAGCTCCTCAGCGGCCACCCGCCGTTCCAGGCCGACACCGCCGTCGCGCTCCTGCACCAGCATCTCGACAACGCCCCCGTACCGCCCCGCGAGCTCGGCGTCACCGGTCTGCCGCCGGCCTTCGAGAGCTACCTCCTCGCCCTGCTCGCCAAGCAGCCCGAGGACCGGCCCACTGCTCAGCAGGCCGCCGAGTGGTTCGCCGGCGGCGCCTGGCGGGGGCTGCCCGAGCCGCTGCCGGAGGCGGCGTCCCCGGTGCCGTCCACCAGGCCGGGGCCGTACGCGGCCGACACCGGCAGCACGGCCACATACGCGCTGCCCACGGGGTCCCGCACCGCCCGGGGCGGGCGTTCACGTCGCTCCGCACCCCGGGGCGGCCTCGGCAACCACCGCAGGACGGCGGCGACGGTGGCCGCGACGGCGCTCTTCCTCGCCGCGATGCTCGCCGGCATGCAGTGGTTCTCGCCCGACAACACCGCGACGGAGGGCACGGAACCCGACGCGTCCCCGTCCGCGAGCAGCCCGGGGGCCACCTCGTCCGCCGACTCCGCCGACCCCCTCTCCTCCGCCCCGGCGACCGCCACGACTCCGGCCGCCGGCACAGTGGCCGATGTCACCCCCTCCCCCACGGCACCCGATACCCCGGCCCCCGCCGATCCGACGCCCGGCCCCGCGAGCCCGACACCGGAGGCGAGCAGCAGCCCGCCGGAGAAGGCGGACAAGCCCAAGCAGGAGCAGTCTCCGCGGTCCTGGGAGAACGGGGAGGACGATGACGACGAGGGTGACGACTGAGCCTTCCCGCGCCGGTGTGCGAGCGGTCGCCCCTTCACGCGCCCCCTTGCGCGCCCCCTCGGCTGGCTTGTCATGGCCCTTATCCCGGCATTACTGTCACCACGCCTTGGTGAACGGGAAATCCGGTGTGATGCCGGTGCGGCCCTCGCCACTGTGATCGGGAAGTCCGGCTCCGGCCCTAGCGGGCAGCCACTGGGTTCTCACGAACCCGGGAAGGCGGAGTACGGGCGGTGGGACCCGTGAGCCAGGAGACCGGCCAAGGCGCGTCAACCATCCACGAGGTGCTGGAGAGGGTCTGCTGAGCCATGCACATTGCCGAGGGTTTCCTGCCTCCGGCGCACGCGGTCGCCTGGGGTGTCGCGTCTGCGCCGTTCGTCGTCCACGGGGTCCGGTCGCTCACCCGTGAGGTGCGCGAGCACCCCGAGAGCACCCTGCTCCTCGGCGCCTCCGGCGCCTTCACGTTCGTCCTGTCCGCCCTGAAACTGCCGTCCGTCACCGGCAGTTGCTCCCACCCCACCGGTACGGGCCTGGGAGCCATCCTGTTCCGGCCGCCCGTCATGGCGGTGCTGGGCACCATCACCCTGCTCTTCCAGGCACTGCTGCTCGCGCACGGCGGTCTGACCACGCTCGGCGCCAACGTCTTCTCCATGGCGATCGTCGGGCCCTGGGCTGGATACGCGGTGTACCGGCTGCTGCGGCGGTACGACGTGCCGCTGATGGTCGCCGTGTTCTTCGCCGCGTTCGTCGCCGACCTGTCCACCTACTGCGTCACCAGCGTGCAGCTGGCGCTCGCGTTCCCCGACCCGGGCAGCGGGTTCCTGGGCGCGCTCGCCAAGTTCGGCTCCATCTTCGCCGTCACCCAGATCCCGCTCGCGGTGAGCGAGGGACTGCTGACGGTGCTCGTGATGCGGCTGCTGGTGCAGTCCAGCAAGGGCGAACTGACCCGGCTGGGTGTGCTCGTCGCCAAGAAGCAGTCCCCGAGCGAGACCGAGGCGGTGGCCCGATGAGCAGGAACACGAAGATCAACGTCCTGCTGCTGCTCGTCGTGGCCGCGCTCGCCGTGCTGCCGCTCGCGCTCGGCCTCGGCGACCACAAGGAGGAGCCGTTCACGGGCGCCGACGGCGAGGCGGAGACGGCGATCACCGAGATCGAGCCGGACTACGAGCCCTGGTTCTCGCCCCTGTACGAACCGCCCTCCGGTGAGATCGAGTCGGCGCTGTTCTCCCTCCAGGCGGCCCTCGGCGCCGGTGTCCTCGCCTACTACTTCGGCCTGCACCGGGGCCGGCGGCAGGGTGAGCGGCGGGCGCGGGAGCGGGACTCCGAGAGCCCGGCGGCCGGCGCCGCCGAGGAGTCCACGGCCGAAAGGGCTTGAGCCGCGTGCTGCCGATCGACGCGGCGGCGCACAGCAGCCGCTGGCGCCGCCGCCATCCCGTGGACAAGGCCGTGCTCGGGCTGGGGCTGACCCTGCTGGCGATCTCGCTGCCGCCCTGGCCGGGCGCGGCCCTGGTGCTGCTGGCCGCCCTGGCGGTGCTGCTGGGTCCGGCGGGCGTGCCCTGGCGCCGGCTGTGGCGGGCCTACCGGGTGCCGCTGGGCTTCTGCGTGACGGGCGCGTTGACGCTGCTCGTGCAGGTCGGCGGGCCGGAGGGTTTCGTGTCCCTGGCCGGCGACGGGCCGGTCCGGGCCGGGGAGTTGCTGCTGCGCACCTCGGCGGCCTCCCTGGGAGTGCTGCTGTTCGCGTTCACCACGCCCATGTCCGACCTGCTGCCGCGTCTGGTCCGGGCCGGGGTGCCCGCGGCGGTCGTCGACGTCGCGCTCGTGACGTACCGCATGAGCTTCCTGCTGCTGGACTCCGTGCGCCGGGTCCGTGACGCGCAGGCCGCCCGGCTCGGGCACACCACGCGGGCCGCCGCCTGGCGTTCGCTGGGCGGTCTCGCGGCCACCGCGTTCGTCCGGGCCTTCGACCGGGCGGTCCGCCTCCAGGCCGGTCTCGCCGGGCGCGGCTACGACGGCACCCTGCGCGTCCTGGTGCCCGAGGCCCGCGTCTCCGTCCGCTTCACGGCCGCCAGTTGCGTGCTCCTCGCGGCACTGGCCGTCCTCACCTTCGTACTGGAAAGGCCGCTGACATGAGCGAGCCCGCCCTCGTCGCCCTGCGGGGCGCGTCCTTCGCCTACGAGGACGGCCCGGCCGTGCTCAGCGGCCTCGACTTCGAGATCCGCGAGGGTCGCGCGCTCGCGCTGCTCGGCCGCAACGGCAGCGGCAAGACCACGCTGATGCGGCTGCTCAGCGGCGGACTGAAGCCGGACGCGGGCCGGTTGACGGTCGACGGGCAGGCGGTGACGTACGACCGCAAGGGCCTGACCCGGCTGCGGACGACCGTCCAGCTGGTGGTGCAGGACCCGGACGACCAGCTCTTCGCGGCGTCCGTCGAGCAGGACGTGTCGTTCGGGCCGCTGAACCTCGGTCTGGACGACACGCAGGTGCGGGCGCGGGTGGCGGAGGCCCTCGCCGCCCTGGATATCACCGCCCTGGCCGACCGGCCCACCCATCTGCTCTCCTACGGGCAGCGCAAACGCACCGCCATCGCGGGCGCGGTCGCCATGCGGCCCCGTGTCCTCGTGCTCGACGAGCCGACGGCCGGGCTCGACCCCGACGGCCAGGAACGGCTCCTCACCACGCTCGACGGACTGCGCGAGGCCGGCACCACGGTGGTGATGGCCACCCATGACGTCGACCTCGCCCTGCGCTGGGCGGACGACGCGGCCCTCCTCACCCCGTCCGGAGTCCGCACCGGGCCCGCCCCCGAGGCACTGGCACGCACCGATCTCCTCCGGGAGGCGGGCCTGCGACTGCCCTGGGGTGCTGCCGCGGCGGAACTCCTTCGCGCGCAGGGGTTGTTGACGGGCGAGGAGCCGGGGCCGCGTACGCCTGCCGAACTCGCCGCCCTCGTGGCCGGACGGCTGGGGGCGGCCGGAGGCTGAGGGTCGCCCCTCTTCGTCGCCATTCGGTTGCGGGCTCGTCCAGGGGGCCGCCTCGGCCGTGGCGCGGGTGCGGTGCCGTCAGCCCAGGCCCGGCGGTGTCCAGTCGGCATGCCGCAGGATGGTGCGGACGGTCACGCGGGAGGGGGCCAGCCGGAGAGCGGTGTTCCGCACGGCGACGGCCAGGGGGTGCGTCAGTTGCTGACCCATCCGGCCGGCCTTTCGGGCGGCGCGTGCGACGGACTGGCTGCGCGGGCGGCGCTCGGCGTCGTAACGGGCCAGCGCCGAGGCGACGGTGGGCTCGGTGGCGAGTGCGGCGGTCAGCACGGCCGCGTCCTCCAGCGCCTGGCATGCGCCCTGGCCGAGGTTCGGGGTCATGGCGTGGGCCGCGTCACCGAGCAGCGCGATCCGGCCCGCGGTGAAGGCGGGCAGGGGCGTCGCCAGTTCGTGGATGTCGTGGTGCAGGACGGCGTCGGGCCGGGTCGCGTCCAGCAGCGCGGGGATCGGATCGTGCCAGGTGCCGAACCGTCGGCGCAGCTCGGCGAGCGCGTCCGTATGCCGCACGCCGGGCGGCGAGTTGAGCACCGCGTGCCACTCGGCCCGGCCGTCGGCGAACGCGATGTGTCCGAACTCGGCGCCCCTGCCCCAGGTCAGCTCGAAGTCGGTGTCCAGCTCGACCGGGTGCTCGGTGATGGCGCGCAACACGGTCGATCCGCTGTAGGCCGGGCCGGGGTGCCGAGGGAACAGCAGGCCGCGCAGCCGGCTGCCCACTCCGTCTGCGGCCACGACCAGATCCGCCTCCAGGACGGTGTCCCCGAGCGGTATCCGCACCCGGCCGGCGTCGGTGTGGTCGACGGACGTCGCCTCGGTCCCGACCAGCAGGCATTCGGACGGCAGCGCCGCGCGCAGCAGGTGGTGCAGGACGGCCCGCGGGACACCGACGATCGGCGTGCCCAGCTCGCGCTCGAGAGCGGTCCCGTCCATCCGGGCCAGCCGGCCGCCACCGGGGACACGGGTGCCCCCGGTGTACTGGGGACGCGCAGCCGCGCGCACCGCCTCGCCGACGCCGAGGACGTCCAGGGCACGGATGCCGTTGGCGTGCAGGGAGATGCCCGCACCCGCGTCGGCCGGGACGGGGGCGCGTTCGACCACCGTGACCTCCCAGCCGATCAGGCGCAGACCGATCGCGGCGGCCAGCCCGCCGATGCCTCCGCCCACCACCACCGCGCTGCCACCCATGCCGGCCCTCCCTCGTCCGTCCCGCCGCTGTCCTTCTACAGATGTAGAAGGAGAGTACCTAGCCCCTCTACAGGTGTAGAAAAGGGAGATGGCCACAGACCGACGTACCGTCCTCGCCGACGCGGCCATCGGCGTGCTCGCCGAGACCGGCATCCGGGGACTGACCCATCGCGCGGTGGACCGGGCCGCGAACCTGCCGGCCGGAACCACGTCCGCCTACTTCCGCACCCGCCAGGCCCTGCTCACCGCACTGGTCCGGCGCCTGGTCGCCCTCGACCAGGCAGAACTCCAGGAGATCGGGGATCGGACGCCGGTGCCGCGGAATGCCGAGGAACTGGTGGCCGGGATCGCCGCCTTGGTCGAGGAGCGGCTCACGGGGGACGGACGGCGACGCTCCCTCGCGCGCTACGCGTGCGCCATCGAGAGCGTGCACCACCCCGAGCTGCGGGAGATCCTCGTGCCGCGCCGGAACGCAGCACGGCAAGCCGTACGCGACTTCCTGGCCGCGCAGGGCGTCGCGGACGCCGAGGACCGCACCGTCACGCTGCTGACCTGTGTGGACGGATTGGTCTTCGACCGCCTGGTGGGAGGCGGCTCCGTGTCGGAGCGGGAGATCCGCACACTGGTGGCGGCGGCGCTCCGATAGCCCGCACACCTGCCGGCACCGCCCGCAGCGGGAGCCGGCGGGGTGACGTCGGTCAGTCGAAGTAGGACTGGAGCGAGCCGCGGCGCCGGACGTCGAGCGTCGCGCAGTGGAACGAGCCGCCGAACGGCGCGTAGTGCAGCAGGTCGCACGGGATGGGCTCGAAGCCCCACTTCTCCAGGGCACGCAGCATGCCCGTGTGGTGCCGCTCCGCGATCACCCGCCGTTCGTCGACCATGAGGACGTTCATGCTGAGCCACTTGCCGCACATCGACGTGACCTTGAGCAGCGCCTCGTCGATCGGGTCGGGCTCGGGGGCGACCAGGACGTCCCAGGAGTTCAGGATGCCGGGCAGCCGGTCGACGTCGATGTACTCGGGGTTGACCAGCACCTTTCCGGGCGCGAGCAGCACGAACGTCGTGTCGATGTGCATGGGTGTGTGGCAGCGGCTCTCGATCTCGTGGATGCGGTACTCCGGCCCGAGATGGCGGCGCAGCCACTCGATGCCCATCCGGTTGGTGACGTTGCTGCGCGTGACGAACAGGTCCCGTCCGGCCCGGACGAAGTCCGCCGCGTCGAAGACGGGCTCGAACTCGGTGAGGATGTACCGCATCGGCTCACCGCCCTTCGGGACCCTGAAGTCCGGATCGAACAGGTCGTCCGTGAGCTGCGGCTTGGGTGCCGACGTCCAGCGCGCGCCGCGCCGGAAGTAGTCCTTGAGGAGCGGGCGGTAGGAGTGGGTCTCGAAGTACCGGCACGGCCAGGCCATCGGGGTTTCGATGATCTCGTCGCCGATCACGAGCATGCTGTCCCGCGGACAGGTGTTGCAGAAACCCCGCGAGGACCAGTCCGGGGTGCCGAAGCGGCGCCGGTGGTCGACCGCGTCCGGCCGCCTGACCGTGACCCCGAGGGACTCCAGCAGGGCGACGAACCCGTCGATCTCCTGCTGGGCCTGCTCGACGAGCATGCGCGGATACCGCAAGCCGGCGGCGAGGCCCTGCAACCGTCCGGCCCAGGGCGGCACGTTGCAGCTCACCACCGGGTGGTCCGAAGGGATCGTCGCGCCCTCGAGACGCCCGACGATGATCTCCTCCAGCGGATCCCACTCGGTGTGTGAGTCGACCGGCGAGACGAGGCGCTCCACGGCCTCGCCGGTCACGGCCGATGTCCTGGGCCTCCCCATGATGGCCATGCCCACCACCTTTGGATCGCAGGATTCGGTGATGCACCGCAGTTACCAGGTTACTCAACGTGGCGCGCCGACGCTGTCCACGTCAACAGTCGCGCTCACTTCGCATCGGCCGTACGGGTGAGCCGGCCGTCCGTGAAACGCTTGTCCGCCCTCGCGGCACGGCACTACGTTGCCGATGTGGATCTCTTCGCACGCTCCTGGACGGCGTTGCGTGCCGCGGTCGCCGACCTGTCCGACGAGGACTTCACCCGGCCGTCCGGCTGTACCGGCTGGCTGGTGCGGGACCTGGTGTGCCATCTGGTCGTCGACGCGCAGGACGTCCTGATCACCCTCGCCACCCCCGCCGACGGGGAACCGACCCGGGACGCGCTGACCTACTGGGACATCTCCGACACGCCGCCGACCGGGGACGACCCGCTCGACGCGCTGACCGTCCGGCTGGCCGCCGCGTACGAGGATGCGCACCTGCTCAAGTTCCGCCTGGACGATGTCGGCTCCGCCGCCGGCCGTGCCGCGGAGCTCGCCGACCCGTCCCTCAGGGTCGGCACCCGCGACGAGGTTCTCACCGTGGGCGACTACCTCTCCGCGTACGTCATGGAGTGGACACTGCACCATCTCGACCTGATCGCCCACCTCCCGGATGCCGCGCCGCCGCCCGCGGAGGGGCTCGCCCGGTCCCGCGAGATGCTGGAGCGGATCGCCGGGAGCGCGTTCCCCCCGTCGTTCTCCGACCAGGACGCGCTGCTGGTGGGCACGGGGCGGCGGGCGCCGAACGACGCGGAGCAGGCCGAACTCGGTGAGCTGGCCTCGGAGTTCCCGCTCTGCCTGGGCTGAGCGGGCAACCAGCCCTCGCACACCGGGTCCAGGAGCGTCTGAGGCTCCTGGACCTGACGGGATCGCGGTGATGTGGAGGACTTGGCCGGCCGTGGTGTCAGTGCCGCAGGGCCGGTGAACCGGCCGACGACGTACGGCGGGTGGCGCTGCGGTACGTGGAGATGCCCAGGGCGAGGAGCCAGTAGCTGAGGATCGCGCCCATCGAAGCGGTGGTGCCCCAGCCGTTCGCCGCGTAGAAGTTCGCCGGGTCGTTGCCGAAGAACAGGGACGGCACGAAGGCCACATTGACACCGGCCAGGACGTAGGCGGAGCGGCTGGTCCAGCGCGGCAGCAGGTTCGTACGGGAGATGCCGAAGCCCACCGCGACCAGGAACAGCGTCAGCAGCACACGGCCGATCGACCCGTAGAGGATGTAGGTGCCGCTGACCGTGATGGTCGGATCGATCGAACGGTCGGCGGCGATGACCGCGCCGGCTTCCAGCCCGCTGGAGACCAGGGTGACCGTCGCGTAGACCAGGCCGGTGGCGAAGGCCATCGAACCCACCCATTCATAGGCCGGGTTCACCCGCTTGACCAGCTCACGGAAGGCCGTCACGAACACGACCAGGAACGCCAGCGAGAAGATCGCGAGCAGCAGCCTGGTGAGGACGTTCGAGTCCGGCGGCGGACCGGAGTAGACGAAGTACAGCGGTACCTCGACGATCAGGGCGGCCGCGGCGGCGATGCCGGCGAGGCCCGTCAGGCGCCTGGCGAAGGTCTCGTTCACGGGGGTCCCCCGAAGTCCGGTGGTGGGTTCGTCGTCGGCCCCTTGCCGACGACACACATGCTGCCGCCCCCGGCACGACCCGTCCCTGGGCCTGGACGCCCGATGCGGGGGTGGTCCTGGCGACACCCCTGCGCACTCACGTCCGGCACCGCCCGGCCGCCCCCGCACCACCGCCCCGTACCTCCCCGAGTCCGCCGACCGTGCCTCTTGGCGCTCCCTGCGCACCACCGCCCGGCCGGAAAACGCTTGGACGCCGCGGTCGCCATCGCGGGACACTTCCGGACTCGACCCGAATCTCCACACATCCGTTGCCGCGATGGCCCCTGCCCGCACCAGCGCGTGGCGGGCGGCGGGCGACGGGTGGCCACAGAACGACACAGGGGTGGGATGGAAACGCCTGAATCGCGCAGGGTTCAGCCGGGCAAGCGCTCGGTACTTCTCGCACTTCGTTACTACGGACGGGAGTTGTCCCGGCTCCGCCGGCTGACGGCACCCGCGATGCTGCTCATGGCGCTGGGCAACATCGGAATCAACTACATCGCGCCGCTGATCGTCGCCAAGCTCGTCGGCGACATCGCCGACGACCGGGACGTCACGGTCGACTCGACACTGCCGTACGTCCTCGGCTTCGCCGGGGTCCTGCTGCTCGCGGAGGCACTGTGGCGCGTCGCCCTGCACTGCCTCAACCGCCTCGAGGCCCTCGGCATCGAGCACCTGTACGTGATCGGGATGGACGAGCTGTTCGCCAAGGACGCCGCGTTCTTCCACGACAACTTCGCCGGTTCGCTGACCAAGCGCGTCCTGAGCTTCGCCTCGCGTTTCGAGCAGTTCGTGGACACGCTGGCGTTCCAGATCGTGGGCAGCTTCGTGCCGCTGGTCTTCGGGGCGGTGGTGCTGTGGCGCTACGAACCCCTGCTCGTGGTCGGACTGCTGGTGATGATCGCGCTGACCGCGGTGCTGGTGGTGCCGCTCGTCCGGCGCCGCCAGGCGCTGGTCGACCAGCGTGAGGAGGCGGTCGCCCGGGTGTCGGGCCACGTCGCCGACAGTCTGATGAACATGGACACGGTGCGGGCGTTCGCCGCGGAGGAGCGTGAGGCCGCCGAGCACCGCTCCCGGGTCGCCACCTCGCGCCGGCTCACGCTGCGGTCGTGGGACTACGGCAACCTCCGCATCGACACGCTGGTCGCGCCGCTGTTCGTGCTGACCAACGCGGTGGGCCTGCTGCTCGCGGTCACGCTCGCCGGGGGCGGGCACGGCGTGGAGGCGATCGTGGTCGCCTTCACCTACTACGGCAACGCGACACGGATCATGTTCGAGTTCAACCAGATCTACCGCCGGCTGGAGAGCTCGATGACGGAGGCCGCGCAGTTCACCGAGCTGCTCCTGACACCTCCTACCGTGCTCGACCCGCCGTCCCCGGAGCCGCTGAGGCCCCGGGCCGCCGACATCCGCTTCGAGAAGGTGACCTTCGCGCACCGGGGCGGCAAGCCGCTGTTCGAGGGTATGGACCTGTACGTGCCGGGCGGGGCGCGGATCGGCCTGGTCGGCCGGTCCGGCGGCGGCAAGACCTCCCTCACCCGGCTGCTGTTACGGATGACGGACATCGACGGCGGCCGCATCCTCGTCGGGGGTCAGGACATCAGCCGGCTGCGCCAGGCCGACCTGCGCAGCCAGATCGCCTACGTGCCGCAGGACCCGGCGATGTTCCACCGCACCCTGCGGGACAACATCGCGTTCGCCCGGCCGGACGCCACCGAGGCCGAGATCCGCCGGGCGGCCGAGGCGGCCCATGTCACGGAGTTCGCCGACGCGCTGCCGGACGGCTTCGACACCATGGTGGGTGAGCGTGGCATCAAACTGTCCGGCGGTCAGCGCCAGCGCGTCGCTCTCGCCCGGGCGATCCTGCGCGACGCGCCGATCCTGCTGCTCGACGAGGCGACCAGCGCCCTGGACTCGGAGAGCGAACTCCTCGTGCAGGAGGCGCTGTGGCGGCTCATGGACGGGCGGACCGCACTGGTGGTGGCGCACCGGCTGAGCACGGTCGCCGGCATGGACCAGCTCGTCGTCCTCGACCGCGGACGGATCGTCGAGCAGGGCACGCACCAGGAGTTGCTCGCGTTCGACGGCGCCTACGCGAAGCTGTGGCAGCACCAGTCGGGCGGTTTCCTCGACGACACCGCGGGGCGGGCCGAGGTGCGCTGAACGCGGAGCGGCCGTCTCCTCGCCCCATGAGGAGACGGCCTCAGACCGCGCCGTCGCCGGACCGGTACCGGGCGAGGCCCAGCCCGCTGTGCACGAGTTGCGCGAAGTGGGTCAAGGTGCGGTCGCCGCCCATCAGCTCGGTGGCCGCCAGGCGGACGTCGAAGTGCTCGCCGGCGCGCACCATGAACTCGGTGCTCAGCAGCGAGTCGAGGCCGAAGTCGGTCACGGGCCGCGCCGGCATCCCTGTCAGACCCGGGCCAGCTCCGCCGCGCCGAACGACACGTCGAAGCGGTCGCACCAGATGCTCACGCTGCTGAAGCTCGATGGATCCGCGTCACCGGGGAGGGCGTAGTTCTGGCTACCCTTGTTGCCCTTGAGCTTGCCGAGGCTGACGTACTTGCCGTCGTCGAAGACGTGCCACCCCGCCTTGCCCTGCTTCACCGGCGCGTCGGTCAGCCAGACGCGCAGGTCCGGTCCGTTGCTGGTGTTCAGGTTCTCCAGCCGGACGACATGGGAGCCGTCGGCCAGCCGTACGAGCTTCACCGTGCCCGAGGTCGCGTGCTCGTGGCTGATCAGCTCACCACTCGCCAGTGTCTGCGGACCGGTGGCCGGGGAAGGCGACTCGGAGGGCGACTCGGAGGGCGCCGCGGCGGGAGGAGCGGAGGTCTCCGCGACTGCGACCCCGGGCAGGGCCTCTTGAACGGTCTCGTCCTGCCACAGCTTCCACGGCTGGAACCAGTACAGTCCGAAGCCGGCTCCGCCGACCGCCACCACCAGCACCGCGATGACCAACGGCCCGGTCATTACCTTGCGCACGCGCCCCATCCCCGCTCGCCTCCTGAGAGTTCCTCCAGCCCTCCCGATTCAACGCCACCGGGCGGTCGTCCCACACCCCGCAGCTGATGACGGAATCCTTACGTCGGAAGCCGGGAGCACGGCCGACAGTGTGCTCCTCGCCTCGGCGGTCCAGTTCAGCCACACCACACATGGAACACGCCATCCTTGAGGCCACCGATTGCATACAGGGCAAGCTCCGGGCTGGACTTGACCTTCAGATGCTGACGCGCCATCGGAATCGGAGCTCGCGGACCGTGTGGCTCCCCATGCCGCGTTTGTCACGCTCACGCCTTCGACCCAGCGCAGGAAACGGAAACGACAATGCTCCGGACGTCGACGCACTGATCCGTGGATTCCTACTTCGCGGGAATGTTGCTCGGTCTCGCCATGATCACGCCCATCGGGCCGCAGAACATCTTCCTCATCAACCAGGGCTTCACCTTCGGCGTACCGCGGGTGTTCGTGGCAGTCGTGGCCGCTGGGATCTGCGACACCGTCCTCATATCTCTCGGCGGTGCCGGGACATCCGCGGTGCTCAACCGCATACCCGGCATCAAGTCGTTCCTCCTGGCCGCCGGCGTGGTGTTCCTGACGTACCTGGCGGTCAAGTCCTTCCGGTCGCGTCCAGAGGACTTCGACCAGTCCACACCGCCCGAGATGCGTTGGCGCCGTGTGGTTGCGCAATGCGCCTCGGTCACCGTCTTCA
This sequence comes from Streptomyces sp. NPDC050164, assembly GCF_044459945.1. Taxonomy (NCBI): domain Bacteria; kingdom Bacillati; phylum Actinomycetota; class Actinomycetes; order Kitasatosporales; family Streptomycetaceae; genus Streptomyces; species Streptomyces sp. NPDC050164. Next base: position 389,168 of record NZ_JBITJK010000003.1, read on the forward strand.
ACCCCCACGCGGTCCTGGACGTCGTCGGCATCCTCGGTGTGGCCATCGCGGCCCAGGCTCCGGATCACCGTCCGATCTTCGCGGCGGGGACGGTCAGTGCCTCCTGGCTCTGGTTCACCCTCCTCGCTGTCGGCGCTTCGACGCTGAGACGCTGGCTGACGCCTCAGCGCCGGGTGTGGATCGACCGGGGTTCCGGCACTCTCATGCTCGTTTTCGCCGCCCTCTTCGTGGGCGAACTCCTCCGCTCACAGGGGTAGGGCACAATCAGGAGCCGTGCCCACCCCTCCTGATCCCGCCGCTCTGTACCCCGACGTCGCAGCCTGCGGCAGCCTCGCCACAGCGCTCCGTGCCGAAGCGGAAGGCTGCTGCTGCACTGTCCCCGTCACGTCTCCAGGTTCCGCTCCGCTGGTCCACGCGACGGTTGCGAGCCCCCTGCCGCACCGCGAGCCGCTGCAGATCAGCGCATGGCTGCACGAACGCCGGTGGTCGATCCGGGGAGCGGAGCAGTGCCAGGGCATGCCTCTCATCGACGGCACGACGGACGACCTTGCGGAGGTCGCCAGGGCCGCCCGGGCGTGGCACGACGGAGCGGCCCTGCAGGACATCCGTCGGGCGGCGCCTTTCGTGCACCTGACCGGCCGGTTCGAGGTGCCCGACCACGATCCCGCGCGCCTGACGGAATCCGAGTGGCAGGGCATGCGCCAGGAGGCGGGCGAACTGGAGTACGCCTGGCAGGAGACGTACCAGGCCCTGATCGAGGCAGCGTACGCCGAGCCGGCGCTGCGCGCCCTGTACCCGTTCACGAGCCACTGGGCCCTGCGCTTCTCGACCACCACCCGGCCGCGCCTGACCGCCGTCGGGCCGTGCCTGACCGCGGGCAGCGACGGCACATACGGAGTGGGCAGGGGCTTCATCACTCCGGACCTCGGCCTGTTCACCACAGCGCACGAGGCCGTGGCGCTGGCCGCGCGCCGACTACCGACCGGCCTCGGCCCGACCGAGCTCGGCGGATGACCGAGTGCCTGTCGTTTGGCCGGAGCCATGCAGCCGGAGGAGGGCACTTGATCTACGACCCGGAGTCTGCCTCCTTGGCCGCCTGCTCCAGTCGGCTTCGGTAGTCCTCCCACCAGGCCGAGTCGCCGGGCGCCACGTTGTCGCTCCCGGGCCGCTGTCCCGTGGCCCCGTCGACGAGTTCGCGGACAATGTCGGCATGCCCGGCATGCCGCTGAGTCTCGGCGATCATGTGGATGAGAATTCGGCGGAGTGGCAGCTCAGGGCACGGCCCCCACGGCACCCGGCCGACAGCGTCGAGGGGAAGCAACTCGATCGTCTCGTCCGAGTGAGCGCACACCCGGCGGTAATCGTCGACGATCCGCTCCCGCGTCTTCGCGGCGGTCGCCCACAGGTCGGTGTTCGGTTCGGCAGCCCCCGCGATCCAGAGCGGCGGCCCCTCAACCGGCCGGCCGAAGGTCTCGCCGAAATACGCCGCTTCGGCGCCGGTCAGATGCTTGACCAGTCCCAAAGGTTGGTGCCTGTCGGAGTCATGGGGCGCCGGATGTCGTACTCCGACAAGCCATCCAGCTTCCACAGCAGCACGTCACGGGCATCCTGCAAGTAGAGACGGAGATCCGCCTTCGTGTCTGATTCAGTCATCGAACCAGTGTCCCGTTCGCGTGATCACTGTCCACTGCTATTCCCGGTGCCCCTGATGACGTGGTTGATCGCGGAGGCGACGTCGTGAGTGACATGGGTCGGCTGGTAGGAGTGCGTTGACCGTGGCGGCTGCCGCCTGGAAGATCTCCGGTTCAGGCTTCTCGTGGCCGACGGTTTCGGAGATGACCCAGCCCTGGACGAGTTCGTCGAGTCCGGTGCAACGGCATCCCGGCTGTAGATCACGGAGCGTTTCAGAGCTGGGTACCCAAAGGCCGCACGTCAGGCTTCGTCCATCCTGGCCAGGGCTTCGGTGATCATGCGGGTGGCGAAGTCGCGGTCGTCGGTGAGTCGGTTTATGTGCTCCGCGAGCAGGAAGGCGGTGGCTTCCAGGGGATTCATCTCGTCCACGGTCCACTCTCCGTACTGCTTGCGCCACAGGCTGGGGCTCAGTCCGGTGCCTGCAGCGACGAGCAGTCCAGCCATGGTGGGGATGGCTTCGGGACGGACGCTCTTGGGCATCATGCGCATCGTGGCCACGAGGTTGGGCACCACGTACTCGATGACGTCCTTGCCGTGGTCCTCGTAGGCCATCCGCAGCCACTGCATGAACATGTAGATGAGCGTGCACGCGCCGTCCAGCAGGTCATCGACCCCGCGGGGCCCCAAGGACGCGGCGAACTGGTCGGTCAGCGCTTGTTGTTCGGCGTCGGTCTGGGACCTGCCGTCGTAGATGGACTTGAGCCGAGAGTCGATCATCATGAGCGCCGCGCCCACATCGCCGGCGGGCGCGTGCTGGGGGTCGCAGGGCGATGACACAGTGTTCCTCCTGAGCCGACCGAGGGCAGCGCGGCGTGTCCGTACAGTAACCCGCCGCTGACGGGAGAGTCTGACGAACCCGGATGAAGGGCAGGCCATGGATGCGTTCTTGGCGTGGCCTGCCATGCGCGTTCGCCACCGGGGTCTCGCAGGCGGTGCCACGAGCGCGGGGGCATGCGGACGTCCATGAGGGCGACGCCGGGCCGGAGTTCGGCGGTCACGCAATGGGCGGGAACCGAACTGCCCCGCCACTCCCACGCGTTGCTGCGACCGCCCGTCAACCAGCCGCACCACCGGTGCGGAAGATGCGGTTCAGATAGTGGTCCAGGACCGTGGCCGCCGACTCCGGACCGCGCTGGCCGACGAGGATGCCGGTGCCGAGTCCCGCGGACATGGCGAGCAGGCCGGCCGCCTCCAACCGTGCGTCCACACCGGGCTCGAGCAGATCTGCCTCTTTCGCCTGCCGGAGGAGTTCGGTCAGGGCGTCTTCGGCGGCGTCAGGGTTCTTGATGAAGGGCTGGGCTGCCAGCGCCCGGTCGTTGACGGACAGAACGGCGTAGGACGTGTAGAGGTGGTGGAAGGTGCGGCTCTCGTCGTCTGTCGGCAGCGCCGCCATCAGCAGCGCCTCGACCATCGCGCGCGGGCCGGGGCTGTCCCCGGCGGCCCGGACACGGGCGGAGACCCGCTCCCCGAACCTCTCCGCCAGATGTTCGAGCCCGAAGAGCAGCAACTTCTCCTTGGTCTGGAAGTAGTACTGCACCAGCCGCAGCGATACGCCCGCCTCCGCTGCCACATCGCGCATCCCCACGGCATGCAGTCCGCGCCGGCCGGCGACGCGGACGAGCGCCTCGGCGATCTCGGTGCGCCGTTCTGCGTGATCCACGCGCTTGGGCATCGGCCGGTTCTCCGCTCGTCGTTCCTGCTCTGGCTCCGTGGTGACCCTTTGATGATACGACCGTACCAACATCGTGGTACGGTCGTATCACAAAACCGAGACGCCGGAGGTGGCCATGCCCGAGACCGCTGCCCGCACCCAGTCCGATGTCGGCCGCTACGTGAGCGATACCTGGAGGGAGCGCTACTTCACGGCCTGCGATGCGGTCTACGCCCTCGGAGCATCCGCGCTCGCGGAGGAGGACGTGGAGACGTCCTTCGCCACCACGCACGTCTACCGCTATGGCCCCGCCGACGAGGCCGCCCGATCCCGCACCCCGGTCGTCCTGGTGCACGGGGCCGGCTCCTGCTCCGCCATGTGGTACCCGAACACCCCGGCCCTCAGCGCGGATCGCCCGGTCTACGCGATCGACACCCCGGGCGATCCCGGCCGCAGCGTGCAGCGCGAGCCGATCCACCGCCCCGAACACGCCGCCCAGTGGCTGGACGAGACACTCGCCGGACTCGGCCTCGACCGCGTCCACCTCGTCGGCACCTCCTACGGCGGATGGCTCGCCCTGAACCAGGCGCACCGCAGGCCCGGTCGCCTCGCCTCGGTCACCCTGCTCGACCCCGGCGGCCTGGAGAAGGTGGGGTTGCGCTTCTTCGTCTGGATCTTCGCCGGCTTCTTCGCGACCTTCGCGCCCAAGGCGCTCCGCCCACGGCTGGCGGCCTGGCTGGAACAGCCGGTCCTCGTCATGCCGGAACTGCGCACGCTGATCAGAACGGCCTTTCGCGCCTACCGCATACGCCGCCCGGTGCCGCTTCCCCTGTCCGAGGAGGAGCTGTCCACCATCCGGACCCCGCTCTATCTGGTGCTCGGCAAGCGAAGCCTCCTCGTGCACCCGAAGCGGCAGGCGGAGCGTGTGCCGCGCCTGGTGCCCGGGGCCCGAGCCGAGATCATCTCCAACACGGGCCACGGGCCGCAGATCGACCACGCGGCGGAGATCAACCGCAGGATGCTGAACTTCATGGCCTCCGCCGACTGACAACCACGTCCGAGTGCCGGTCAGACCAGCGGCCACAGGACCGCGGTGAGGGCGAAGCCCGCGCATCCCATGACCGTCGTCAGCACAGTCCACGTGCGCAGCCCCGCAGCGACGTCGAGACCGGCGAGCTTGGTGAACATCCAGTACCCGGCGTCGTTGATGTGGGACAGCGCGAGGGCTCCCCCGCCCATCGCCAGGGCCACCAGCGACAGGTGACCTCGACTTGTGACGGCGATCACCCCCAGCAATTTACTAGGGCGTCCTAGTATCTCTTTCGTCAGCAGCACCCCCGCCCTGTCCGGGAAGGCCCCCATGAGCGCTCTGCACCGACCCGTGCATCCTGTCCGCCTGGTCACGGCTTCGGCTCTGTTCGACGGGCATGACGCGTCGATCAACATCATGCGGCGGATCCTCCAGTCCCAAGGCGCCGAGGTCATCCACCTCGGACACAACCGGTCGGTGCGGGAGGTCGTGGACGCCGCCCTGGAGGAGGACGCCCACGGTGTCGCCGTCTCCTCGTACCAGGGCGGGCACGTGGAGTACTTCGAGTACCTGGTCGAGTCGCTGCGCGCGCGGGGAGCCGACCACCTCCGTGTGGTGGGCGGCGGAGGCGGCGTCATCGTGCCCGAGGAGATCACCCGGCTGCGCGACAGCGGGGTGACCATCTTCTCCCCCGAGGACGGGCAGCGGATGGGCCTGGCCGGGATGGTCAACTCGGTCGTGAAGGACTGCGACTTCGACCTCTGGGACGGCAAGCCGGCCGACGCGGCCGCCGTGCTGGCAGGCGACCGGTTCGCGATCGCCCGCGCCATCACCGGCGCGGAACTGGGCAAGCTGCCCCCGGATCTCCTTGAGCGGCTGCGGGCCGCCGCCGCGGCACGGGGCATGCCGGTGCTCGGCATCACCGGCACGGGCGGCTCGGGCAAGTCGTCACTGACGGACGAGCTGGTGCGCCGCTTCCGCATCGACCAGCAGGACAAACTGCGGATCGCTGTCATCGCGGTCGACCCGACCCGCCGCCGCGGCGGCGGGGCACTGCTCGGTGACCGCATCCGCATGAACTCCCTGGACGGGAACCGGGTCTTCTTCCGCAGCCTGGCCACCCGTGGCAGCCGCGAGCTGCCCGAGCACCTGTCCGACGTGATCGACGTGGTCAAGGCCGCCGGATTCGACCTGGTGATCGTGGAGACGCCGGGCATCGGCCAGGGAGACGCGGCGATCGTGCCGTTCGTCGACACCTCGCTGTATGTGATGACACCGGAGTTCGGTGCCGCCTCGCAGCTGGAGAAGATCGACATGCTCGACTTCGCCGACGTCGTGGCGATCAACAAGTTCGAGCGGCGCGGCGCGCAGGACGCGCTGCGCGACGTGGGCCGCCAACTGGTCCGCAACCGCGAGGCGTTCGGCATGCGGCCCGAGGACATGCCGGTGTACGGCACGTCGGCGGCGACGTTCAACGACGACGGTGTCACCGCCCTCTACCAGCACCTGAAGACGGGCCTGGCCGAGAAGGGACTGCCGCTGTCCGAGGGCGCGCTGGCACCGGTCGGGGTACGCCACTCCTCCGGCATCCGCCAGGTGGTCCCGGCAGCCCGGGTGCGATACCTCGCCGAGATCACCGACACGATCCGCGCCTACCACGCCGAAACCGCGCAACTGGCCGAGGCGGCCCGGCGGGTGCAGTACCTGGAGGCGGTCAGGGACGAGCTCGCCGAGGCCGGCTCCGACGCGGCGAACGTGCGCTCGCTCCTCGACGACGCCCGCAAGCAGCTCCCGCACCAGGTCACGGAGCAGATCGGCAACTGGCCCGCCGTCATCGCCTCCTACTCCGGAGACGAGCAGGTGGTGACGGTCCGGGACAAGAAGATCCACACCAAGCTGACCCGGGAGTCCCTGTCCGGCAGCAAGGTCCCGCGCGTCGCCCTGCCCCGCTTCACCGACCACGGGGAGCTGGTGCGGTTCTGGCGCGGGGAGAACCTGCCCGGCTACTTCCCCTTCACAGCCGGGGTGTTCCCCTTCAAGCGCGAAGGCGAGGACCCGGCGCGGATGTTCGCCGGTGAGGGCGATCCGTTCCGTACGAACCGGCGCTTCAAGCTGCTCTCCGAGGGCCAGCCGGCCACCCGCCTGTCCACCGCCTTCGACTCGGTCACGCTCTACGGCCGGGACCCGGACGAACGCCCCGACATCTACGGCAAGGTCGGCACGTCCGGGGTGTCGGTGGCCACGCTTGCGGACATGAAGGCCCTCTACGACGGCTTCGACCTGATCGCGCCCACGACCTCGGTCTCCATGACCATCAACGGACCCGCGCCGACGATCCTGGCGTTCTTCCTCAACACCGCGATCGACCAGCAGACGGACCGGTTCCGGGCCGCCGAGGGCCGTGACCCGTCCCCCGAGGAGGCGGCCGAGCTGCGGGCCCACGCGCTCGCGAACGTGCGCGGCACCGTGCAGGCCGACATCCTCAAGGAGGACCAGGGCCAGAACACCTGCCTGTTCTCCACCGAGTTCTCCCTGCGGATGATGGCCGACATCCAGGAGTGGTTCATCGCCCACAAGGTCCGCAACTTCTACTCCGTGTCCATCTCCGGCTACCACATCGCCGAAGCCGGCGCGAACCCCATCAGCCAGCTCGCCTTCACCCTCGCCAACGGCTTCACCTACGTCGAGGCCTACCTCGCCCGGGGCATGCGCATAGACGACTTCGCCCCGAACCTGTCGTTCTTCTTCTCCAACGGCATGGACCCCGAGTACTCCGTCCTCGGCCGGGTCGCCCGCCGCATCTGGGCCGTCGCGATGAAGGAGAAGTACGGGGCGGGCGAACGCAGTCAGAAGCTGAAGTACCACGTCCAGACCTCCGGACGCTCCCTGCACGCCCAGGAGATGGACTTCAACGACATCCGCACCACCCTCCAGGCCCTCACGGCCATCTACGACAACGCCAACTCCCTGCACACCAACGCCTACGACGAGGCCGTCACCACCCCGTCCGAGGAGTCGGTCCGGCGGGCGCTGGCGATCCAGCTCGTCATCAACCGCGAGTGGGGCCTGGCGATGAACGAGAACCCCCTCCAGGGATCGTTCGTCATCGACGAACTCACGGACCTGGTGGAGGAGGCCGTACTCCAGGAGTTCGAGAGGATCAGCGAGCGCGGTGGCGTGCTGGGCGCGATGGAGACCGGCTACCAGCGGGGCCGCATCCAGGACGAGTCGATGCTGTACGAGCAGCGCAAGCACGACGGCACACTGCCCATCATCGGCGTCAACACCTTCCTCCGCCCCGGCGGGGACAGCCGGCCTCAGGGGCTGGAACTCGCCCGGGCCACCGAGGAGGAGAAGCAGTCCCAGCTGGAGCGCGTGCGGGACTTCCACACCGGCCACCGCGACCAGGCCCACGACGCCCTGGCCGCTCTCAAGAAGGCGGCGACGAACGGCGACAACGTCTTCGCCGTCCTCATGGACGCCACCCGGGTCTGCTCCCTCCAGCAGATCACCGAGGCCTTCTTCGAAGTGGGCGGCCAATACCGCCGCAACGTCTGACCCAGCCCCGGAAACCACCCCGCAGCGACATGGCCGACCGCCAGTTCGTCGTCGAGGCGGTCGCCGAGAACCGCGACATCAAGACGGATGTCCTGCGCGCCCTGCGTTCGACCGGACGCTGCTCGCCACGGGCGCGGCCGTCAACGTCCTGGTGCCCCTGACCAGGCTGTTGCTGGGCGTGCGGATGGGACGGCGGGCCACGGCCGCCGCGCGGACGGCGGAACGCATCACCGACGGCGACCTCGACGCCCGGGCCCGCCCCCACGGCCATGACGAGATCGCCCGGCTCGCCGCCTCCGTCAACGCCATGGCGGACGCGCTCGGTGCCCGCCTGGAAGCGGAGCGCCGGGTGACCGCCGACATCGCGCACGAACTGCGCACGCCGGTCGCGGGCATGGCGACAGCGGTCGGCCTGCTGACGCCCGGCCGGGCGTCCGACCTGGTGGCGGGCAGCGTGCACAAGCTGCGTGGGCTGGTCGAAGACGTCCTGGAGGTGGCCCGGCTGGACTCTCATGCGGCGGCGGTGGACACCGAGGTACGCCTGGTGCGCTGACGTGACCGCCGTCATCCCGAGCGCGTCGAGCGTTCGGTGTGGGCGGCGGCGGAGGCCGGAGCCCGCCGCCGGGTGGGAGGCGTTGCGGGGAACCGTGGCGGGCGGCGTCCGCCCGTCAGTTCCGCGCTGTCGTTCCGAAGGAGAGGGGTTCGCCGGAGCGCAGGTGTTCCCTCAGCCACTGCTCGGTGTTGCTCACGTGGAGCAGCGCGGCGGCCTGGCTGAGGGCGGCGTCACGGGTGCACAGCGCGTTGAAGATCGCCTCGTGCTCGGCGAGGGTGCGGCCCGCGGCCTTGTCGTCGACCAGACCGCGCCAGATGCGGGCGCGCAGGGTACGGCCGGAGATCCCTTCCAGGACGGCGAGGAAAACCTCTACGTCGTGCTCAACGTCCACCACGACTCATGGCAGTGGATCGAGAAGGTCTCCACGGACCACGACAACGTGCTCGCCCGCTACAAGGCCCTGTGGACCCAGATCTCCGCGACGTTCCGGAACGAGCCGCGCACCCTGCTCTTCGAGAGCGTCAACGAACCGGGCTTCGGCGACGCCACGGCCGCGCAGAAGACCCAGCTCATGAACGAGCTGAACACCTCGTTCCACAGAATCGTCCGCGCTTCGGGGGGCGGGAACAAGGACCGCCTGCTCGTCCTGACCACACAGGGCGGCACCCCCTCCCAGGGCCTCATGGACGACCTGTACACCACGATCAAGGCGCTGCGCGACAGCAACCTGGTCGCCACCGTGCACTACTACAGCTGGTACCCGTTCAGCGTGAACATCGCGGGCGGCACCCGCTACGACGAGGCCGCCCGGAACGACCTGAACGACGCCTTCGCCCGCATGAAGCACACCTTCGTCAGCAAGGGCATCCCCGTCTACCTCGGCGAGTACGGTCTGCTGAGCTGGCCCGATCACCATCATCCGGACCGCGTCGAGCGGGGTGAGGCGCTGAAGTACTTCGAGCACGTCGGTCACGCGGCGCGTCAGGCCGGCGTCACCACCGCCCTGTGGGACCCCTTCGCCTATCTGAACCGGGAGACCCTGAAGTGGCGCGACCCGGCCCTCTTCGCCTGGATCAAGTCGAGCTGGACCACCCGCTCGGGAACGGCCTCCTTCGACAAGGTCTTCGTGGCGAAGTCCAGCCGGATCACGGCCCAGTCGCTCACACTGAACCGGAACGGCACCAGGTTCCGGGGTCTGTGGCACGGCGATACCAAGCTTGCCGAGGGCCGGGACTACACCGTCTTCGACGATCGGCTCACCCTCACGGCGCGGACGCTGACCCGGCTGACCGGCGAGCGGGAGTACGGGGTCAACGCGACGCTCCAGGCCCGGTTCTCCCGCGGCCTGCCCTGGAAGATCGACGTGGTCACCTACGACACTCCGGTGTTGTCGAACGCCACGGGCACACGCGATTCGTTCACCATCCCCACGAAGTACCAGGGTGACCTGCTGGCGACCATGGAGGCCACGTACGCCGACGGCAGCAACGCCGGCCAGACCAGCTGGACTCCGTACCAGGAGTTCAACATGGCCTTCTCGCCGGACTACCCGAACGGCACGATCATCCTTACCCCCGCGTTCCTGAAGGCATTGCGTGACGGCGAACCGGCGTCGCTGACCTTCCACTTCCACAGCGGCGCCAAAGTGAGGTACAAGGTCACGAAGTCCGCAGACTCAGTCACCGGTACGGCTGTCAAGCAATCCTGACCGACCCGGCCCACGCCCTGGTTGCCCACCTCCCGGGCAACCAGGGCACCGGCGTCTCAGGTCAGGTTGTGGGTGTTGAAGTTGAGTCCGCCGGACGACGAGGTGATCTCATAGCCGAACTGGACGTCGCCGATGGTCTCGTTGCCTGGCATCCAGCCCTTGGTGTACGCGATCCATTTGAGGATCGGCTTGGCGTCCACGGTGCCGGAGTTGGAGTCGGGCGTCCGCAGGAAAGGGAACACCTGGTTCGACCCGTTGGTGCCCTTGTAGACGTTCCAACGTGAAACTGTGACGTCAGCGGTGTGGTCCCGCCGAACTGGGCCGGACGGCTCGGAGGATCTCGTCCAGTTCCGACCCGGCGTGCTTCTGCCCTGCAACACCTCAAGTCGGTGGCCCAGGTAGCGTGAGCCGCCTATTCACGTGACGGAGTGAGGCCGTGGACCTTCGTTGCGAGTGGTGTCCCCTTCCATGAGGACCTGCTCGTGCGTACTGATGCCGCCTCGGTGGAAGCCTGTCTGGAGATCTGCCTGCCGCAGCTGCGTGAGTGCGGACTGGTCATCCCTGAGTGAGGGCGACCCGCACAGCCGTGAGCTATGCGGCAACTGGTTCCGCGGATTTGGACGGGGGCAGGAAGGCCAGGGGGGCGGTGCCGGAAGTGGGCGCCGGCTCCCGGTGAGTGGCGGAGGGCGGCGAAGGCCCAGAGGTAGCGGCAGGCCAGCTGGATGCCGAGCCCGGGGAAGCTCAACAGGATCTTGACGTCCGGGTGTTGGGGGAAGGCCTATTCCACCGCCTCGGCGAGCTGGTCGGCGGCGATGTAGGCAGCTCCCAACTGGGTGAGGAGGGCGAGCATCTGCTTGCCGAGGGCGTCCTCGACGAGTGGCGGTTGGTGGGCCCAGTCGGCGCGGAAGATGTCGCGGACGCGGTCGGCTTCTGTCTCGATGCCGCGTTTGCGGCCGGCGTGTTTGAGGGCGGCTGGGAGCTGGGCGCGGGTCAACCGCGTGACCCCGGTGGGGGTCGGTGGCCTTGAGGAGTTCGCGGGCCTCGGGGCGGCACAGGCCGTTGGTCCAGGTGGCGCAGGCTTCCAGGGCGGCCGGGCTCGGTCTACTTTTCCCCCCGACTCACCCGTACACAGCCCCACGTGCCTGTCACGACGATCAGCGCTGCCAGGCCGCCGATTATGCCTTTGTACGCGCCGGAGTCCAGGTCCACTTCCGTGTCCTCGTCCTCCAACGGACCAGCTGCGCCCTTGGGGTCGTACAGCACGCGCAGTTTGTCGCCTGGCTCAACCCTTTCCGGGTCGCAGCCGTCCGTCATCTGAGGTGAGATCTCCCGGCCGTCGCGGGTGCGGAGCGTGCACTCGTCGGTCTTGCCGTTGTCGACGTCGACCACGACGGCCTCGGTCCACCGGCCCCTCTTCTCCAGCCCCCGCTCTTCGCCGGCCTCTCGGGTGATGACCGCCAGCACGACTGCGGCGATGAGGGCAACGGTGAGCGCCCCGATGGCCAGTTTCGGTGCCTTCTTGTGAGTGACGTGGCGGAGCAAGACGCCGGGCACCAGGACGAGCGCCAGGGGTATCGCCAGCGCGGCGGTGACGAAGGCCGGGCCGCGCAGGAAGCTCGGCAGGGGCACCACCGGCGCGAACCACATCAAAGCCACCGAGGCCGCGACGCATGCGCTGCTGAACAGAAACCAGTGAATCGGGCCCGTACGGCGTCGGCTTCGGGGAGGAGCGTTCCCGGCCGGCTGGGCCGCTCGGTCGGCTCCTGCCGCGAGCCCGCGTATGTCCCTGTCCGTTGCCATGCGCTCTCTCTCCGTCTACGTCGGCCTGTTGACGGACGAGCGTACGGGGCGCGGAATCCGGACTGATCGGCAAGGTCTCGTCGGGTGGCTACTGCACGGGCGCCCCCGTCCAGTTCGCCGTCCCCTGCCGCAATACCTCCGCTCGTCCTGGGCGTGCGTGAGGGGCGACGTCATCGCCGTCGATATGCCGCCGGCCGTCGTGCGCGTCGTGCGCGTTCCCTGCACCGACGCCACGCCGAGTAGCGGGACGGCCGGTGCGGCAGCGCATATGACGCTACGTAACCGATCAAGGGATATGACACAGCTCCTCACCTTGTCTTTTAACCTCTGAGGCTGTTGCGCTCGATGATGCTCTCAGGGCGCCTGGTCGTTTTCCCGACGTCATAGTGGGTCGTGGGGCGGCGGTTCTTCGAACCAAGTGGCCTTCCTGGTCCAGGTATTGAGGGTTTCGGTGCACTGGCCGGACAGTGCAGGTGCGGGCGGAGGTTCCGAAACCCTCGGCGGACTCGGGCCGGGGTGAGCCGTGCGGGCTCGGCCGGCTTCTCCCAGGGGCGGCGGAGTTCTGCCGCGGCTTCACGGGTGAGCCGGAGCTGGGTGTGGGCGGCGATGATCAGCCACGTCCAGCGGTCTCCGGCCTCGGGGGTGCGGAGTTTCGGCCGGGTCCAGCCGAGGGTCTGTTTCATCAGCCGGAAGGTGTGCTCGATGTCGAACCTGCGCAGGAACGCCTGCCAGCGGACGTCGATGTCCTCGCCGCTCAGCCCGGTGGCCGACGACCACAGCCAGAGGGGCAGCGGGTCTCCACCACTGGGCAGGCGGTCGACCTGGAGGCGGATCAACGTGCCCTCAGTGATGGGGAGTTCACCGGTGTGGTCGATCCAGGCGGAACGAGTGGTCAGCCTCGGGTGGATGCGGTCCCAGGCCATCGCGCGGGCAGTTCCGTACCGGTCGGTGACCTGGACCGTCGCCGCATCCGGCTCGCCCCAGGTCTCCGGCTTGGCGAAGCGGAACTCCTTGCCGTGCTTCGGCGGTTGCCCGCCCTGGGGATAGGACAGGGCGTACTCCTTGAGTGAGGGCGTCGGCCGTCGCATGACGCGGTCGGAGCGCATCCGTCCCAGGACCTCGACCGGAAGGCCGTCGAGGAGGTGGGCCATGCGCGGGGGGTCGTAGCCGGCGTCGAAGACGATCAGGATGTCGCGGTCACCCGCGTGCCAGCGGCCCATCTCGATCAGATCCACGACCAGTCGGCGGACCTGGGCGGCGGTGACCTCGGCGACGTCGTCGTCCGGCCCGAGACGCACGGCGTCCAGGGAGCTGGCACCACGACGTCCGGCCCGATTCCAGGGCCGCGACGAACGAGTACGGCCAGCCGGGCACGAACTGGTCCGAGGACCGTCCGCTGCGGCCGTAGACGTGACAGAACAGACGATCCGCGCTGGTCGGCGCGTCCGGGCGGAGCCAGTTGCTCACGTCGACCGCGAGGACCAGGCGGCCGTCGGCGGCCTGCGGCATGGGCAGGCCGGCCAGCACCTGCCGCAGCCGGGGCGCGTCCACGTTTCCGCTGTTGAGCGCGTCGTACATCGCGCCGTGTCCGCGCTGGTGCTCAGCCACCAGCGTCAGGTCGACCGGCGCCGTCACCGGTCCGTCCGCGCACAGCAACGCGTCGGCGAGGTCGAACAGTTCGTCCCCGCGCGCGGTCAGGCAGTCGAATAAGTCCTCCCGGAAGCGTGACGCTTTCGCGAACGCGTCCCCCGGAACATGATCAGGCAGCAAACTCACCTTCAACGGCCTTCGTCGTGGTCATGTGTGTCCTTGGTCGGAGCACATGATCAGATGAAGGCCGCCTCAGCGTCCGGCGAACACCCAGGTGAGCGGCCTAGTTCGAGGACCATTTCGACACCGGCCCTGCCGCGGTGCCGACAGCCGGGGATGAAGCTAGCCGGCAATCCGGTCGAAGCCCTATGAGCCCACCGTGCCTTGCACGAAGCGTCGAAGGTGCGCACGCACGGTGTTGGGCTGCTCCAACCAGGGCTCGTGCCCAGCGTCTTCGACCCGGGTCAGCGGAAGATCGAGCCTGAGCGCGAGTGCTTCAAGCGCCGACACAGGACGGGGGTCGTCGGCCCCACCGAGGAGCTCCGCCCGCGCGGGCAAGCATGCGCGGAGCTCGGCAAGATGCTCATCGAGCGGGTCCGCGCGCCCTGCCTTGCCGAGCTCGCTGTTCATAGCCCAGTTGACGGGGCGACGCCGCCGGGCACCCTGCGCGGCCCAGTGCCACCCCCGTTCGGGATCGGCGTGGTCGGTGAACCAGGCCAGTGTGAGCAGCTCGACTTCCTGCTCCTCCGTGCGGTGTGGCAACTCCTCCAAGGCGCGGAGCTGCTCATGCTGCGCTGCGGACATGCGGCGGCCTCGCTCCGCTCGGTCTCCGGTACGCCAATCACCGACGAATGGCCCGCACATCAGAAGCATCGCGGCAACCCGGTCAGGATGCGTCAGACAGAACCGGCTCGCCAGGTCAGTGCCGTAGGAGTGCCCGATCAGCACGGCCTTGGGCACGTCCCATGCGTCGAGCAGCTCGGCGAGATCGTCGACATGCCGGGCGAAGGAATGGCGGCCCCGCCACGGGGATTGGCCTGTGCCACGCTGGTCGTACCGGTACACGGGCGCGAGGTCCGCGATCATGGGGGCGACATCGCCCAGGTAGTCCGGCAACCCCGGACCGCCATGGAGCAGGATCACGGCCGGCTGCCGAGTCGTGTCCCCCAGCGCCATCCAACGTAACTGCGCCTCGTCGGTCATCGACGTGAGGCCCTGCGTCTCCATCAAGGTCACCGCGGAGAACCTACCGGTGTCACTGAGGCTCCGCCAAAGGTTAAAGAGCAAGCTCACCACCGACGCGACCGACACCGAGCTCCCCCTCATCGACTGGGGCGAGGGCGTGCTGTCCCTGCGCGCCCCCGACGGCCGCTATCTCTCCGTCGGCGAGGACGGCCACGTCCGAGCCCCCGCCGACCAGCCCGGAGCCCCGTCGCCGACGTCCTGCGTCGAAGCTGCCGCCAGGCGGGTTTCGAGCCGCGCATCGCCTACTCCTCGCACGACTATCAGGAGGCGCAGGCCCCGGTCTCCGCCGGTCTCGGCATCGCGCTCGCACCCCGCCTGGCCCTCACCAGCCGACGCAGCGACGTACGCCTCCTGCCGTTCGCCTCCGACGTCCCGGCCCCCACCCGCCCAGGCGATGGCCCGCGTCCTGCGCACGGTGGTTGTCGGCGCGGATGATCCACTCCTGGTCGGCGAGGTCGCCGGCACGCTGACCCCGGTGCCGAAACCGGCCATCAAGCGTGGGCTATGGGTGTGGGCCACGTCGCGTGGGACGGTCTCCCCTTCGGGCAACTAACCGTAGCGCCGGGCACTGACACTGCCCCGGGAGCGGCGACGACATACGCCATGTGTTGATCGCCGAGTCACACGCCGCGTCACGAGCGTCCACATCCCGCTCCGGCAACCCGGCCTGGACGGTGTCATAGGAGATGGCACCGTCCACGCCTGTGGCGGCGGTCCCGCACTTTAGAGACTCTCCGCCGCTGGCATCGGCCTTCAACCGAGCAACAGCCCGCATAGGCCGATGAGGAAGAGGCTTCTGTTTCCCATAGGCCTAGCCGGAAAGGTCAGCAGGGGTGCGGGTCAAGCCCAGGCAGTCACCGGCACGAACGAACTGTCCTGCCGGAACAGGTCCGTTCCGTTCGGGCGTTCCACGCGGAGTTGGTAGGCGTAGTGGCGCAGGTAGTACCCGGGGTAGTTGTACGACTCGAAGCGGACGGAGCCCGATGCCGTGCCGGTCCGGAGGATGAACGTGGCGTCCTTGGCGAACGTGCTCGTGCCGTCGTTCGGGTCGAAGCGGGCGCGGAAGTCCCAGTGGCGCAGGTAGTTGCCGGCCGCGTCGCGGAAGGAGTAGCCGCTGCCGTCGGCCAGGCCGGCGACGACCGTGAAGGTGGCGGCCTGCTTCTCGGCGGTGGTGCTGGAGCCGCTGACCACGGGCAGGTTGAGCAGCGAGGACTGCTGCTGCCAGTAGCGGGTCGAGTAGTTGGCCGACCGGAAGGAGCGGGTGGTGTTCCGGGGCAGGCTCGGGCCGCCGGAGACCGTTTCCTTGACGACCGTGAAGTGCCGTGCCGTGCCGGAGATCCCGGGCAGCGCGGCCGGTGCCGTCCAGGTGGCGAAGGTGTCGTAGCTGTCGCTGTAGTAGTACGTGCCGTCGCCGTAGCCGTCGAAGAAGATGCGCCAGCCGCCGTTGTCGAGCTGCACCAGCGCCGGGCCCTCGCGGTAGCTGCCCCAGCCCGCCCAGTCGCCCGTCCTGCGGATCGTGTAGGGGCCGGTGAGGTTCGAGGCGGTGGCGTACTCGATGTACTTCGTCGTCTCGTTCTTCGGGAAGGCGTGGTACGTCGAGCCGATCTTCACGATGAACGTGTCGATGTGGTTGGCGCCGATGCCCGCGAGCGCCACCGGTGAACTCCACGCCGTCAGGGCGGAGTTCGTGGCCCGGAGCAGGTACGGCGTGAAGATCCACTGGTTGTTCGTGGTGGAGCAGGACACGATGATGCTGACGCTGCCGTCGCTGTCGACGAACCACTCGGGCGCCCAGGCGCGGGAGAGGTTCGCGACGGGGACCGTGTAGTCGTACAGGAACGTCCAGTTGACGCGGTCGGAGCTGCGGGCGAAGCCGATGGTCCTGCTGACGTCCTGCCAAGTGCGCGTGGTGTAGGTGGCGTAGTAGTTGCCGTCGGTGTGTCTGATGACGCTCGCGTCGCGGATGCGGCCCGCCGGCGGTGTGTACGCGGAGGAGCGCAGCAGCCGGAAGTCGGTGGCGTCGTCCGACTGGTAGACGTTGACCGTGCCGTCGTTGCTGTTGAGGAACGGCACGATCGTGTACCGGGTGGCGGAGCCGTTCGGCGGTGCGGCGGCCAGGGCGCTGCCGAGCAGTCCGGGCGCCTCGCCCAGCAGGGCCGCCGAGGCGGGCAGCGCTGCCATGGCGCGCAGCAGCGTACGGCGGGACGGGGCGACGGGGTGTGAGGTCACGGGCGGCTCTCCCTGAGACGCAAGGGTCGATATACCGAACAAGGTTCGGAAAATCGATCAGAAGTGGGGGCTCAGAAAGTAAGGGCGGGGCAGGGAGGCGTCAATGGTTTGAACAGGAGCCGATGAGCCCAGTGAGAAAGATGTGGCCGGTGGAAGAATTTCCACTCTTGTCGTCGGCGTTCCACCGCCGGCCATCGGACGTTACCGTTCGGTAGACGAGTTGCTTCCGGAGGTGTCCGTATGACGCTCGACCGTGCCGCAGGCCTGGCGGAGACCGCCCGTGCGCTGGCCGCCGGGGACGTGACATCCCGGGCGCTGGTCGAGGGGGCGCTGGCGCGGATCGAGGCCACGCAGGGCAGCATCAACGCCTTCCGGATCGTCCGGGCCGAGGCGGCGCTCGCCGAGGCCGAGGCCGCCGACCGGGAGCTGGCCGCGGGCGGGCGCAAGCCGCTGCTGGGGGTGCCCGTGGCGGTGAAGGACGACATGGACGTGGCCGGCGAGCCGACCGCCTTCGGCTGCTGCGGTCAGTTCCCGCCGGTCGCCGAGGACGGCGAGGCGGTACGGCGGCTGCGCGCGGCCGGGGCCGTGATCATCGGCAAGACCAACACCTGCGAGTTCGGGCAGTGGCCCTTCACCGAGGGGCCGGCCTTCGGCGCGACCCGCAATCCGTGGAGTACGGCCCATACGCCCGGTGGTTCCTCGGGCGGCTCGGCCGCCGCGGTCGCCGCCGGTCTGGTGCCCGCCGCGCTCGGCTCGGACGGCGCCGGCTCGGTGCGCATCCCGGCCGCGTGGACCCATCTGGTCGGCATCAAGCCGCAGCGCGGCCGCGTCTCCACCTGGCCGCGCGGCGAGTCCTTCCAGGGGATCACCGTCAACGGCACGCTGGCCCGTACGGTCGCCGACGCGGCCCTGCTGCTGGACGCGGCGAGCGGCAACCACGCGCAGGACCCGCACCGGCCCCCGGCCGTCGACGCCTCGGCGGCCGTCGGCCGCGACCCCGGGCGGCTACGCATCGCGCTCGCCCTCACGCCGCCGTTCACGGCCGTGCCCGCCCGGCTCCGGCCGGAGGTGCGGACCCGGGTCGTCGAACTCGCCGACCGGCTCGCGGCGTTGGGGCACACGGTCGAGGAGGCGGACCCGCCGTACGGGCAGATCGGGCTGACCTTCGTGCCGCGCGCGACGGCCGGGATCGCCGAGCGGGTGGCCGAGGCGCCCTTCCCGGCGCTGCTGGACCGGCGTACCCGGGACGCGGCCCGGCTGGGCCGGCTGCTCGGCGGGGCACCGCTGCGGGCCGCCCGGCGGGCGGAGGCGGTCCTGCACGGCCGTATCGGGGGGTTCTTCACCTCGTACGACATCGTTCTCGCGCCCACCACCGCCGCTCCCCCGCCCCGGATCGGCGCCCTGCTGGAACTCAGCGGTTTCGCCACCGACCGGGCGATGATCGCCGCCTGCCCGTACGCCTGGCCGTGGAACGTACTGGGCTGGCCGGGCGTCAACGTGCCCGCCGGTTTCACGGCGGACGGCCTGCCCGTCGGGGCCCAGTTGCTCGGCCCGGCGAACAGCGAACCTCTTCTGGTGCAGGTGGCCGCGCAGTTGGAGGCGGAGCTGCGCTGGCACGAGAAGTGGCCGGCGCCGCCGGTCACCGAGCGTTCCGCTGCCGCCTGACCGGCCGTACGCGGCCCCGTAGGGGACGCCTCGACGGCCGGGCTCGTGCGGACACCCCCTAGGGTTCCCCCGTGACCGCGTATACCGATGAGAACGTCCCGGGCCGCTCCGGCCCCTCCGCCACCGTCCAGGCCGATCCGCGCGAGGTGGGCCGGGTGCGCACCGAGTACTCGCCCGCGCACGACGGCGACCCCGACCCCGGCGAGATCGTCTGGACCTGGGTGCCCTACGAGGAGAACGACGGGCGCGGCAAGGACCGCCCGGTGCTCGTGGTCGCCCGCGAGCCGGTGGGGACGTTCCTCGCCGTGCAGTTGTCCAGCAAGCGGCACGACGGCCATCGCGAGTGGGTGCCGATCGGGAGCGGTCCGTGGGACCGGTCGGGCCGCGAGTCGTGGGTCGACGTGGACCGGGTCCTGCGTCTGCACGAGGACGGGATGCGCCGGGAGGCCTGCGCCCTGGACCGTATGCGGTTCAACCTCGTCAGGCACCGGCTGCGGGAGCGCTACGGCTGGAGCTGAAGGCCTTCTCGAAGCCGCCCCGTACCCTGGCGTCCGGCGTCCGGTCCAGCACTGCGAACACCACGTGTGCGAAGGCCGCCGCGAAGCGACCGCCGGGTTCGAGCAGCACCCGGAACGCCCCCGCGACCTGCGCCGGGTCGTTGCGGAAGACGCCGCATCCCCAGGCGCCCAGCACCAGACGCCGGTAGCCGTGGGCGGTGGCCGTCTCCAGGACCCGTTCGGCGCGGGCGGCGAGGGCCCGCGGCAGTTCCGGGGCTCGTTCGGGTGCCGTGCGGAGCACCACGCCCGCGTTGGGCGCCGCAGAGGTCAGGAAGCCGGCCGTGTACGGCTCGTCCAGCAGGCGGCCCCGGTCGTCGCGGAAGACGGGCACGGCGGGTGAGTGGATGACACGGTCCGTGTAGAACGGGTCGCGGTGGGCGCGGTGGTGGTCGTAGAACGCGCGGGCCTGGAGCAGGCAGGTGTACAGCGCCGAGGCCCGGCACAGGGCCTCTTCCTGGGCCTGTGCGCCGTTGAGGTAGCCACCGCCGGGATTGCGAGCCGAGGCGAAGTTCAGTACGGCCACGTTCGCGCCGAGCCGGCGGGCGGCCTCCAGGCTGCTCTCGCCCGTGACCTCGACCAGCGTCTGCGTCACCCGGGTGGAGGGCACCGGCACCGGTTGCGGACCGTACATGCGCGTGCCCTCGCGCGCCACCCGGAGCTCCGCCGCGATCGACACCTCACGCCCGTCCGGCGCCCGGTAGGTCCCCGCCGCCACGATCTGCTCGGTCTGCTGGGCGATACCGCGCAGGCGCGCACTCACGGCGCCACCCCCGTGTGCGCCGTGAGCGCGTGCCGCCCGGCCTGTGTTGTCGTACTCACGCACGCATCGTGCGTGATGCCGACCGTGCGGGGCAACGGAGTTTTCGCCACCGGAGAACACCGGGGAAAGCGCCGGGAAACACGCGGCCGGTCCGGATGACCGCCCCGGAACGCCCCGGTTCGCCCCCTTGTGCCGAGCGACACGAGGGACTTGGGTGGGACGAGTGAACCCGGCCCGGGCCGCCGAGGAGTCCGGACCGGTGGCATGGTGGAATCTCAGGAGGATCCCGACATGTCCGAATCGGTAGGTGGCTGTACCCGGCCACGCACCTCATTGTCCGAAGCCGAGGTCGAGGCACTCGTCCGCGGCATCTGCTTCAAGACCGGCCCGCCGCGCCGCCTCGGTGTCGAGGTGGAATGGCTCGTCCACGAGCTGCGCGCACCGCAGCTCCCCGTCACACCCGAACGACTCGACGCGGCCTACGCCGCACTGCGGTCCCTGTCCCTGAGGTCGGCGCTCACCGTGGAGCCCGGCGGCCAGCTGGAGCTGAGCTCGCCCCCCGCCGCCTCGCTGACGGAAGTCATCGCCACCGTCTCCGCCGACCTCGACGCCATCCGCGCGGTGCTGCGCGAGTCAGGCCTCACGCTGGTCGGCCTCGGCCACGATCCCTGGCACGAACCCCGCCGGTTCCTGCGCGAACCGCGCTATGACGCCATGGAGGCCTGCCTCGACCGCACCGGCCCCTCCGGCCGCGCCATGATGTGCACCTCGGCCTCCGTGCAGGTGTGCGTCGACGCCGGCCACGAGGAGCCGGGGCCTCTCGGCCATGTGCGGCGCTGGTGGCTGGCCCATCATCTGGGCCCGGTCCTGGTGGGCGCGTTCGCCAACTCCCCGCTCGCCGGTCACCGGCCGACCGGCTGGCTGTCCACCCGGCAGCTGATGTGGACCCGGATCGGCGCCGGCCGGGCGGGCGGACCACCGCTGGACGCCGACCCGCGCGGCGCCTGGGCCCGGCACGTGCTGGACTCCCCCGTGATGTGCGTACGGCGCGACGGCGGGCCCTGGGACGTCCCGGAGGGGCTCACCTTCCGGGAGTGGACCCGCACGGGCCTGCCCAGGCCGCCCACGCGGGAGGACCTCGACTACCACGTCACGACGCTGTTCCCGCCGGTCAGGCCGCGCGGCCATCTCGAACTGCGCATGATCGACGCGCAGCCCGGTGACGACGGCTGGATCGTGCCGCTTGCCGTGACGGCGGCGCTGTTCGACGACCCGGAGGCCACCGAGACCGCCTACCGGGCCGTGAAGCCGCTGGCCGAGCGGACGCTGGGGCTGCCCGCGCCGCACAACCCGCTGTGGATCGACGCGGCCCGCAGCGGGCTGGCCGACGCCGAACTGCGCGAGGTGGCCGTCACGTGCTTCACGGCCGCGCTGGACGCCCTGCCCCGGCTCGGCGCCGCGCCCGAGGTGACGGACGCCGTCACGGCCTACCTGGACCACTACGTCGTCCGCGGCCGCTGCCCCGCCGACGACCTGCTCGACCGACAGCGCGGCACGGACGGTCGCGCCCACGGGAAGGACCTGCGCCCATGACCGACACCAGCCCCGCTGTCGACACCCATACCGCCGACCCCGAGGTTCTCCGCGAGCGCGCGGTCGCCTCGCTGGTCGTCGCGCGCGAGCGCACCACCCTGCTGACGAGCTGCGTCGAGGACCCCGACCTGACCGCGCAGCACTCGCCGCTGATGTCGCCGCTGGTGTGGGACCTGGCGCACATCGGCAACCAGGAGGAGCAGTGGCTGCTGCGGGCCGTCGCCGGGCACGAGGCGATACGGCCCGAGATAGACGGCCTGTACGACGCCTTCGAGCACCCGCGGGCCGAGCGGCCGAAGCTGCCCCTGCTGTCGCCCGCCGAGGCACGCACGTACGCGGCCGACGTACGTGGCCGCGCGCTGGACGTGCTGGAGCAGGCCGCGTTCCACGGGACGCGGCTGACGGAGGCCGGGTTCGCCTTCGGGATGATCGCCCAGCACGAACAGCAGCACGACGAGACCATGCTGATCACCCATCAGCTCCGCCGCGGCCCGCAGGCCCTGACCGCGCCCGACCCGGAGCCGGCGCCGCTGTTCACCGGTCCGTCCGAAGTCCTCGTCCCGGGCGGCCCGTTCACGATGGGCACCTCCGACGAGCCGTGGGCCCTGGACAACGAACGGCCCGCCCACCGGCGCGAGGTGGCGCCCTTCCGGATCGACACCACCCCGGTGACGAACGGCGCGTACCAGGCGTTCATCGAGGACGGCGGCTACGACGACCCGCGCTGGTGGACGGCGGACGGCTGGGCCCACATCCGCCGGAACTCCATCTCGGCCCCGCTGTTCTGGCGGCGGGACGGCAGGCAGTTTCTGCGGCGGCGCTTCGGCGTCACCGAGGTGGTCCCGCCGGACGAGCCCGTGCTGCACGTGTGCTGGTACGAGGCCGATGCCTACGCCCGCTGGGCGGGACGCCGGCTGCCCACGGAGGCCGAATGGGAGAAGGCGGCCCGGTACGACCCCGCCGGCGACCGTTCCATGCGCTACCCGTGGGGCGACGCCGACCCGGGTCCGGAGCACGCCAACCTCGGCCAGCGACATCTGCGTCCGGCGCCCGCCGGGAGCTACCCGGCCGGCGAGTCGCCGCTCGGCGTACGGCAGTTGATCGGCGACGTGTGGGAGTGGACGGCGAGCGACTTCCTGCCGTACCCGGGGTTCAGGGCGTTCCCGTACAAGGAGTACTCGGAGGTCTTCTTCGGGTCCGACCACAAGGTGCTGCGCGGCGGTTCGTTCGCCGTGGACGCGGTGGCCTGCCGGGGCACGTTCCGCAACTGGGACTACCCGATCCGGCGGCAGATCTTCTCCGGGTTCCGCACGGCCCGCTCGGAGGACGTCTGATGTGCCGTCATGTGGCGTACGTGGGACCGGCCGAGCCGCTCGGCCGACTCCTCGTCGAGCCCCCGCACGGGCTGTACCGGCAGTCCTGGGCGCCCCGGCGGCAGCGGTACGGGACGGTCAACGCCGACGGATTCGGCGTCGGCTGGTACGCCGAGGGCGACCCGGTGCCGGCCCGCTACCGCCGGGCCGGGCCGATCTGGGCGGACCTGTCTTTCGCCGATCTCGCCCGGGTCGTACGGTCCACCGCACTGCTCGCCGCGGTGCGGGACGCGACGCTGTCGGGCGCGGACGCGGAGGCCGCGGCGGCGCCGTTCGCCGCGGGGACCTGGCTGTTCAGCCACAACGGGGCGGTCAAGGGCTGGCCCGGCTCGCTCGCGCCGGTGTCCCGCAACCTGCCGCCGGAGGACCTGCTGTCGCTGGAGGCCCGCAACGACTCGGCGCTCGTGTGGGCCCTGGTCCTGGCCCGTCTGAGGAGCGGCGACGAGCAGGGCCAGGCGCTGGCCGACACGGTCCTGGAGGTCGCCGCCGCGGCCCCCGGTTCCCGGCTCAACCTCCTGCTCACCGACGGCGACACCATCACCGCGACCGCCTGGGGCGACACCCTCTGGTATCTCACCCGGCCCGGCGGCGGCACCGTCGTGGCCTCCGAGCCCTACGACGACGATCCGCACTGGCAGGAGGTGCCCGACCGCACCCTGCTCGCGGCGAGCCGCACGGACGTGCTGCTCACGCCGCTGAAGGAGCCGACCGACGCCTTCGTGCCCGCACACCCCGAGGAGCCCCGTACGTGAGCCCGTTCCGCCTCACCCGCACGCTGCCCGAGGACGCCACGGACGCCGCGCTGCGCGCCGACGTCCACCGGGGTCTGACCGGCCGCCCCAAGACGCTGCCGCCGAAGTGGTTCTACGACGCGCACGGCAGCGACCTGTTCGAGAAGATCACCGAACTGCCCGAGTACTACCCGACGCGCGCCGAACGGGAGATCCTCCTCGCGCGCTCCGGAGACATCGCCGCCGCGACCCGGGCCCGCACCCTGGTCGAACTCGGCTCCGGCTCCTCCGAGAAGACGCGGCATCTGCTCGACGCCCTGACGGACCTGCACACGTACGTCCCCGTCGACGTCAGCGAGAGCGCCCTCACCCAGGCCGGTCAGGCGCTCGCCGCCGAGCGGCCGGGGCTCGACGTGCACGCGCTGATCGCCGACTTCACCGCGGAGCTGACGCTGCCCGGCACGCCGGGGCCCCGGCTGGTGGCGTTCCTCGGCGGCACGATCGGCAACCTGCTGCCCGCCGAGCGCGCCGCGTTCCTGGCGTCCGTGCGTGCCCTGCTCGCCCCGGGCGACGCCCTGCTGCTGGGCACGGACCTGGTCAAGGACGAGGAGGTGCTGGTCCGGGCGTACGACGACGCGGCCGGGGTGACGGCCGCGTTCAACAAGAACGTGCTCACCGTGATCAACCGCGAGCTCGGCGCCGACTTCGAGCCCGCCGCGTTCGACCACGTGGCCCTGTGGGACGCCGAGCACGAGTGGATCGAGATGCGGCTGCGCTCCCGTACGGCGCAGACCGTGAAGGTCCCGGCGCTCGGCCTCGCCGTCGACTTCGCGGCGGGCGAGGAGCTGCGCACCGAGGTGTCGGCGAAGTTCCGGCAGGAGGGTGTGCGCGCCGAACTGTTCGCGGCGGGGCTGGACCTGACCCACTGGTGGACGGACGAGGCGGGCCGGTTCGCGCTGTCGCTGAGCGTGGCGCGCTGAGACCCCCGAGCCCCTGAACGGCGGCGGGGCGGGAGGCGACGTCTCGCGCTTCGCCGCCGCGTGGGGCACGGTGGAGTGACATGTGACACGCCCGTCACTGAAGAGGAGCAGCGCAATGACGAACCACACCTACCGGGTCACGGAGATCGTCGGCACCTCCCCCGACGGCGTCGACCAGGCCATCCGCAACGGCATCGGCCGGGCGTCGGCGACCCTGCGCAACCTGGACTGGTTCGAGGTGACGCAGGTGCGCGGCCAGCTCGAGGACGGGCGGATCGCGCACTGGCAGGTGGGGCTGAAGGTGGGCTTCCGGCTGGAGGAGGCCGAGTAGTCCGCCGTCCTGCGAACGGCCCTGCTCAGTCCGGCAGGGGTGCCGAGGTGGAACGGCCCGGCCGCTTGCCCTCCGGCGGGTAGTCGCAGTCGATGCTGCTCACCTCCCGGTCGCCGTCCTCGGAGTCCACGATCGCCACGCCGGTGCAGGCCCGGCCGTGTTCGTCGGTCCAGGTGACGATCTCGCTCCGGTCGGGCTCCGCGCAGCCGGTGAGCAGCAACGCGCCGACGAGCGCCGCCGCCGCGAGCGCGCCCTTACGGCTTCCCTTCATGGCATCCCCCGTATGTCCGCCGTCCGGGCACGAGTGCGCCGGTACGTCCTGGTTCCTGGCAGGGAGATACCCGGCGGAGGTAAACACTCCGCCAACTCGTGCTCTCAGGTCCGCCCTTCCCGCTCCTGGGCCACCTTCAGCTCGGCGGACCGGGCGGCCCAGTCGGCCCGTACGACGGTGAAACCCGCGCGCCGGGCGTCCTCGCAGACCAGTTCGTCGTCGTCCACGAGGACACGGACCTCGCGCGTGCGGGCGAGCCGCCGCAGGATCTCCAGCTTGGTGAACCGGGCGGGCCGGCGATCGGCGTCGCGCCGCATGTACACCCGTCCCTCGGGCAGTTCCTGCGCGGCGAGCCAGTCGAGCGTGTCGCGCCGGCAGCGCTCGGGCCGCCCGGTGAGGTAGACGATCTCGCACTCCCGCGCGCTCTCCTTGACCAGCGCGATGCCCTCCGGGAGCGGCGGGTCCTGCGGCGCCGCCGAGAAGAAGCCGTCCCAGTCCCGCGGCCTGCGCTCCAGGAACCGCTGCCGGTGCGCGGTGTCGGCGAGGGTGTTGTCCAGATCGAACACGGCCAGCGGGGCCTTGCTGCGGTCGTCATTCACGCGGCCCACCCTAGGGCCGTCCGGCGGTTCGCGTCGCCGGCCCCGGGCAGGCCCGGCCGCATGAGCGCCGGGGGCGCGCCGCGGGGGCGAGTCCGCTGCGCGGGTCCCTGTCCTCGGGAACGCGGGGCCAGGTCCGAAGCCGGCCCCTCACCCCGCCCCGCGGAAACGAGGCCGCGCCCATGCCCGGCCCGCCACCCGACCAGCCAGTCCCCCGCCAGGCCCCCGGTCCCCGGCAACGCGGGGCCTCACCCGGAACCGAACCATCGCCCCATCCCACACCCGGCCCCGTCCGCAGGAGCGGGGGGCTGGGCCCACGCCGGGCCCGCCACTCGACCGGCGACCCCACTGCCCAGCTCTCGATCCGCACCAACACGAGGCCATGTCCGAAGCCGGCCCCTCACCCCGCCCCGCGGAAACGAGGCCGCGCCCATGCCCGGCCCGCCACCCGACCGGCGACCCCACTTGCCCGGCTCCCGGCCCGCAGGAACACGAGGCCGCGCCCGGAGCGTCCGCAGCCCCGCCCCGGCCCAGGCCCAGCCCCGAGAACCGGGCCGCGCCCACGGCCAGCCCGCCACCCGGCGGCGAGTCCCCTGTCCAGCTCCGGTCCGCAGGAACGCGGGGCCGTGCCCAGGCCGGCCCGTCACCCCACCCCCGCCGACGACGCCCGGCAGCCTTGCTGCGGCCTGCGCGCCCGCCCCCCCTCATCCCGTACCCCGGCAACCTTCACCCCCCGGGCGGCCACTGCTCTGCAACACCCACACAGGCACAGGCACAGGCACAGACACAGGCACAGGCACAGGCACAGGCAGGAGGCCGTATGCGCAACGCAGGGATCTGGTCGGTGGCGATGACGGGGGCCGCGCTGGCCATGGCGCTGGCCGGGCCGGCGGGGCCGGCGGCCGCCGCGGGTGCGACCCTGGTCGTGGCGCCGAACGGGGACGACTCCGGCCCCGGCACGCTCGCCCGGCCACTGAGGACCATCCAGCGGGCCGTGGACCTGGCGCGGCCCGGAGACACCATCAGCGTGCGCGGCGGAACGTACGCCCTCACGGACAACATCACCATCACCACTTCGGGGACCGCGTCCCAGCCCATCACCCTCTCGCCGCACCCGGGCGAGCGTGTGGTCGTCGACGGGGAGAAGCTGCCCGCCAGCCACACCCCGGTCGGCGGCAGCATCCCGCGTGCCGAGCGCGGGGCGATCCACATGGAGGCGTCGCACTGGCGGATCTCGGGTCTGGAGATCGTCAACGGCCCGTACGGCGTGTACTGCGACGGCTGCGACGGCAACGTCTTCGCGCGCCTGAGCACACACGACAACTACGAGTCCGGCTTCCAGCTCCAAGGCGCCTCCAGCGACAACCAGATCCTGAACCTGGACAGTTACGGCAACCGCGACCCCCGCAAGAACGGCGAGAGCGCCGACGGCCTGGCCATCAAGGAGGGCAGCGGTCCGGGCAACGTGGTGCGCGGCGCCCGGCTGTGGAACAACGTCGACGACGGCTTCGACGCCTGGGAGTTCGCCTCCCCGGTCACGATCGAGAACACCGTGGCGTACGGCAACGGCTTCAACCGCTGGAACTTCCCCGACTTCGCGGGCGACGGGAACGGCTTCAAGCTCGGCGGGGGCAGCCCGGCCCCGGCGGTGTCCCACACCGTCCGCAACAGCGTCTCGTTCAAGAACGCCAAGCACGGCTTCACCGACAACGGCAACCCGGGCTCCCTCGCCCTGAGCCGCAACTCCACGTACGGCAACGCCGGTACGGGCTTCGACGCCGACGTCTCGGGCGGAACCGCCAGGCTCACCGGCAACCTCGCCGTCGCGGACCAGCGCCCGGCGGCCGTCGGGTCCGGGACCGTCGCCAGCGGCAACTCCTGGAACATCGGTGGAACTTGGAACGCGGCCTCGGTGCAGAGCAACGACCCGGCCCCGCTCACCGGCCCCCGGGCGGCGGACGGTTCGCTGCCGAAGGCGCCGGCGTTCCTCGTTCCCCGGTCCGGCACCGCCGTCGGCGCCCGCTTCTGACCAGGTCGGCCGGGCTGTCCGACGGGGCGGTGCGCGCTGGGACAGCCCGGCCGGAGAAATGGTCCATACCTTTCGCGAGGCAGCCCTTTCCGCATGCCGCCGCCGTATCGCCCTCCCTTGGACGGCGGCGTGCACGAGCCACGACAGCTGTCAATTGATCCTCACAGTTGATGGCTCAAGCGTCGCACTGACATACTCCGCATTCAGCCTCGCCACCACCCGTGGCCGGGGCTGGTCGGGGATCTCCACAAGAACCCCGAGGCCGTCCACGTGAATCCGAATACCGAGTTTTTCAGTTTCACGAGACCCCCACAGAGCCCGCACCCCCACAGTGCGTCCGGTATCCCTCCACCCTGCTCGGAAGCCGGACGAGACCACTGACTCGAAGGGGTCGAGTGCGGGGCACGAAGCAGCGAAGAAGGTGCGCCTGTGCCCGAATTTCCACCGCGACGGGATGACACTCCCACATTCCCGCTTCCGCACATCGAACACGCTCCGCCGTCTCGTATATCCGACCATCCCGAATTCCACTCCCTGCGTCGCGCGCAGCGCCGGTTCGGCACCCGGGCGACGATCCTGTCCGTCGGCGGATTCCTGCTGTATGTGCTGTTGTCGAGTTTTGTGCCCGCGGTGATGAACCAGCCGCTGTTCGGCCACCTCACGATCGGACTCACCCTCGGTCTCGGGCAGTTCGTCATCATGGGTGTGACCGCGTGGTGCTATGTCCGGCACATGCGCAACCGGGTCGATCCGCTCGCCCGCGGCCTGAGGTCGCGGCAGTACGAGAACGAGAACCGCCGCGCCCGCTCGGCGGCGCCGCCCCAAGGGACCGGGCAGCCCCTCCAGCACGGCACGAGGGGATTCCGCACGTGGTGACGATCGCCGCCATCGACGACAGCAGCCTCCAGCTGACGTTCGTCCTGTTCCTGACCGTGGTCGTGATCACCCTGTTCACGGCACTGCTCACGGCGCCTCAGCGCGACGAGATCAGCGAGTTCTACCTCGGCAACCGCGCCATGTCGCCGTTGCGCAACGGTCTCGCCATGTGCGGCGACTACCTGTCCGCCGCCACCCTGCTGGGCAGCACCGGACTGGTCGCCCTGACCGGGTACGACGGACTGATGTACCTCGGCGGCACCACCGTCGCCTGGATGATGGTGCTGCTGCTCATCGCCGAACCCCTGCAACGCACGGGCAGGTTCACCCTGGGCGACACGGTGGCGCTGCGCCTGCCCCGGCAGCAGCGGCCGGTGCGGGTGGCGCTGGCCGTCTGCATCCTGGCCATCACGACCCTCTATCTGGTGGCCCAACTCGTCGGCGGCGTGGCCTTGTTGACGCAGTTCACCGGCGCGCCGAGCGCCACCACCCGCACCCTGTGCGTGGCCGTGATCGGCACGTTCGTGATCCTGTACGCCTCCCTGGGGGGCATGCCCGGAGCGACGGTCATCCAGGTCATCAAGGCCGTGATGCTGATCGCGGGCGTGCTGTTCACCGCGGGCTGGGTGCTGCACCGCTTCGACTGGAACCCCAACGCGCTGCTCGAAAGGGCGGCCGACCGCAGCGGAACCGGTCTGACCTTCCTCGAACCCGGGCTTCGCTACGGCGGCACCATCAGCAGCAAGCTGGACTTCCTCAGCCTCGAACTGGCCATCGTCCTCGGCCTCGCCGCCCTTCCGCACGTGCTGATGCGGCTGCTCGCCCCGCGCAGCAGCAGCGTTCTGCGCTCCTCCGTCCTGTGGGCCATCGGCCTGGTCGGCGCGGTCTGCTTCGGGGCCGGCATCCTCGGCCTGGGCGCCACCGCGCTCCTCGGCCGGGACGCCATCGAGAGCACGGACCGCACGGGCAACGCCTCCGTCCTGCTGCTCGCGCACGAACTGGGCGGCAGCGTCTTCACCGCGCTGCTGACGTGCCTGGCGTATCTGACCCTGCTCGCCGTGGCGGTGGGTCTCACCCTGGCCGCGGCCTCGTCGCTCGCGCACGACCTGTACAGCGAGGTGATCCGCAAGGGCCGGGCGAGCGAGACGGAGGAGCTGACCGTCGCACGGCTGTCCGGGGCGGTCATCGGCATCCTCGGCATCCTGCTGGCCCTGGTCGCGTGGGGGGCGAACACCGCGACGCTCGCGTTCCTCGCCTTCGCCATCGCGGCGTCCGCGATCCTGCCGACGATCATCTACACACTCTTCTGGCGGCGCTTCACGGCGAAGGGAGCGCTGCTCAGCCTCTACGGCGGGCTGCTGTGCTCCGTCCTGCTCGCCGTGTTCTCCCCCGTCGTCTCCTCCGCCCCGGCCTCGTTCTACCCCGAGGCCGACTTCGCCTGGTTCCCGCTGCAGAACCCCGGCATCGTCTCCATCCCCGTGGGCTTCCTGCTGGGCTGGCTCGGCACGGTGCTGGACAAGGGTCCGGCCGAGGAGAGCAGCGCACACGAGGAGTTCGAGGTGCGGATGCTCGTGGGCGCCGACGACTGACGCACAAGTCCGGGACATCGGTGTCCCTGGCACCGGGGACGCGAATTGTTAATGGGATCCATTTTCATGTAGCGTCCTCGGTGCCTGTCCACCGAGGAGGAGTCCCATGGCTGTCCCGAAGCGGAAGATGTCCCGCAGCAACACCCGTCACCGCCGCGCCCAGTGGAAGGCCGCCACGCCGACGCTGGTCCCGGTCACGATCGACGGCGTCCGTCACCTCGTACCGCAGAACCTGGTCAAGGCCTACGAGCGCGGCCTGCTGCGCCCCGAGGGCTGAGACGATGCCGCACGCACGGCTGCCCGTCACCGTGCTCTCCGGATTCCTCGGGGCGGGCAAAACCACCCTGCTCAACCATGTCCTGGCCAACCGCGAGGGACTGCGCGTCGCCGTCATCGTCAACGACATGAGCGAGGTCAACATCGACGCGGCCCTGGTGCGCGGCGGCGAGGCCGCCCTGTCGCGGACCGAGGAACGCCTGGTCGAGATGACCAACGGCTGCATCTGCTGCACGCTCCGCGACGACCTGCTGGACGAGGTGGACCGGCTGGCCCGCGAGGGCCGGTTCGACCATCTCCTCATCGAGTCGTCCGGGATCTCCGAGCCGATGCCCGTCGCGGCGACCTTCGCCTTCGCCCGTGACGACGGCGCCGCCCTCGACGACGTGGCCCTGCTGGACACCATGGTCACGGTCGTGGACGCGGCCAACTTCCTCGCCGAACTGGAGAGCGGCGACGACCTCGCCGAGCGGGGTCTCGCCCCGTACGAGGACGACGAGCGCACGGTCAGCGATCTGCTGATCGACCAGGTCGAGTTCGCCGACGTCCTGGTGCTCAACAAGCTCGACCTGGTCGACGAGGAGGCGGCGGCCCGGCTGCGGGCGGCCCTGACCCGGCTGAACCCGGTCGCCCGGCTGGTCACGGCGACCCACGGCCGGGTGGACCTCCGCCAGGTGCTCGGCACCCGGCTGTTCGACCTGGAGCGCGCACAGCAGGCGCCGGGCTGGGTGCGAGAACTCAACGGCGACCACGTTCCGGAGACCGAGGAGTACGGCATCTCCTCCACCGTCTTCCGCTCCGAACTCCCCTTCCACCCGGGCCGGTTGTGGACCTTCGTGACGGATGGACTCGACGCGGGGACGTACGGGCGGATCCTGCGGTCGAAGGGCTTCTTCACCCTGGCGAGCCGCCCGCACGTCACCGGGCTGTGGTCGCAGGCCGGGTCCGTCGCCCGGTTCGAGCCCTCCGCCGCGCGTGACCATGAGGCGCCCTGCGCACAGGAGCTGGTGTTCATCGGGACCCAGCTCGACCATGACGCCCTGCACACCGCGCTGGCCGGCTGCCTGATGCGGCCCGGCGAGAGCGTCCCGGCGGCCGACCCGTTCCCCGCCTGGGACACGTACGGCTTCGAGGACACCTGCGAACACGAGCACGCCGCACAGCCGCCGGTCTCCCTTCACTGACCCCGGGTCACGGCGCCCCGGCCTGCCTATGCTGGTGAGAGGCGGTCACGCTCGGCAAGAGCGCGAAGGGAGCCGCACGTGACGGAGTCCGCGCTGCGGCAGGCACGAGACGCCGTGGCCCGGGAGGCATGGGCCGAGGCGTACCCCCTCCTGCGCGGCCTGGACGCCGGCCGTCTCGCCCCGGACGACTGTGCCGCGCTCGCCGATGCCGCCTGGTGGACGAGCCGGGTCGAGGAGTCGATCACCGCACGGATGCGGGCCTACTCCGGGTACACGGCACAGGGCGACGCCCGGCGGGCCGGGTACTGCGCCTGGATGCTCTTCTACGAGCATCAACTGGCCGGGCACACGGCCGTGGCCGCCGGCTGGCTGCGCCGGGCCCGCCGGCACCTCGGCGGCGAGCCGGAGTGCGTCGAGCAGTGCTACCTCGCCTGGATGGACGCGGAGGATGCGCGGCAGCGCGGCGCGTTCGGCGAGGCGATGGCCGCCGCCCGGCGGATGACGGACCTCGCCCGGCGCTGCCGCAGCCCGGACCTGACCGCGATGGGAGTGCAGGCGCAGGCCGGGGTTCTGGTGGCCCAGGGCCGAATCGCCGAGGGGCTCGACCTCCTCGACGAGGCGATGTGCTCGGCCGCGGCGGGCGAGCTCAGCAGCTTCTTCACCGGGTGGGTCTACTGCCTGGGGCTCCAGCAGTGCATGGCCTGTGCCGACCTCGAACGCGCCGCCGAGTGGACCGACGCGGCCATGCGGTGGTGCGCGGCCATGCCGGCGGAGAACAACTATCGCGGGCTGTGCCGGGTGCACCGCGTGGAGGTACTGGCACTGCGCGGCAGCTGGCCGGAGGCGGTGGCCGAGGCCCTACGGACCTGCGAGGAGCTGCTGCCGTACGAGCGGCGGATCGCCGCCGAGGCCTTCTACGTGACCGGGGAGATCCAGCGGCACCGCGGTGAGCTCGCGGCGGCCGAGGAGGCGTACGCGCGGGCGCACGAGCTCGGCCGTGATCCGCAGCCCGGCCTCGCCCTGCTGCGGCTGACCCAGGGCAGGGCGCAGGCCGCGGCGGCGATGCTGCGACCGGCCCTCGCGGGTCACGAGGGGACGCCCTGGGCCGGCAGCCTCGGGCGGTGCAGGCTGCTGGCGGCCCAGGTGGAGATTGCCCTCGCGCTCGGCCGGCTGGAGGAGGCCCGCGCGGCGGCCGGGGAACTCGACGAGCTGGCCCGGGAGTGGCAGCGGCGGCGGGGCTCGGTGACAACGCCGCTGGACGCGAGCGCCGCTGCGGCGGGCGGCGCGGTGGCGTTCGCGGAGCGTGACCCGGACCGTGCGCTGCCCCTGCTGCACCGCGCCCTCGCGCTCTGGCTCGGGCTCGACGTCCCCTACGAGGCGGCCCAGGTGCGGATGGCCCTGGCCGCCGTGGACCGCACCGCCGGAGACGAGGAGGGGGCCCGGATGGAGCTGCGGGCCGCGCGGCAGACCTTCCAGCGGCTGGGTGCCGTACCGGACTCCCGCCGGGCCGCCGCTCTGCTGGCCAGCGCGCGCCGACGGGAGGCGGGCGGGCTCACCGAGCGCGAGATCCAGGTGCTGCGGCTGGTCGCGGCGGGCCGGACGAACCGGGCCATCGCCGCCGAACTGGTGATCAGCGAGCACACCGTCGCGCGGCACCTCAACAACATCTTCGCCAAGCTCGGCGTGTCCTCGCGGGCGGCGGCGACGGCGTACGCGTACCGGCACGGACTGGCCGCCTGATGGGCTTTTCGGCCCATTCCGGGTCCGCCGGAGATGGGCGGTTCCGGCGATGAGCCGCCCCGGCCGCCAGGCGTAGACAGGTGCTGTACCCGAAGCGGCGAACGGAAGGCGGGTGGCGGTCATGACCATCTCCACACCAGCCCTGGACGAGCGGCTGCTGGAGCGACTGCGCGGCGCGGCGCGCGGTGACATCGTCCGGCCCGGCGACCCGGACTACGACGAGGCCCGCGGGGTCTACAACGCCCTGCACGACAAACACCCGGCGATCGTCGTCAGAGCCGTCGACGCCGGTGACGTCATCGCCACGGTGGACTTCGCCCGCGACCAGAGGCTGCCGCTCGCGGTGCGCGGGGGCGGCCACAGCGTCCCCGGCTATGGCACCTGCGACGACGGTGTCGTCCTCGACCTCGGGCGGATGCGCGGCGTCCGCGTCGACCCCGGGACGCGCACGGCCTGGGTCGGGGGCGGCGCCACCTGGGCGGACGTCGACCACGCCACGCACGCCTTCGGCCTGGCCACCACCGGCGGGATGGTCTCCACCACGGGAGTGGGCGGCCTGACGACGGGCGGCGGTATGGGCTATCTGGCCCGGCGGTGCGGTCTGGCCTGCGACAACCTGGTCGCGGTGGACCTGGTGACGGCCGACGGGTCCTTCCTGACCTGCACCGAGGAGCACGACGCCGACCTGCTGTGGGCCGTGCGCGGGGGCGGCGGGAACTTCGGCGTGGTCACCTCGTTCGCCTACCGTCTGCACCCCGTGGCGGACGTCCTCGGCGGGCCGACGTTCTACCCGCTCGACGGCGAGGTGATACGCCGGTACCGGGAACTCGTCGCCGAGGGCGACGAGCGGCTCGGCGCGCTGCTCGTCGTCGGGCTCGGACCGCCGGTGCCGTTCCTGCCCGAACGCTGGCACGGCCGGCCCCTGTGTGGCGTGATCACCTGCTGGACCGGGCCGGAGACCGAGGACGACCAGGTCCGCGCCCGTGTCGCCGGGCTGGGGCCGGTACTGGGCCGGCACGTGGCGCGCATGCCCTATCCGCTGATCAACACCCTGTTCGACGCCCTGGTCCCCCCGGGGCTCTTCCACTACTGGAAGGGCGCCTTCCTCAAGGGCCTGCCGGACGGCGCCGTCGACGCGTTCGTCGAGCACGGCGCCACGACACCTTCCCTGCAGAGCGTGACGATCGGCTTCCCCCTCGACGGTGCCTGTCACCGGGTCGGGCCGCAGGCCACCGCCTTCTCCTACAGGGACGCCGACTTCTCGATCGCGCTCAGCGCGACCCTCACGACCCGTGAGGACTGCGAGGAGCAGAGGGACTGGGTGCGCGCCTTCCACAGGGCGCTCGAACCGCACTCCCTTCAGGGCGCTTACGTCAACTTCCAGGACAGCGACGACCAGCACCGGGTGCAGGTCAACTACCGCGCGAACCACGCCCGTCTGACGGAGCTGAAGCGGCGCCACGACCCGGGCAACCTGTTCCGCCTCAACCACAACATCGCTCCGTGAGGACGAGGTGCGCACGAGATGAGGAATCCTGGGGGCCCGCCGGTGTTGAACCCTGTATGAGCTCCGTGATCGCGACGACCAGGTTCTCCGTCCTCGACCGGTCCCGCACCCGCGAGGGGCACACGCATCCCGAGGCGCTGCGCGACACCGTGCGGCTGGCCGGGGAGCTGGAGGGGCTCGGGTACCACCGGCTGTGGGTCTCGGAGCATCACGGGGTCCCCGGGGTCGCCGGATCCGCGCCGACCGTGCTGGCCGCCGCCGTCGCCGCCGCGACCCGCACGATCCGGGTCGGCAGCGGCGGGGTGATGCTGCCCAACCACCGGCCGCTGGTCGTGGCCGAGCAGTTCGGGGTGCTGGAGTCGCTGTTCCCCGGGCGGATCGACATGGGTCTGGGGCGGTCCGTCGGCTTCACGGACGGGGTGCGCAAGGCCCTGGGCCGTGACAAGGAGGACGCCGAGGACTTCGAGGCCCAGCTGCGGGAGCTGCTCGGCTGGTTCCGGGGCACCTCCCCGACCGGAGTGCACGCGCGTCCAGCCGAAGGGCTGGCCGTGCCGCCGTTCGTCCTGGCCATGGGCGAGGGCGCCGGCATCGCGGCCCGCGCGGGCCTGCCCATGGTCATCGGCGACTTCAGGAACCGGGAGAAGATGCGGCGCGGCATCGACCACTACCGCGAGCACTTCCGCCCCTCGCCCTGGGCGAGTGAGCCGTACGTGGTCGTCTCGGGCACGGTCGCGGTGGCCGCCACCCCCGAGGAGGCCCGGCGGCTGCTCGTCCCGGAGGCCTGGGCAATGGCGTACTCCCGCACGCACGGCACCTTCCCGCCGCTGGAGCCGGCCGAGCGGATCGAGTCCCGGACGATGACGGCCAAGGAACGCGGCTTGTACGACTCCGGCCTCACCGGCCACATCGCCGGCACCGAGGAGCAGGTCGCGCACGAGCTGGAGACGGTGCTCAAAGAGACGGGGGCACAGGAGGTCCTGGTCACCACCAGCACGTACGACCGCGAGGCGCTGCTGGACTCCTACCGGCGGCTGGCCGCGATCACCTCCGGTTAGAGTCGTTGCCCATGCACGACCCTCACGGCCCCCACGACCCGTACGTCCGTGTCCGCGGCGCCCGCGAGCACAACCTGAAGGGCATCGACGTCGACATTCCCCGGGACGTGCTGACCGTCTTCACCGGAGTGTCCGGCTCGGGCAAGTCGTCGCTGGCGTTCGGCACGATCTACGCGGAGGCACAGCGGCGCTACTTCGAGTCGGTCGCGCCGTACGCGCGCCGGCTGATCCACCAGGTGGGCGCGCCGAAGGTCGGGGAGATCACCGGTCTGCCGCCGGCCGTCTCGCTCCAGCAGCGCCGGGCGGCGCCCACCTCGCGCTCCTCGGTCGGCACCGTCACCAACCTCGCCAACTCGCTGCGCATGCTGTTCTCCCGGGCCGGCACCTACCCGCCCGGTGCCGAGCGCCTCGACTCCGACGCCTTCTCGCCCAACACGGCGGCCGGGGCCTGCCCGGAGTGCCACGGGCTCGGCCGGGTCCACCGTACGAGCGAGGAGCTGCTGGTCCCCGACCCGTCTCTGTCGATCCGCGAGGGTGCGATCGCCGCGTGGCCGGGGGCCTGGCAGGGCAAGAACCTGCGGGACGTCCTCGACGCCCTCGGCCACGACGTGGACCGGCCGTGGCGGGAGCTGCCCGCCGGCGAGCGCCAGTGGATTCTGTTCACGGACGAGCAGCCGGTGGTCACCGTGCACCCGGTGCGGGACGCGGACCGGATCCAGCGGCCGTACCAGGGCACGTACATGAGCGCCCGGCGGTATGTGATGAAGACGTTCTCGGACTCCAAGAGCCCGGCCCTGCGGGCGAAGGCCGAGCGGTTCCTCAGCAGCGCCCCCTGCCCGGCGTGCGGGGGCAGCCGGCTGCGGCCCGAGGCACTGGCGGTGACGTTCGGCGGCCGGACCATCGCCGAGCTGGCCGCGCTGCCGCTGGTGGAGCTGGCCGCCGCGCTCGACGCGACGTCTCAGACCGCCCGGGTCCTCACCGACGATCTCACCTCCCGCATCGCGCCGATCGTCGAACTCGGCCTCGGCTACCTCAGCCTCGACCGGTCCACCCCCACCCTCTCCGCGGGCGAGCTGCAACGCCTGCGCCTCGCCACCCAGCTGCGCTCCGGCCTGTTCGGTGTCGTCTACGTCCTCGACGAGCCGTCGGCCGGGCTGCACCCGGCGGACACCGAGGCGCTGCTCGTCGTGCTGGAGCGGCTGAAGGCGGCCGGGAACTCGGTGTTCGTGGTGGAGCACCACCTCGATGTCGTACGCGGTGCCGACTGGCTGGTGGACGTGGGTCCGCATGCGGGCGAGCACGGCGGGCGGGTGCTGCACAGCGGCCCGGTCGCCGAGCTGGCGGCCGTCGGGGAGTCGGCGACGGCCCGCTACCTGTTCGACCACTCCCGCGCCCCGGCGCGCGAGGTCCGCGAACCGAGCGGGTGGCTGAAGACCGGCCCGGTCACCCGGCACAACCTGCGCGGTGTGACCGCCGAGTTCCCGCTCGGCGTGTTCACGGCGGTCACGGGGGTGTCCGGCTCCGGCAAGTCCACGCTCATCGGGGAGATCACGGAGGAGACGGCCGGGGTGGGCCGGCTGGTCTCGGTCGACCAGAAGCCGATCGGTCGCACTCCGCGCTCGAACCTCGCGACGTACACCGGCCTCTTCGACGTCGTGCGCAAGGTGTTCGCGGCCACCGGCGGGGCACGCGAACGGGGCTTCGGCGTCGGCCGGTTCTCCTTCAACGTGGTGGGCGGACGCTGCGAGACCTGCCAGGGCGAGGGGTTCGTGAGTGTGGAGCTGCTGTTCCTGCCGAGCACGTACGCGCCCTGCCCGGACTGCGGCGGGGCCCGGTACGGCCCGGAGACGCTGGAGGTGACGTACCGGGGGCGGAACATCGCGCAGGTGCTGGACCTGACGGTGGAGAGCGCGGCGGAGTTCTTCTCCGACACCCCGGCCGTCGCCCGCAGCCTCGGCACCCTGCTCGACGTGGGCCTGGGGTACCTCCGCCTCGGCCAGCCCGCGACCGAGCTCTCCGGCGGCGAGGCCCAGCGCATCAAACTGGCCAGCGAGCTCCAGCGCGGCCGGCGCGGCCACACGCTCTACCTCCTGGACGAGCCCACGACCGGCCTCCACCCGGCCGACGTGGACGTCCTGATGCGGCAGTTGCACGGCCTCGTCGACGCCGGGCACACCGTGATCGTCGTCGAGCACGACATGTCCGTCGTCGCGGGCGCGGACTGGGTCATCGACCTCGGCCCGGGCGGCGGCGACGCGGGCGGCCGGATCGTGGCAGCCGGGCCGCCGACGAAGGTGGCACGCTCGGCGGCGAGCCGGACGGCGCCGTATCTGGCACGCACACTGTCCGGCTCTCGCTGAAGTCCTCCAGGGTCTCTACGCCACCAGCACCGTGTGCGTCCACGCCGGCGCCGCCGTCTCCTGTTGTTGTGCGGAGCGGGCCAGGGAGCGGCGGTCGGGGTGCGTGCCCGGGGGGATGGGGGCGCGGACCTCGACCTCGGCGACCAGGTTGCGGGTCGTCGCGACCCGCCACAGGGAGGCGAGCAGGTTGTCGTCGCCGACGAACGCCGGGGCGGTGGAGGTGGTTCCGCCGGTGAGCCGGTAGCGGACCCGGACCGGCTGGACCGGAACCCCGGCGTCCAGGGCGGCCTGGAAGACGGCCCGGCGGAAGGTGCCCTGGGCCCGGCCGCACCAGGTGCTGCCCTCGGGGAAGGCCGCGACGGCGGCGCCCTCGCGCAGGGCCCGGGCGATACGGGCGACGGTGTCCGGGAGGGCCCGCAGCCGGTCCCGGTCGATGAACAGGGCGCCGCGGGCGGCCACCGGCCCGGCGACGGGCCACCGCCGCACCTCGGTCTTGGCCAGCATCCGGGCGGGGCGTACGGCGGCGAGCAGCGGTATGTCCAGCCAGGAGATGTGGTTGGCGACCAGCAGCAGTCCGCCGGTGGGGACGGCGGCGCCGGTGATGCGGACCCGGACCCCTGCGGCCCGCACGATCCACCGGCACCACCGCCGGATCAGGGACGCCGGTATCCGAGCGCCGAGCGGCGACAGCACGATCCCCGCGAGCAGCAGCAGGACGACCGCGGTGAGCCGCAGCACGGCACGCGGCACGACCCGCGCCGTCACCCCCGCCGACGCCTCGACACAGGCCTGCGGCGTGCAGGGCGCGGTGGGCAGCCAGGCACTCATCAGGCGGGGACGAGGGACAGG
This sequence comes from Streptomyces sp. NPDC050164, assembly GCF_044459945.1. Taxonomy (NCBI): domain Bacteria; kingdom Bacillati; phylum Actinomycetota; class Actinomycetes; order Kitasatosporales; family Streptomycetaceae; genus Streptomyces; species Streptomyces sp. NPDC050164. Next base: position 428,546 of record NZ_JBITJK010000003.1, read on the forward strand.
AAGTGCCGCAGGTAGCGGGAGTTGACCCCGCTCATCGGCAGCAGCACGTACAGGTCGGCGACGCCGAAATCCGGGTCGTGGGCCGGTTCGCCGCACACCCAGGCGCCGAGGCGCAGGTAGCCGCGCAGCAGGGCGGGCAGTTCGACGCGGGCGGCGGGCGCGGGGCCCGGGACCCACGGCAGCAGGGGCCGGACGCGGTACTCCTGCGGCGACAGGTGCTTGGCGCTCACCCGGTCCCAGGTGGCCGAGGCCAGGGCGCCGCCGTCGGCGAGCGGGACGGAGCAGCAGCCGGCGAGCCACTCGTGGCCCCGGTCGACCATGTAGCGGGCGATACCGGCCCAGATGAGGCTGATGACCGCGCCGTCGCGGTGGTCGGGGTGCACGCAGGAGCGGCCGACCTCGACGAGTTCCGGCCGGATCCCGGCGAGGGAGCTCAGGTCGAACTCGTTCTCGGAGTACAGCCGCCCGGCGACCGCCGCGCGCTCCGGCGGCAGCAGTCGGTAGGTGCCGACGACCTGGCCGGTCGTCTCCTCGCGGACGAGCAGGTGGTCGCAGTACGCGTCGAACGGGTCGACGTCCAGTCCCGGCTGCGAGCCGGTCAGCAGGGCGCCCATCTCCCCGGCGAAGACGTCGTGCCGCAGCCGCTGCGCGGCACGCACGTCCTCCTCGTCCCGGGCGAGGGCGACGATGTAGCGGGTGGGGGCCGTGGGCTGCGCGGGGCGGTCGACGGTCAGTACGCCGGTCATGGCTCTCTCCTGGTCACGGGCCGGAGGCGGCGAGCGGTGCCGCCGCCCACTGTTGTGCCCATGCCGCCTGACCTTCGCGTGACGAGCGTCGGGAGCGCGGATGCCAGAATGCTGAATGCCAGAAGTGCAACGCCCTCCAAGGGGCGCGGAACAGCCCCCACGCGCCCGCACCCGGCCTACCGCTTGCTCACCTTCCGCGTGGCCCGCAGCCACTCCTTGTTCATGCCGGTGATGGACATGAGCGGAATGCCCTTGGGGCAGGCCGTGGCGCACTCTCCCGTGAGGGTGCACCCGCCGAAGCCCTCCTCGTCCATCTGCGCCACCATGTCCAGCACCCGTGTCTCGCGCTCGGGCGCCCCCTGGGGCAGCACGTTCAGATGGTTGATCTTGGCGGACGTGAAGAGCATCGCCGCACCGTTCGGGCACGCGGCGACACACGCACCGCACCCGATGCACTCGGCGTGTTCGAAGGCGAAGTCGGCGTCCGGCTTCGGCACCGGCGTGGCATGCGCTTCGGGAGCCGCACCGGTCGGCGCGGTGATGTAGCCGCCGGCCTGGATGATCCGGTCGAACGCCGAACGGTCGACGACCAGATCCTTGATCACCGGGAACGCTGACGCCCTCCACGGTTCGACGTCGATCGTGTCGCCGTCCTTGAACGACCGCATGTGCAACTGACAGGTGGTCGTGCGCTCGGGCCCGTGCGCCTCCCCGTTGATCACGAGGGAACACGCGCCGCAGATGCCCTCACGGCAGTCGTGGTCGAAGGCCACCGGATCCTCACCCCGCAGGATGAGCTCCTCGTTGAGCGTGTCGAGCATCTCCAGGAACGACATGTCGGGCGAGATGCCGTCCACCTCGTACGTGGACATCGTGCCGTCGGCATCGGCGTTCTGCTGCCGCCAGACGCGCAGGGTGAGCTTCATGCGTAGCTCCGCTGGGTGGGGTGGACGTACTCGAAGACCAGGTCTTCCTTGTGCAGGGCCGGAGCCTCGCCGGTGCCGTTGAACTCCCAGGCGGCCGCGTACGCGAACTCCTCGTCCTTCCGGGCGGCCTCGCCGTCGGGCGTCTGGGACTCCTCGCGGAAGTGGCCGCCGCAGGACTCGCCGCGGTGCAGCGCGTCGAGACACATCAGCTCGGCCAGCTCCAGGTAGTCGACGACGCGGTTGGCCTTCTCCAGCGACTGGTTGAACTCCTCGCCGGTGCCGGGCACCTTGACGCGCCGCCAGAACTCCTCACGGATCTGCGGGATGCGCTCCAGCGCCTTGCGCAGCCCGGAGTCGGTGCGGGCCATGCCGCAGAACTCCCACATCAGCTCGCCGACCTCGCGGTGGAAGGAGTCGGGTGTGCGGTCGCCGTCGACGGACAGCAGCAGGTTGAGCCGGTCCTCGGTCTCGGCCAGCACTTCCTGGACGACCGGGTGGCCGGTGTCGACCTGGTCCTTGTGCGGGTTGCGGGCGAGGTAGTCGTTGATGGTCGCGGGGAGCACGAAGTAGCCGTCGGCCAGTCCCTGCATCAGCGCGGAGGCGCCGAGCCGGTTGGCCCCGTGGTCGGAGAAGTTGGCCTCGCCGATCGCGAACAGGCCGGGGATGGTGGTCTGGAGGTCGTAGTCGACCCACAGGCCGCCCATCGTGTAGTGCACGGCGGGGTAGATCCGCATGGGTACCCGGTACGGATCCTCGTCGGTGATCCGCTGGTACATGTCGAAGAGGTTGCCGTACTTGGCCTCGACGGCTCCCCGGCCCATGCGCTCGATGGCGTCGGCGAAGTCGAGGTAGACGCCCTGGCCGCCGGGACCGACGCCCCTGCCCTCGTCGCAGACGTTCTTCGCGGCGCGGGAGGCGATGTCACGCGGCACCAGGTTGCCGAAGGACGGGTAGATGCGCTCCAGGTAGTAGTCGCGCTCGTCCTCGGGGATCTCGTTCGGCGGGCGGTCGTCGCCCTTGGCCTTGGGCACCCAGATGCGGCCGTCGTTGCGCAGCGACTCGCTCATCAGCGTCAGCTTGGACTGGTGGTCGCCGGTGCGCGGGATGCAGGTGGGGTGGATCTGGGTGAAGCAGGGGTTGGCGAAGTAGGCGCCGCGCCGGTGCGCCCGCCAGATGGCGGTCGCGTTGGAGTTCATGGCGTTCGTCGACAGGTAGAAGACGTTGCCGTAGCCGCCGCTGGCGAGTACGACGGCGTCCGCGAAGTACGTGTCGATCCTGCCGGTGACGAGATCACGGGCCACGATCCCGCGCGCCCGCCCGTCGACGACGATCAGGTCGAGCATCTCGGTGCGCGGGTGCATCTCGATGTTCCCGGCGGCGATCTGCCGGCTGAGGGCCTGGTAGGCGCCGAGCAGCAGTTGCTGTCCCGTCTGGCCACGGGCGTAGAAGGTCCGCGACACCTGGACGCCGCCGAAGGAACGGGTGTCCAGCAAGCCGCCGTACTCGCGGGCGAACGGCACGCCCTGCGCCACGCACTGGTCGATGATCTCGACGGAGATCTGCGCGAGCCGGTGGACGTTGGACTCGCGGGCCCGGAAGTCGCCGCCCTTGACGGTGTCGTAGAACAGCCGGTGGATGGAGTCGCCGTCGTTGCGGTAGTTCTTCGCGGCGTTGATGCCGCCCTGCGCGGCGATGGAGTGGGCGCGGCGCGGGGAGTCCTGGTAGCAGAACTGGACGACGTGGTAGCCCTGTTCGGCGAGGGTGGCCCCGGCGGAGCCGCCGGCGAGGCCGGTGCCGACGACGATGACGGTGTGCTTGCGCCGGTTGGCGGGGTTGACCAGCTTGGCCTCGAAGCGGCGCGTGTCCCAGCGCTCGTTGACGGGGCCCTTCGGCGCCTTGGTGTCGACGACCGGTTCGCCGGTCGCGTAGTCGGTGTAGGTCATGTCAGCTCACCACTCCGGTCATGACGCCCACGGGTACGGCGATGAACCCGGCCGTGAGCAGCAGCGCGAGAACATCGGCGACGGTCTTCAGGGCTCGGTCGCGGGTGCGGCTGCCGGCGCCGAGGGTCTGGGCGGCGCTCCAGAAGCCGTGCCTCACGTGCAGGCCGAGCGCGAGCATCGCGACGATGTAGATGACGTTGCCGTACCACGTGGAGAAGGTGTCCACGACGTTCTGGTACGGGTGGCCGGGCCGGAAGCCGTGGTGCACGGTGCCGGTCGTGAGGTCCAGGATGTGCCAGACGATGAACAGCCCGAGGATGATCCCGCCCCACCGCATGGTCCGCGTCGCGTAGCTCGCGCGCGGCCTCTTGTGCACGTACTTGCTGGGCCGGGCCTTGATGTCGCGGCGGCTGAGCTGGTACGCGGACACGGCGTGGGCGACGACGGCGACCACGAGCACGATCCGGACCAGCCACAGCGTCCACTCGTAGTGCATGAACGGCTCGCCGACGGTGCGCAGCCAGTGGGCGTAGTGGTCGAACTCGCCGGCCCCGAAGAAGATCTTCAGGTTCCCGATCATGTGGACGACCAGGTACAGCAGCATGATCAGCCCGCTGACCGCCATCACGGTCTTCTTGCCGAGGGTGGAGTCCCACACGGTGCGTGCCATGGACGGCCGTCGGTCCGTCCGCGTTGCCAGAGCCATGGAACAGCACGCTACGGACGCGCAGCCGATCGGTCCAAGACATGGTCCAGCTTGATTCCATAGGCTGGAGCTATCGTACGAGTATGCAGTTCCAGCAGCTCCAGTACTTCGTGGCCGTCGCCGAGACCCGGCACTTCACCCGGGCCGCCGATCTGGTCCATGTCGCGCAGCCGTCGCTGTCGCAGCAGATCAAGGCGCTGGAGCGGGAGCTGGGCGCGGATCTGTTCCTGCGGGCCCGGGGCAACATCTCGCTCACGGACGCCGGTGAGGCCCTGCTCCCGCTGGCCCGGCGCATCCTGGCCGACGCGGACACGGCCCGGCACGAGGTGCTGGAGCTGGTGCAGCTGCGGCGGGGGCGGGTGCGGCTCGGCGCCACGCCCAGCCTGTGCACGGGCCTGCTGCCGGACGTGCTGCGCGCCTTCCACGACCGCTACCCCGGCATCCAGTTGCTGATCGAGGAGGGTGGTTCGCACGACCTGGTGCGGGAGCTGGCACGCGGCGCGCTGGATCTCGCCCTGGTGGTGCTGCCCCTGCCGACGCCGTCCCCGGCGCTGACCACGGTGGAACTGCTGCGTGAGGACCTGGTCGTGGTCTCCTCCCCGGACGCGCCGCGACCCGGCCGGGGCCGGCGCACCGTACGCATCGCCGACCTGGAGGGCGAGCGCCTGGTGATGTTCCGGCACGGCTACGACCTGCGTGAACTGACTGTGGCGGCATGCCGCGCGGAGGGGTTCGAGCCGGATTTCGCGGTGGAGGGCGGGGAGATGGACGCGGTGCTGGGGTTCGTGCGGGCCGGGCTGGGGGTTGCTGTTGTGCCACGGATGGTGGCGGCGCGGTCCGGCCGCGGGCTGCGGGTGACTCCCCTGGCCCGCCCCGGTCTGCACCGGACCATCGCACTGGCCCACCGCAGCGATGTGGCTCCGCCCCGGGCGGCGCGGGAGTTGCAGCGGATGCTGCTGGAGCGGTGAGGTGCCCGTGGCAGGCCGGCGCCTGCGGGGCCGCCTGGCGTGCGGCTGGGCTACTGGGCCGGGGGGTGGCCGGCGGTCGGCCGGTGGGAGGACGCCAGGTGCAGGAGTTCGTCGACCGGCCACTGGTCGTAGACGTGCTCACCGTACTTGGCGGCGAGGACACGGCCGCCGGGTCCGATCAGGAAGTCGGCGGGCAGACCGAGCCGGCCGCCGGGCTGGCTGGTCGCGGGGAGCCGCTCCCGGCCGCGGAGGACCTCCCACCCGCCGCGCAGCACCGCCCGGAGGACCGGCCCCCAGGCGCGCGGGCTGAGCAGCGCACGGGGAGCCGACTCGACGCCGAACTCGATGTACAGCCGCTTGTCGGGGTCGGCGACGACCGCGAAGGGCAGGTCGGCGGTGTGCCGGCGCAACTCCTCGGCGGGCGAGTGGAAGACCACGACCTCACGGATGCCGGCGGCCTCGATCTCCGCGTGCCTGCGGACCACCGACCGCAGGTGCAGATGACACACCGGGCACCCGGCGAACCGCCGGAACTGAAGGTGGACCAGGCGCTCGGGATCGGGGACGGCGACGGGGTCGCCGGAGACGGTGACCAGATAGCGGTCGGCGACGGTGGAGCCCGACCGTATCGGCCGCGCGGGCATGCGCATGAGCATGAGCGTGCTCCTTGTTAGGTGTACGGCGTACTCCTATCGAGCATAAGCGTATGCCGTACACCTAACAAGGTAGGCGTATGGCGTACGCTGAACGTCGTCATGCCCCGCCCCCGCTCTCTCAGCCACGCCCAGCTGGCCTCGGCCGCCCTCGCCGTGATCGACCGCGACGGGCTCGCCGGGCTGTCCATGCGCTCGGTCGCGAAGGAACTCGGTATGAGCACGATGGCGCTCTACCGGTACGTGGACGACCGGGAGGAATTGGAAAGGCTCGTCGTCGACCTCGTGCTCGGCACCGTGGACACCGTGCCGCCCGGCCCCGAGGCACCCTGGCACGACCGCATCGAGGTGCTGGCGCGGCGGCTGCGCGACGCCGTCGCCGCCCATCCGGAGATCGTGCCCCTGACCGTCGCCCACCGGCACCGGTCACTTGCCGGGCTGCGCTGGTCGGAATCCGTGCTCGGCGTGCTCACGGAGGCGGGATTCGACGGCGACCGGCGGGTGATCGCGCTGCGGGGCCTGCTCGGGTACGTCATCGGCGCCATCCAGCTGGAGCACCTCGGGCCCCTGTCCGGCGAGGGCACGGTCGCCATCACCGAGCTGCCGCCCGACGCCTTTCCCCATATGACCGAGACCGCCCGCCACGCCCGGAAAGTCAGTGCGGACCGGGAGTTCCTGGGCGGTCTCGCGCTGCTGCTGCGCGGGCTGGGCACCTGACCCGGCTCCGCGCAGCGGCCATCCGGGAGCGTCAGCCCGTCGCGTCCGCCAGTGCCAGTTCGTGCAGCCTCTCCGGCGGGCCCGGGCGGGCGTAGTACCAGCCCTGGGCGGTGTCGCAGCCCAGCAGTCGGAGTTGTTCGGCCTGGGCCCCTGTCTCGACCCCCTCCACGGTGACCGCGAGGTCCAGGCTGTGGGCGAGTGAGACGATCCCCTCGACGATCTTGAGGTCGACGGGGTCGGCCGGGAACTGCTGCATGCTCTGGGTGAAGGAGCGGTCCAGCTTGAGGATGCTGACCGGCAGGCGGCGCAGGTTGGCGAGGTTGGAATAGCCCGTGCCGAAGTCGTCGAGGGCGATGTCGACGCCCATCTCCGCCAAGCGGCGCAGCGGCTTCAGCAGGTCGTCGTCCGCGCCGATCAGCGCCGACTCCGTGACCTCCAGGCAGAGGGCGTCCGGTTCGATGCCCGTGCGTTCGAGGATGTCGACGGTGTCCTGGACGAGGCCGGGGTGGCTCAGCTGGCAGGGCGAGAGGTTGACGTTGATCCGCAGCGGGCCCACGGCCTCCACGCCACCGTGCAGTTCGCGCCACTCGCGGGCCTGACGTACCGACTGCTCCAGGACCCACCGGCCCAGCGGCACGATCAGCCCCGTGTGCTCGGCGAGCGGGATGAACCGGTCCGGGCCGAGCACCCCGTGCTGCGGGTGCAGCCAGCGCACCAGGGCCTCCGCACCGCGCACACTGCCGTCGCCGAGATGGACCAGCGGCTGGTACTCGATGAAGAACTCGCCCCGCTCCAGGGCCGTCGGCAGCGCAGTGGTCAGCCCGTGCCGGGTGATGGCGCGCGCGTCGGCCTCCGGGTCGGCGAGCTCGAAGCGGTTGCCGCCCGCCGACTTGGCCCGGTACATGGTGATGTCGGCGCTGCGCAGCACCTCCGCCGGGCTGCGCTCCCCGGCCGGGCCCTCGACGATGCCGATGCTGCCGCGCACGGTCAGCTCCCGGCCGTCGACGCTGATCGGCGCGAGCAGGGCGTTCATGATGCGCGTGGCGAGCTCGTCGACCTCGCGCTGGGTCTCGGGGCCCGTGGTCAGGGCCACGAACTCGTCGCCGCCGAGGCGGGCGACCATCTCGCCGGGAGCGGTGGCGCAGGACTGGAGCCGGTCGGCGACCTCCACCAGCAGCCGGTCGCCGGCCGCGTGGCCGAGGCTGTCGTTGACGGTCTTGAAGCCGTCCAGGTCCAGGTAGCACAGGCCGAACCGCTGGCCTTCCCCGGCGCCCAGTGCCTTCTCCAGGCGCTCGAAGAAGAAGGTGCGGTTCGGCAGTCCGGTCAGCGCGTCGTGCGTGGCTTCGTAACGCAGCCTCAGATTGAGCAGCCGCCGCTCGGTGGTGTCCTCCATGAGCGCGAGCTGGTACTGCGGACTGCCGTCGGCGTCCCGCAGCAGGGAGACCGTCAGGTTGGTCCACAGGACCGTTCCGTCAGGGCGGTAGAACGCCTTCTCCAGGTGGTAGTGCTCACGCTCGCCGCGCACGAGTTCGTCGTAGAGCCGCCAGGTCTGCGGCGCGTCGTCGGGGTGGGTCCATTCCCTGACGTTGCGGCTGCGCATCGTCTGCTCGGAGAGCCCGAACATGCGCAGCAGCGCGCCGTTGACCTGGAGGATGTTGCCCTCGAGGTCGGCCATGCCGATGCCTATGGCCGCGCCCTCGAAGACGGCGCGGAAGCGGGCCTCGGTCGCGTGCAGGGCCTGTGCCACCACGCCCTGTGCCTGGAGGGCGGCCTGGGCGATGGCCTCCTGTTCGGCCAGGGTCCGTTCGCGCAGCGCCTGCGCGAAGCCGGCGGCCATCGCGTGCTGGAGGCGTGCGGAACGCGCCCGCAGGCCCTCCTGGTCCCCGTCGCCGCCGCAGTACAGGACCAGGTAGGCGTCCACGCAGTCCAGCGTGCGGCTGAGCGCCTCCGGGTCGGTGCAGTGCGCGAACACGAGGGCGGCGCCCACCGCCCTGCCCTCGTCGGCGTCGAAGGCCCGGGCCAGCAGTGCCTCGCTCAACCGCCGGGCCAGCGGCAGCAGTTGTTCCTCGAACTCGGGCCGGGTCGACGACGTCGAGGTCACCGGGAAGACGGCCCGGCTCCAGATCGTCGCGAACCGGCGGAGTCTGTCCTCCGGCCCGTCCGGTTGCGCGATCACGCCGTACGCCCCACGCCCGCGAAACCGGAGAACGCATACGGATCCTCGTCCTCCGGTGCGGTGTCGGGCCGCCAGCGCGGCATCGCCACCAGTCCGGGTTCCACCATGTCGTACCCCTTGAAGAACCGCGCGATCTCCTCGCGCGAGCGCATGATCAGCGGGTTGCGGATGTCCTGGTACACGTTCACCGCGCCCCCGGCCCGCTCCGGCGGCAGCGGGATGCCCTCGTACGAGGCATGGGTGAGCACGAGCAGGCTGCCGGGCGCGAGCGCCTCGCCCAGCTCGGCCACCGCCCCGTACGGGTCGTCCTCGTCCTCCACGAAGTGCAGTATGGCAACGAGGAGCAACGCCACTGGCTGATTCAGGTCGATCAGCCGCTCCACCTCGGGGCTGCGCAGGATCTCCCGGGGCTTGCGGAGGTCCGCGGCCACGATGTCCGCGTCGTCGTTGCCCTCGAGAACCACCTGGCTGTGCGCCACGGCCACCGGGTCGTGGTCGACGTAGACCACGCGCGCGCCGGGGCGGGCGGCCTGGGCCACCTCGTGCACGTTGCCGAAGGTGGGTATGCCGGAGCCGATGTCCAGGAACTGGCTGATGCCCTGGTCGGCGGCATAGCGCACGGCGCGGCGCATGAACGCCCGGTTCGCCTGCATGATCTTGGGGAGTCCCGGCATGAACTCCATAGCCCTGCGGGCCGCTTCCCGGTCGACCTCGAAGTTGTGCGATCCGCCCAGGTAGTAGTCGTACATCCGGGAGACGCTGGGCACCGAGATGTCGATGCTCCGTGGGGCCCAGGCGGGACGCTCCATCTATCTCTCCAAGGCGTAGGCGATCCGGTGTTCGAGCAGAGGCTACTGATCGCCCGCCAATGGGGCGACCCGAAACGGAAATTGACCATCCGTTCCCGGTCACTGCCTGCGGCACGTGCCGAATTGATACCCGCGCGCATGCCATTCGAACACATGACGAACAGTGTCCGAGCACGCCAAAACGGTCCGCCCCTCCGTGAGTCACGAAAGGGGCGGACCGGGTAGGCTCCGTCGGGTCGACGAGATGATCAACCCTGGGGAGGTTTCTCTACTTCTCCGAGGCGCCGACCGGCTTTCCGTCGGGGCGGATGGCGTACCAGGTGCCGCCGACGCCCTGGCCGTTGGTGTCTCCGGCCTTCTTGTCGCCCGCGAAGGTGTAGATCGGGATGCAGTCGATGGTCTGCTGCTTGATGCCGTCAGGGCGGTCGAAGACGACGTAGCCCCGGTTGGGCGTGGACCCCTGAAGGTCGATCCCCTTGGTGTCCTTCTCGTCGACCGGTGCGACGACCGGCCACTTCTCCAGGCAGTCCCCCGTGCACGCGGTCTTCATCGGCCACTGCGAGTCCTTCATGAACCGGTAGACCGTCATGCCGTTCTTGTCGATGACGATCTCGCCCAGCTTGGGGTCGTTGCGGGTGGACAGCCCGGGCAGCGCCTCGGTGCCCTCGCCGCCGGCCCCGCCGCCCTGGGCCTTCTTGCCGTCGGGGGCCAGCGCGTACCACTTGCCGCCCACGCCCTGGCCCTTGACGTCACCGGCGTTGACGTCCTTGGCGTAGCGGTAGGCCGGCCAGCCGGCGACGGTCAGCTGCTCGGTGCCGTCGGCCCGGGTGACCGAGCCGAGCAGCGACTTGTCGATGCCCTCGCCGGCCTCGGCGTCGTCCGCGGGCACCGGCGGCCAGGTCTTGGCGCAGTCGCCGTCGCAGTTCGACTTGGGCGGCTGGTCGGTGTCCTGATCGAACCGGTACAGGGTGAGTCCCAGACTGTCGGTCACCACCTTGCCGACCTCTTCGGCGGTGGCGACGGACAACTTGCCCGCGGGGTTGGACGGGCTGGAAGGGCTCGGCGCGGCCGGCTGGCCGCTCGCGTTGCCGGCCACTCCGTTCCCGGCGCCCGAGCCGATGCTTCCGTAGTCCCCGGGCGCCGCCGTGGCACCCACGTTCTGGCTGGCCGCCGGTGGGCTGTCCTGACCGCACGCCGTCGTCAGCGCCAGGACCGCCGCGGCGCTCGCCACGAGTGAGGCGCTCCGCCAGGAGGTCTTCATCGTCAACTCCCCATAATCGCAAGGGTGTTGCAGCGCCCTGCTGCGCCGCCGCACGGCCATGAGTACGCATGGGAGGCGTGATGGTGTTCAACCACCGGCCAAATTTCTTTCCGGAACCTGTGACGGGCAGCCCTCGTCACCGCACACGGGTACGCGTCGAAAGTCTGTGGGCGACCGTCCAGCAAACCGGCGGCACCCCATTATCCCTCTTTCGGGGCAATCCCCTTGCGCTCCGGCACATCCCGGCGGGACAAGGTTCATGATCTCCGTCGTGCATGGACCCGTATCGACTCAATCCGCCCTCGCCGCAAGGGCCTTGGCGGTGGCGACGCTGACGTGGGCGCTCGTCGGCGCTCCGGCCGGAGTGGCGGTGGCCGACTCCTGTGCGTACGCCTCGACGGGGCCGGACGGCACGGAGGCGGTGGCGTTCGCCGGAAGCAGGACCTGGACGACCAAGCCGCCGTGCCCGACACCCACACCGACCCCCACGCCCACACCGACCCCGACGCCCCCGCCGCCGACGCCGACTCCGACGCCGACGCCGACTCCGACGCCGACTCCGACTCCGACGCCGGACCCGACACCACCGCCGCCCTCGCCCTCACCCCCGCCCCCGAAACCGACCCCCACGGCCAGACCGGAGCCGCCACCTCCACCGCCGCCGCCCGCGCCCCGTCCGGCAGCGCCGCCCCGGCCGGCCCCCAGGCCCGTGCCTCCCCCGCCCCCAGCCCCGGCACCGAAGCCGTCGGCGAAGCCCACCCCGCGTCCGTCCGCGACTCCCGTGCGCTACCCGCGCTACCGCGCCGCGCCGCGGCCACGACCGGCGAGCAACGCCATGTCGCCGCTCACCTTCGTCCTGCTCGTCACGGTGCCCGCGGTGGTCGCCGTCGCCGCGCTGCGCGCGCGCTGATCCCTGAAGCTCTGGAATCCCTGAAGCTCTGGAGGCATCTCTTGCCGGAATGGCTTGTTCTCATCCTCGCGATGCTGGCCGCCTGTGCCGTGGTGGTCGTCATCACCCTCGTACGCCACCGCACGGCGTCCGACGACGAGGACCCCAGCGAGACACCGGACGTCATCGAGTACATGACGATGTGGATCGGCGTGGTGTACGCGATCGTCCTGGGTCTGGCGATCGCCGGTGTGTGGGAGGCGCGCAGCGCCGCCCAGGACCACGTCCAGGCGGAGGCCACCGCGCTGCACGAGATCTCGGAGCGGGTCCGGGTCTACCCGGACGACGTACGCGACCGCATCCGGGACGACATCCATGCGTATGTGAGCCACGTCGTCACCACCGAGTGGGACACCATGGCCGACAAGGGCCAGGTCACCGAGCGCGGCGGCGAGCTCTTCGCACGCGTCCGCCAGGACGTCACCGACTACCAGCCGAAGACGGACTTCGAGGCCCAGGCCTACCAGCCGCTCATCGACCAGGTGACCGCGGCCAGCCAGGCCCGGATCGCCCGGGCGGAGTCGACCGGGGAGACCATGCCGGGCGTGGTGTGGTTCGGGCTGATCACCGGAGCCGTCGTCACCATCGGGATGATCTTCGCCCTCCAGATCCGCAGAACGACGCGTGAACTGGTCCTCGCCGGGCTGTTCTCGGCGCTGATCGCCTTCCTGCTGTTCCTGATCTGGGACTTCGACTCGCCCTACAGCAGGGGCGTGACCGCGTCGGCGGACCCGTTCCTGAACCTCTTCCCGGGTGCTGGGGACTGACGGCACCCGCACCACGGAACCGGGCCGGGGGGCGAGCGACACACCGTCGCCGTCCCCCGTTCGCGTCAACGGGGTTCCCTCTGGTGGCCCACACGTGTGCCCCATTCGCGCTACTGCGATCGCGCCGCCGGACGTGCGTTCTTAGCGTTTCGGGCATCGAGGTGCATTTGTGACGTGAGCGGAACAGGTCCGCGGCTGCTCCTCGGGGACCCGGAGGATTCACCATGCGCGCGATATGCGTCGCTTCGGCCTCGGCCGTACTGCTGGGCGCCGGCGCCCTCACCTCCTGTGTACCGGCCGGCGCGGCCATCCGGACCGACTTCGGCTTCAGCGTCGAGCCCTCCACCGTCGCGGCGGGCGGCCAGGTCACGCTGCGGGTGGAGCGCAACGAAGCGTGCAAGGGGGAGGCCGCGGTCTTCTCACCGGTCTTCGACGTGGTCGTCATCCCGCCGGAGAAGTCGTCGGCGACGGCCAGGGTCGACTGGGACGCCAAGCGCGGCGCCGTGTACGACGTGGAGTTCGTCTGTGACGAGTCGAGCGGCACCGCGCGCCTGACCATCGCGGGCGGCCGTCCTGCACATCACCCCGCACACCACCACCGCCACCCGTCGAAGGGTGTGCACGCCGGAGAGGGCGGCACCCTCGCCGGTTTCGACCTCGAGGAGATCGGCCTCGGCGCCGCGCTCATCGCCGGCGCGCTGGGCACGGCGTACCACTTCGCACGCCGCCGCACCGACGAGGACGCCGGCTGACCGGCCCGGCGCGTCGCACGAGAAGTCTTCGCCCCGGATCCGTCGAGGGATCCGGGGCGAAGACCGTTCACGTGCGAGGCGGCTCGTCGAAGGAGCGGGAAACGAGGCGTCAGACGCGCCGCTCGGCGCGGCGGCGCATCCAGAAGACCCCGCCGCCGACGACCGCGGCGGCCACGAGCCCACCGCCGATGGCCATGTCGGTCGGGGTCGCACCGATGGTGCTGCTGCCGCCGATACCGCCGCGGACACCGCCGATGACGGTGAAGGCCTGGGGCTTGGTCAGACTCTTGCCGTCGCAGGTGACCGTGATGTCGTACGGCCCCGGGCTGGCGTTGTTCCTGATGGTGGCGGTGCCCCTCGCCGTCTCCTTGTGGCTGGAGACGGGCGAGAGCCTCGCCGGCATCGTGAACGCGTTGGAGGTCGCCGTGCCGCCCTTGGGGCAGCCGTCGACCGTGATGGTCAGCTGGCCGCCGCGGGCGATCGTGCTGGGCAGGGCGACGATGTTGCTGGGTGTGTCCCACGCGACGGCCGCGGGGGCGGAGAAACCGAGGGCGGCGACCGCGGCGCCGGCGACCGCCAGGGCACGAGTGTTACGCATGTGAACCTCCGCGGAAGACGCCCCGGGACCCGTCCCCGGTCGATCGGCGAGAAAGCGCCTCCCAGAAAGACAGTCAGTTGCCCAGCCCGGACCCGCACTTCGGGAATGGTCCGTCCTGGTGAGAGCAGGCACCGCGGGAAAACCGCGCAATCGGATATCGCCGCAGGTCACGAACGGTCAGAAATTTCCTCGCGGCGGCAACTCGGATGGCGCACCTCATGCCCCCGGGCCACCTCTGGCAGCCCTGGCCACCCCGGACAGCCCCGTGTCCACCCGTTCGCTCCTGCCCCGTCGCCGCTTTCGCGCGCGGCACTTAGCGTTCTGATATGCGCGAACGACACGGCGACGGCCGCTTCGAGAGGGGATGGCCCATGTCTGCGTCCGAGCTGGCCGAGGCGGAAGAGGAGGCGCGACGCAAGAAGCGCGCCCCGTGGGGCGTGATAGCGCTGGTTCTGCTGACCGGCCTCGCGCTCATCCGGAATGGTTCGGGGGAATTCGACGAAGGCCCGCCGCAGCCGGCGACCGCGGCCGCGGCGGACAGCCACGTGCCCGGCGACACCTTCGCCGGGGTCGTCAAGCCCCTCCCCTACGCCCTCCCGGACCGGGTGAGGATCCCGGCGATCCAGGTCGACGCGCCGATGATTCCCGTGGGCCTGGACGCGGACGGCTGGGTCGGCGCGCCGCCTCCGGAGGACCCGAACCTGGCCGGCTGGTTCACCGGTGCCGTCACCCCCGGCGAAAAGGGCACCGCGGTCGTCGTCGGCCATGTCGACAACCAGCAGGGACCCGCCGTGTTCTACGGGCTCGGGGCCCTGAAGAAGGGAAACCGCGTCGAGGTCGCCCGGCAGGACGGAAAGACCGGCGTGTTCGAGATCTACGGCGTCGAGGTGTTCGAGAAGGACAACTTCCCCGGCGACCGGGTCTACGCCTCCAAGGGCTCGGCGGAACTGCGGGTCATCACCTGCGGCGGCGGTTTCTCCCAGCAGAACGGCTACGAGGGCAACGTCGTCGCCTTCGCCCGCCTGGTCGAGGTGCGCTGAGCGCTCCCGGCCGGGCGGGCGAAGGCCCGACGGCATGCCTCACGCGTAGTGCCGCCGGGGCACGGTGACGTAGTAGCCGGAGTCCAGCAGTTCGGGCAGATAGCGCCGCAGGGCCCGCACGCTCTGCGAGCGGTCGCCCCCGGCGTCGTGTGCGAGCACCACGACACCGGGGGCGGCGCCGTTCTCGACCCGGTTGACGATGGTCCGGGTGCCGGGAGTCGCCCAGTCGAGGGTGTCGAGCGTCCAGGCGAGGGGTTCCATGCCGAGTTCGGCGCCCAGTTGGAAGGCGGCGCGGTTCCAGGCGCCGTAGGGGGCGCGGAACCACTCGGGGCGCTCGCCGCAGGCCTCCTCGATGACGTCGCTGGTGCGTTCCATCTGGGAGCGGATCTGCCGGCGGGTGAGGCGAGTGAGCAGCGGGTGGGACCAGGTGTGGTTCCCGACGACATGGCCCTCGTCGGCCATCCGGGCCAGCAACTCCTTGTTGTCGACGGCCTTCTCCCCGCACACGAAGAACATGGCGCGCACGTCGTACTCGGCCAGGATGTCGAGGATGTCCGGGGTGTAGCGGGGGTCGGGGCCGTCGTCGAAGGTCAGCACCATGGTGCGGCCGCGGCCGGAGACGCGCAGCAGCGGTTCACGGCGTACCAGGGTCCGGCGGGGCGCGGCCTGCGGCGGGCCGTATCCGGTCAGGGGCTGGAGGCGGTACGCGGAGGAGCCGGGCGGGCGGCGGGCCTGGGGCCCCGCGACCGGGACGGTCCCGGCGGGGCCGTCTCCGGTGACCGCCGTTAGCACACCGGCCGTGGCGGCCGCTCCCACGGCGCCGGTGCCCGCGATCAACAGCCGGCGCCTGGTGAGCAACTGATCCTTCTTCATGACTCATCAGTCGCCCGGCGGAAGGCCGACGCACCTGAGCAACACCGGTGCGGCGGCACGTTTACACCCGAACGGCCCAAGCAGAAGGGTCGGTGGCGGCGCATCACAGGCAACGGCAGGGCACGCTACCTGGAGGTCCGGGCACCCCTGTTGGCCCTGCCTGACCTCGATGACAGGCCGGCGAGGGGGTCGGCGGGCTCGGTCCCGTCCCCTCCGGCGAGGCCGAGCGCCGCCAGTGACGGCGGCCCTTCCGTGGCGGCGGGCCGCTGTCCGCCCTTCGAGTGCCCGCTTCCCCAGGATTTGCGCATCGACGGTTGAGACCAAGCCCTCGATGCGGGCCTCCTCATCGTCGTGCGGGGCGGCTTCCAAGCGCCGCGAGCGGAACAGGGTGCCGGCGGCGTTCATCAGGGGCGAGCGCGCCGAACGGGCCGAACAGGAAGATGGCCTCGCAGCGTGAAGGAACAGCACTCCCATCAGTTCTCGTCCCTGCGCGCCGCGGCCTACGCCGTCGGCCTGGCCCGGCGCCAGCACGCACTGCTCGCCGTGGTGTACGTGCAGCCGATGCCGGCGGCGGGCGCGGCGCTCGGGGCGCCGGTGGCCGAGACGACCGACGAGATCGCCGAGGACCTGGTGGCGCAGATCCGGGACGCGGCCGAGCGGCTCAAGGGGATATTCGAGGTCCGCTGGGAGTTCCACACGTTCCGCGGCGACCCGTACAACGGCCTGGTGAAGGCGGCGGACGAACTCAGGGCGGACGCGGTGGTCGTGGGCGCGTCCGAACAGGCGGGCCACCGGATCGTCGGATCGGTGGCGGTACGGCTGGTGAAGGCGGGGCGGTGGCCGGTGACGGTGGTGCCGTAGGCCTTTAGCAGAACGAGGAGACGGAAGTCGGCAAGGGCACGCGGGCATCTTCACGCTCGCGGGAACCGTGGCCAACGGTACGGCGGGTCCGGCCGTGCTCGTCTCCTCGTCGCGGGCGTCGCGAGTGCCGCGGCGGCCCTGTCCTACGCCGAGTTCGCCGGGCTCATCCCGAAGGCCGGCTCCGTCGTAAAGGCCTACTCCTCCATCACCAGGCCGTCCTCGGCCGCGCCCCGGCTGAGCACGACGTCGCGGATGCGGTCGCGGACGGCCTGGACGCCGGCGCCCTGGGCGATCGCCCGGTTGAGGTTGACGGCCCGGCCGGCGTCGACGTCGAACAACTGCGGGACGAATTCGGCCTTCGTCACCTCCCAGCGGCCGCCCGGCCGTGCGGGCGGGGCGAAGGTGAAGCGGCCGAGGGTGGACTGGTTGCCGCGCGGGTCCCGGGCGCCCTGGTGGTTGGTCATCTCGCCGGAGATCTGGTCGCCCATGCCGTAGATCACCCAGGTGCCGTTGACCTTCTCGTAGGCCTGCGGGACGTGCGCGTGGGTGCCGAGGATGAGGTCGATGTCGGGGCGCCCCTGACTGCGGGCGGCGGTGAGGCTCCGGGCCAGGGTCAGCTGCTGCTCGTCGGGGGCGTCCTGCCACTCGGTGCCCCAGTGCGTGGAGACCACGACCACGTCGGCGCCGGCCCGGCGCGCGGCCCGGGCGTCCGCGAGGATCCTGGCCTCGTCGATGAGGTTCACGGCCCAGGGCTGTCCGTCCGGGAGAGGGATGCCGTTGGTGCCGTAGGTGTAGGCGAGGTGGGCGATCTTCGCCGGGCCCGCCTGGAGGACCGTCACCGTGCGGGCCTCCTCCTCGGCGCGTGCCGAGCCGGCGTGCCGTACGCCCGCGCGGTCGAGGGCGTCGAGGGTGCGGCGGATGCCGGCGGCGCCGTCGTCCAGGGTGTGGTTGGAGGCGGTGGAGCAGCCGTCGTAGCCGGTGGCGGCGAGGGCCCGGGCCACCTCGGGCGGGGACTTGAAGGTGGGGTAGCCGGTGTAGTCGCCGTCCGCGCCGTAGACGGTCTCCATGTGGCACAGGGCCACGTCGGCGCGGGAGACGACGGAGCGGATCCCCGCGAGCATCGGCCGGAAGTCATAGCCGGTGCCGCCGGCGTCGAAGCGGGCCCGGTCGTTGATCGAGCTGTGCGGGAGGACGTCGCCCGAGGCGACCAGTGTGAAGCCGCGGGTTCCGGCCACGGACGGTGCCGGGCGTCCGGGGCCGGCCGGTTCGTGGCTGCGGGCCTGGCAGGCGGCACCCGCGGCGAGGGCGACGGTCAGGGCCAGGGCCACCTGTCGACTGCGCGCGATCATGCATTCACCCCACTGTGGGCGTTGTGGTCGTATTTACGCACAAACAGGAAAGAAGGCTCACAGCGCCCAACGCGGCTCCGACACGCTCATTAGCCCGTCCGGCGGGCGGCCGTGACCGTTCGTCGAACCGTTCGTCGACGCGATCGACCGTCCGTCGCACAGGCGGATACGTGCCCTGTCCCCTGGCTTGGCCCTGCGGTGGCATACGGCCATGACGGCCGGATCCACTCTCACCAACGGAACGACCGCCGAGCACGAGCTCGCCGCACTGCAGCGGGAGCACGGCCGGCCCCTTTTCGCGCTCCTGCTCCGGCTCTGCGACGGTGACCGGCAGCGCGCGGAGGACCTGGTCCAGGAGACGCTGGTGCGTGCCTGGCAACACCCCGAGGCGCTGCGCGCCGACGACTTCGAGTCCGTACGGCCCTGGCTGATGACCGTCGGGCGACGGCTCGCGATCGACGCCCGGCGAGCCCGGCAGGCCCGGCCGGCCGAGGTCGGCGACGCGGTGCTGGAGAACGCGCGGGTCATCTCCGACCACGCCGAGCGGGCCGCGGCGATGCTCGACGTCCGCCAGGCTGTGAAGACACTCACTCCGGAACACCGTGAAGTCCTGGTGCTCGTGTACTTCCAGGGGGCGAGTGTGGCGGAAGCCGCGGAGACCCTCGGCATCCCGCCCGGTACCGTGAAATCCCGCGCGTACTACGCGCTGCGCGCCCTGCGCCGGGTGCTTCCGGGATACGCCACCGACCTGCGCTGAAACCCATGGCTGAGTCAAACCTCCGTAAAGCGCCTTGCTGAGGACCCCGGTTGAGTAATCGGCTGTTCCCATCCGTGTTCCGGATGGGGCCGTCAACGCCCCGGGGCCCGGTGTCGGGCGACGCGCACGTACCGGAGGAAGGCAGGAAGGGATGCTGCACAGAGGTCACGAGAGCACGGACGGCGGCGGCGAACTGACCGTCCCCATGGCATGGTTGTACGCCGAGTACATCGCCGACGAACTGCTGCGGACCGGCGATCTGATGCCGCCGACGTCCTTCGAGTTCCGCGCGGGGCGGGACGCCCTGGCGCTGACCATCTTCCTCTCCGACACCGAGGGGGAGCTGTCCGGCATCCGGGTCGTCACGCAGCTGGAGACGTGGCTGTCACTGACGGCGTACGACCAGCCGTGGCAGGAGTGGGTGCGCGAGCGGCTGGCGGAGCTCGCCGCCGGGGCCGCCGGGTCGGGCCGGCCCGCGCCGGACCTGGACCTGGCGGCGGAGGCCTGGCGCTGGCTCCAGGAGACGGAGCTGCTCGCGCCCGACCTGAACGCGGTGCCGGGCGGCGCTCCGGTGGTCGGGGAGGACGAGGGGCCGAAGGTCTGGACGCCCGCCTGGCAGCTCGGACTGCCGCTGGGACACCTCGCCATTCATCTTTTTTAGATTTCTGCGGCCCCGGACCAATCCGCGGGCCGGAGCGCTCCGAATCCTTTGGTTGCGATTGTGTCACCGGCTTGAGTGATTCCGCTGCCTGGTCCGTACCGGTGGGAGCAAGGAGTAACCCCACCCACACCCAACGGCACGAGGATTCGGCATGAGGTCCCTGGAAAGGCATCGCGACGTCGGCGCCTACGCGCTCGGCGTGCTGGACGAGGCGGAAGCCTTCCGCTTCGAGGACCACCTCATGGAGTGCCCTCGGTGCGCCGCAGAGGTGACGGAATTTGGCCCGACGACACGGCAGTTGATGCTGTACCGGCGGGCGACGCCACGGGTCGTGCACCCGATGGCGCAGCCCGGGCCGCGCATGCTGGACCGGCTGCTGGCCGAGGTGGCGACGCGGCGCCGGGCCGGACGCAGACGCATGCTGTTCGCCCTGGCGGCGTCGGTGGTGTTCGCCGTGTCGGTGCCCGGGGTCGCGATGATGGCGCAGGGCAGCGACGAGGGGCCCCTGACGGTTGCGGCGACCGATGCGCGGACGGGGGTGTGGGCGCAGGTCACGACGGAGGACGAGGCCTCGGGCAGCCAGGTCGAGCTGAAGGTGAAGGACGCTGCGGGCCCCCGCGCCTGCCACCTGGTGATCATCGGCCACGACGGCACGGAGGAGACCGCGACCAGCTGGCACGGGCCCGGCCACGACGCCCAGCCCAACACGATGATGGCCAGCTCGTCCATGCATCCGGCGGAGATCGCCCGCTACGAGATCCGCTCGGCGGCCGGTGAGGTCCTGGTCAGACTCCAGCCGCGCTGACCATCCGTGCGCCCCTGCCGCCGGGCACTCCCCGCGCCCCGGTGTGAGACTGCTGGACGAACGCACCCGGGAGGTCCCGGGTGCCCGCGGTCCCGGCGAGGAGAGACGAGGTGGCGACGGCAGAGACCGGCGACGGTCGCCTGGAGGAGTTCCTCGCCGATTCCGCAGACCGCGGCGCTGGACCCGACCACCGCGGCGGCCCGCTGCACAAGGGCCCTGGGGCTCCTCGTGATCGGGCAGGCCGACCGGGGCATGCACTCCACGACGATGCCGGTCCACGTTTTCCCGGACATTACCGGCGAAACCCCGCTGGCCGTCCTCCACCGGCTCCGTGACCCGCCCCACCTCCAGCTCCTGGCACAGATCTCCGGCGGCTACCCCCTCTACGTCGTGGTCCACGCCCCTCCGAGGCCGCGACGAGTGAGGCGATCGACCGGATGTTCTCCATCCCCGGCGTCCGCCGCGTCAACGCCCTGCCGGCCCTCAGCACCCTGCGCCGTGGCATCACCTGGGACCCCCGGTTCCTCACCGAGGCCGAACGCACGGTCGTCGCCCGGCTGATCCAGGACGGCCGCGCATCCGCCGCGAGCATCGCCCGAGCCGCCGGTCTGGCCACCTCCACCGCACACCGCGTCGTCCGCCGCGTCCTCGACGAGGGGTGGGTCAAACCGCGCCTGGAGATCGTGTCGGAATGGCTCGGCTTCCAGACCCCCTTCATGCTCCGTCTGCGCGTTGCCCCCGGCGAAACCCCCGACGTCATGCACCGTATCGACCAGCTCCCCCAGACCCGGCTCGCCGTCCACGTGGCCAGCGACATGTCCGTCCTCGCCACCGGCCTGGTCACCGACCGCTCCGCCTCGGCGCTCTTCGTCGACGACGAACTGTCCGGGATCCCCGGCATCCTCGCCGTCGGCGTCGACGTCATGCCGGCCGAACCGCGCCGCTACTGGCTGGACCGGGACGGGACCTCCGGTCGCGGCGAATTCCACGCGCCGGCGCTTCTGTAGCCGGGTCCGACGGCGCCGGCCGGCGCGATGGATCCAGAACGCCGTCTTCCGCGGCAGCTCACTTCAGCAGCCGGGACATCCTGCGGTCCGCCAGCGGTTTGCCGCCCGTCTGGCAGGTCGGGCAGTACTGCAGAGAGGAGTCGCTGAAGGACACCTCGCGGACGGTGTCGCCGCACACCGGGCAGGGCTCGCCGGTGCGGCCGTGCACGCGCAGGCCGCTCTTCTTCTCGGCCTTCAGCCGGCCCGCCGCCACGCCCCGGGAGCGCTCGACCGCCTCGGTGAGCGTGTCGCGCAGGGCCGCGTACAGCCGCCCGGTCTCCTCCTCGCTCAGGGACGCGGCCAGTTTGAAGGGCGACATCCTCGCCGCGTGCAGGATCTCGTCGCTGTAGGCGTTGCCGACGCCCGCGATCAGGCCCTGGTCGCGCAACGCGCCCTTGAGCTGCCGCCGTTCACCGGCCAGCAGTTCCGTGAAGCGCCGCTCGTCGAAGTCGTCGGCCAGGGGGTCCGGGCCCAGCCGGGCGACGCCCGGGACCTCCTGCGGGTCGGCCACGACGTACACCGCGAGCCGCTTCTGGGTGCCGGCCTCGGTCAGGTCGAAGCCGGCGCCGGTCTCGAGGGCCACGCGCAGCGCGAGGGGGCCCTTGCCGGGGCGGGGCGGGCCGTCGGGCAGGCGGTCCTTCCAGTGCAGCCAGCCGGCGCGGGCCAGGTGCGTCACGAAGTGCGGGCCGCCCTCGGTCCCGATGTCGAGGAACTTGCCGTACCGGCGCACGCCGGCGACCTCGTGGCCCTCCAGCGCGGACAGGGGCGGGTGGTACGTCTTCAGGACGCTGATCGCGACGGGCAGCACCCGTACGATCTCGTGGCCGACGAGGTGCTCGGTGAGGAAGTCCTTGAGCGCCTCGACCTCGGGGAGTTCCGGCATAGGTCCAGAGTGCCACGTGGGGTCACTCCGGGTCGGGCACCACGAACTCGCACCACACGGCCTTGCCGCCGCCGCGTGCCTCCACGCCCCACACGTCGGTGAGCAGCTCGACCAGCAGCAGGCCCCGCCCGGAGACGCCCGACTCGCCCGCCTCGCGGCGGCGCGGCAGGGCGCTGGAGGAGTCCTCGACCTCGACGCGCAGCCGGCGCTCGGAGCCGGTGAGGGCCCGCAGGGTGACGATCGCGGAGCCCTCTGTGTGTATCAGGGCGTTGGTGATCAGCTCGTCGGCGACCAGTTCGATCTCGTCGGCGCGGTCCCGGGCTCCCCAGGCGCCGACCGCTGTACGGATCATGTGCCGGGCCTCGGCCAGGGCCGCCGGATCGCCGGGGGCGACAAGCCACTGGAGCCGGCGGCCGGACCGCGGGCCGTCCGGGCCGCGCCGGCGCAGCAGGAGCAGCGCCACGTCGTCGTCGCCGCCGCGTTCGGCGGCCACGTCGATGAGCCGGTCGGCGAGGTCGCGTACGTCGTCGGGGCCGGTGTCGACGAGCGCGGTGAGGGTGCGCATACCGTCGTCGAGGTCGGCGCCGGGCTGCTCCACCAGGCCGTCGGTGCACAGCAGCAGGGTCTCGCCCGGGTCCAGCTCCACGGTGCCCACGGGGTAGTCGAGGCGGCCGAACTCGGCGGACAGGCCGAGCGGCAGGCCGCCCGGGACGGTGACGCGGCGGCAGGAGCCGTCGGTCTGCCGCACGAGCGGATCGATGTGGCCGGCCCGGACCATCTGGAGCACGCCGGTGGACAGGTCGGCCTCCGCGTAGAGGCAGGTCGCGGAGCGGTCGGTGTCGAGTTCGTGCAGGAAGACGGAGGCCCGGGCCATCACGGTGGCCGGGGTGTGCCCCTCGGCGGCGTAGGCGCGCAGCACGATGCGCAACTGGCCCATGACGGCGGCCGCGTGCGTGTCGTGGCCCTGGACGTCGCCGATGACGGCGCCGACCCGGCCGCCGGGCAGCGGGATCAGGTCGTACCAGTCCCCGCCGATGTCACGGCCGAAGGAGCCGCCGACGGTGGCGGCGCGGTAGCGGACGGCGATGTCGGCCCCGGGCACGCTCGGGATGGTCCGGGGCAGCATGGCCTGCTGGAGGCCCTGCGCGAGGTCCATCTCCTGCTCGTAGAACATGGCCCGCTGGAGGCTCTGCGCGATGCTGCTGCCGAGGGCGACGAGGATGTTGCGCTCCTCGGGCGTGAAGCCGCGCCGGTCGCTGTAGAGCAGGCCCATCGCGCCGATCGGCCGTGCCTGGACGATGAGCGGCAGATAGGCGGCGGAGGTGATGTTCAGGTCGGTGATGTGCGGCCAGAGGATCGGGTAGCGCTCGGCGAAATCTTCCGGCGACTCGATGAAGCAGGGGGCGAGGGTCCGTACGGCCTCGCTCATGGGGTAGGGCTCGTCGATCCGGGTGATGCGGGTGCCGGGCACGAAGCTGTCCGAGGGTCCTTCGGCGACCAGGCGGATGCGGCCGGCCTCGACCAGGCCCATGACGAGGCTGGTGGCGCCCAGGTGGGTGAGGCCGTGGGTGTCCTTGAGGACGTCGATGACGTCCTGGACGGTGCGGGCGTGGGCGAGGGCGGCCGTGGTGAGTTCGACGACGCTGGTCTGCTGCCGGCGGGCCTCGTCCTGGGCGGCCTGGTCGCTGCGGGCCTCGCTCTCGGCGAGTTCCTGGGTGGCGTCCCGGACGATGCCGATGATGCGGCGGGGCCGTCCGGTGTCGTCGCGCCGGATGTAGCCCTGGGTGTGGGTCCAGCGCAGGGAACCGTCGCGGCGGCGGATGCGGAAGTAGGAGCCGTAGTTCTCGCTGCCGTCCTTGAGGGCCTGGGTGACCGCGGTGTCCAGGCGCCGGGCCTCGCCGGGCGGGACGCGCTGGGAGAGGGTCTCGGGGTGGTCGTCGTACTCGTCGGGGCGCACGTCGAAGACCTCGTGGGCCTGGGCGTCCATCTGCATGAGGCCGGTGTCCAGATCCCAGTCGAAGGTGCCCATCCGGTTGAGCGCGAGGATCGCGTCCGGATGGGCGGGCCAGTCGTCCGGGAGTGACAGGGCGCTCGCTCCCCGATCAGCCATGGGCCCACCTTGCCAGGATTCGTCCGATTCTTCGACCGGATGTGCTGAGTTTACGGGCCGCTCCGCCGTACCGGCCCTCAGTTACCGAAGACGTCCGTGGGGCTGCCGAGGATGCGGTCTTCGGCCGGATCGTCGGGAATCAGCCCGGCTCCGTCGGGCGGATCGGGACTGTCCGGCACGGTGTCGGGGCCGACCTCGTCGAGGCCGCCGGGGTCTTCGGGGGACGGCTCGCCTGGCAGCGGGCCGGTGTCGTCGGCCGGCGGCGGGTCCGTGACGGTGGCCGGGGGGCTCGGGTCACTCGGGGGGCTCAGGTCCCACGGGGACGTGCTGTCCAAGTCCAGGTTCGGGGAGACGTCGGGCTCGCGCGGGCCTGGGGGCGGTGGCTCCGACGGCTCCGGCGCCGAGGCCGGGGGCGTCGTCACCCAGACCGGTGGCGGCAGGGCCCGGTCGCGGCGTACGTCGTGACCGGCGCGCCGTTCGATCCAGGTGCGGGTGGTGACGTCGACGATCGTGAAGTCGGTGATCGCCCGCGGGGCCGGGGTCACGACGACGACCCGGCCGGGCCGGTAGCCGGGCCAAGGGTTGCCCTTGGCGTGGGGCGTGCCGCGCATCGCCACGGGCGGGCGGAGCGGGTTGCCGCAGGCGCACCGGACGCGCGGCATGCCCCGGTCGTCGACCAGGACGGCGGTGCCCGCCTGGAGGACGGCCTGGCGGCCGGCGGCCCGGCCGGACCGGAAGCCGTGGTTGGTGACGCGGGTGTCGGCGCGCAGCACGACCGGGGTCAGTCCGCGCAGGTGGTCCGGGACGGACGCCGGGGAGACGCCCGCAACCTGGGCGAAGGCCCGCGTCCTGGCCCGATCGCGGGTCAGGTGGCCGATCTGCCGGGCGACGTCGCAGCTGCCGGTCCGCTCGATGCCGCCGTACAGGCCGGGTGTTCCGCCGGAGAGCGAGCGCAGGCCGCTGGGAGAGGCGGAGACCCGGACGGCATCGCCCGGGCCGGCCGTCTCCGGCGTTCGGGGGAGGGGGGACGGGGTAGCCGTCGTGGTGGCCGTGGAGGCCGTGAAGGGGTGCGGCCCCTGGGCCGCGGCCGATTGGAGGAAGAGTGCCCCGCCGGCGCCCGCGGCGTCGCCGTCGCCGCCGCTGTTCGCGCCGCAGCCGCAGCCGCAGAGGAGGAGCGCCGCGAAGAGCGCGCAGGCCGTGACGAAGGTCCCGGTCGGTCTTCGCACCTCGCCCTCCAGCCCATTTCGTCACACACGAGGTAATTGATCACTATTGTTTGCTTCACTCACTCGGGTCACGCAACCGGAGCGGTGGCACACGGAGCGTGACTCCGGGGTCCGGCGACGCACTGGGAGGAGCGCACGGCCGTGGACTGGTTCACCGCATCCGACTACTGGCTGAGCCGGCTGGTCTTCCAGCGGGCGCTGGCTGCCCTGTACCTCGTCGCGTTCCTGACGGCGGCGTTGCAGTTCCGCGCGCTGATCGGGCAGCGCGGCATGCTGCCGGTGCCGAAGTTCGTCGAGCAGGTGCCTTTCAAGCGGGCGCCGAGCCTGTTCCAGCTGCACTACTCGGACCGCTTCTTCGCCCTCTGCGCGTGGGCGGGCTGCGCTGTGTCGGCGGCGCTGCTGGCCGGGCTCGACTCGGCTCTGCCCCTGTGGGGCGGCATGCTGCTGTGGCTGGTGCCGTGGGTGCTGTACCTGTCGATCGTCAACGTCGGGCAGACCTGGTACTCGTTCGGCTGGGAGTCGCTGCTGCTGGAGGTGGGCTTCCTCGCCGTGTTCCTCGGCAACGACGAGGTGGCACCGCCCGTCGTCGTGCTGTTCCTGCTGCGCTGGATCCTGTTCCGCGTGGAGTTCGGCGCGGGGCTGATCAAGATGCGCGGCGACGAGTGCTGGAGGAAGCTGACGTGCCTGGACCACCATCACGAGACGCAGCCGATGCCGGGCCCGCTGAGCTGGTTCTTCCACCATCTGCCCCGCCCCCTGCACCGGGTCGAGGTGGCCGCGAACCACTTCACGCAACTCGTGGTGCCGTTCCTGCTGTTCACCCCGCAGCCGGTCGCGACGGCCGCCGCCGCCCTGATGATCGTCACCCAGCTGTGGCTGGTGCTGTCGGGCAACTTCGCCTGGCTGAACTGGATCGCGATCGTGCTCGCCCTGTCGGCGGTGGAGTTCCCGACCGATCCGCCGTCGGTGCCGGGCGCACCGCTCTGGTACGAGGTCGTGGTCCTCGCGGTCGCCGCGCTGCTGGTGGGGCTCAGCTACCACCCGGTCCGCAACATGATCTCCCGCCGGCAGATCATGAACCGCTCCTTCGACCCGCTCCATCTGGTCAACACCTACGGCGCGTTCGGCAGCGTCAGCCGGGTCCGCTACGAGGTGGTCGTCGAGGGCACGTCCGACGACGTACCGCGTGAGGACTCGCACTGGCGGGAGTACGAGTTCAAGGGCAAGCCCGGTGATCCCCGGCACTGGCCGCGCCAGTTCGCGCCGTACCATCTGCGGCTCGACTGGCTGATGTGGTTCGCGGCCCTCTCCCCCGCGTACGCCGGGTCGTGGTTCGGCGCGCTGGTGGAGCGGCTGCTGGAGAACGACCGCGAGACGCTGAAGCTGCTGCGCCGCTCACCGTTCCCGCCGGAGGAGCCTCCGCGGTACGTGCGCGCCCGCCTGTTCCGCTACCGCTACACGACGTGGCGGGAGCTGCGGGAGACGGGCGCGTGCTGGGAGCGGACGTACGTACGGGAGTACCTGCCGCCGACGCGGCTGGCGGAGACCGTTCAGAGGTCGTAGACGCGGGTGGCGGTGGCCCCGAAGATCCGGGCGTGGCCGGATGGGCCGGTCAGCCGGCGTGCGGTGTCGAGCACGTCGCCGTAGGTCGCCGCGAGGGTGCACACCGGCCAGTCCGAGCCGAACATCAGGCGGTCCGGGCCGAACGCGTCCAGCACCGTGTCGGCGTACGGGCGCAGGTCGTCGATCGTCCAGGACGCGAGGTCGGCCTCGGTGACCATGCCGGAGAGCTTGCAGACGGTGTTGGGCAGGGCGGCGAGGGCGCGCAGGTCGGACACCCAGGGTTCGAGGGCGCCGGAGGCGATGGGCGGCTTGCCCAAGTGGTCCAGGACGAAGGTGAGTTGCGGCAGATCTGCGGCCGTATTGGTGCAGGCCGGGAGCTGGTGGGGCAGCACGACCAGGTCGTACACCAGCCCCGCGTCGGCCACGGCGGTCAGGCCTCGGCGTACGTCCGGACGCAGCAGCCACTCGGGGTCCGGCTCGCCCTGAACCTGGTGCCGGATGCCCTTGAGGTACCGTCCGCCGGGCAGTTCACGCAGCCGGGCCAGCTCGTCGGCCACGCCGGGGCGGGTGAGGTCGGTCCAGCCGACGACCCCGGCGATCAGCTCGTGCCCGGCGGCCAGGGCCAGGAACTCCGGGGTCTCCTTGGCCACGGTGACGGTCTGGACGAGGACGGTGCGGTCGACGCCCGCCGCGCGGGCCTCCGATGCGAGATCCTCCACCGTGAAATCGCGTCGGATCGGGCTGCCTTCCGCGATCCAGTCCTGGTCCCGGACGGCCAGGTCCCAGACGTGGTGGTGCGCGTCGACCACGGTCATGACGGCAGCTCCCAGACGACGGGCAGGCCGGCGGCCGCGCCCTCGCCGGAGTAGTCGTGCACCACGTCCAGCAGTTCGGCCATGCGGGCCTGCCAGGCGACGTTGACCGGCAGTTTCTCCAGTTCGGCGAGGAGACGGGCGTAGTCCTCGCACTCCAGGACGTGGAACAGGTCGGTGCCGCTGCGCCAGATCGTCCAGGAGGTGGCGCCGGCGGCGCGGATGGCGTCGGTGAGTTCCCCGGGCACCTCGCGGTGGGCGGCCTCGTAGTCGGCGATGCGGTCGGCGCGGACCTTGGTGTGCAGGGCGACTCTCATGACGGCTCCTTGGCCGCCGCCTCGGACGGCTCCTCGGCGGGGACGGGGGCGTCGGCGGGCAGCAGGTTCTTGGCGCGCAGCTCCTGCCAGAACGCGGCGGGCACGCGGGCTGCGAACTGGTGGGCGCAGTCGCGGACTTCGTGTGCCGAGCGGGCTCCGACGAGGACGCTCGCGACGGCCGGGTGGGCGGCGCAGAAGGCCAGGGCGGCGGCCCGCAGCGTGGTGCCGTGGCGGTGGGCGACGGACTTCAGACGCAGCGCCCGCTGGACCAGGTCGGAGGGTGCGACGGTGTAGTTGTACTTCGCGCCGGGCTGCGGGTTGGCCAGCAGGCCGGAGTTGAAGGCGCCGCCGATGACGACGGACGTGCCGCGTTCGTGGGCGGCGGGCAGCAGGCCGGTGAGGGCGCTCTGGTCGAGCAGGGTGTAGCGGCCGGCGCACAGCACCACGTCGACGTCGGTGTCTCGGACGAAGCGGGTGAGCATCTCCGCCTGGTTCATCCCGGCGCCGATCGCCCCGACCACACCCTCCGAGCGGAGCTTTTCCAGCGCCGGGTAGCCCTCGCGGAAGGCCCATTCGGCGTGCTCGTCCGGGTCGTGGAGGTAGACGATGTCGACCCGGTCGAGGCCGAGCCGTTCGAGGCTGGCCTCCAGGGTGCGGCGGATGCCGTCGGCGCTGAAGTCCCAGACGCGGCGGTGGGTGGCGGGCACGGCGAAGCCGCCCGCCAGGTCGTCGCCGCTGCCGTCCGAGGGTTCCAGGCGGCGGCCCACCTTGGTGGAGACGGTGTACCGGTCGCGGGGGTGACCGCGCAGGGCGGCGCCGAGGCGGCGTTCGGACAGGCCGAGGCCGTAGTGCGGGGCGGTGTCGAAGTAGCGGATGCCCCGCTGCCAGGCGGCCTCGACGGCCTCGTGGGCCTGCTCCTCGCCGACCTCGGTGTACAGGTTGCCGATCGCGGCCGCGCCGAAGGACAGGGCGCTGACCTCGACGCCGCTGCCGCCGAGCCGGTTCACCGGGCCACCGGGCGCAGCCGCAGGCCCTGCATGCCGCCGTCGACGGCGAGCGAGGTGCCCGTGGTGGCGCCGGACAGGGGGCTCGCCAGGTAGGCGATGGCGCCCGCGACCTCGCCGGCACCGACCAGGCGGCCGGTGGGCTGGCGGGCCTCCAGGGCGGCGCGTTCGGCGGCCGGGTCCGGGGCGGCGTCGAGGAGGCGGCCGACCCACGGTGTGTCGACCGTGCCGGGGTTGACGCAGTTGACGCGGATGCCCTCGCGGACGTGGTCGGCGGCCATGGCGAGGGTCAGCGAGTACACGGCGCCCTTGGTGGCGCTGTACAGGGCGCGCTGCGGCAGGCCCGCGGTGGCCGCGATGGAGCAGGTGTTGACGATCGCCGCGTGCGCGGAGGCGCGCAGGTGGGGCAGGCAGGCGCGGGCGGTGCGGACCATGCCGACGACGTTGACGTCGTAGACGCGGTGCCAGTCGTCGTCGGAGTTGTCCTCCACGGTGCCCTGGGCGCCGATGCCCGCGTTGTTGACCAGGACGTCCAGCCCGCCGAGGTCGGCGACCGCCGCCGCCACGGCCTCGCGCACGGACGCGTCGTCGGTGACGTCCGCACGGTAGGCGAGCAGCGGCTTGTCGACCGATGCCGGGTCCAGGTCCAGGACGGCGACCTGGGCGCCGCGCTCGGCCAGCAGTTCCGCGGTGGCCCGGCCGATGCCGGAGGCGCCGCCCGTCACCAGGGCTCTCAGACCCTCGAAGTCCCTCATACAGCCTGACCCTTCTGCGTCTCGTCGAGGTCGGCGGCCCAGAACTCGCCGCCGGGGTAGGTGTACCGCGCCAGCGACTCGGGCCGCATGGCGGCCGAGAAGCCCGGCGTGGTGGGTGCCGTGTAATGACCTTCGCGGATGACCACCGGGTCGAGGAAGTGGTCGTGCAGATGATCGACGTATTCGATGACGCGGTCCTCGGTGGTTCCGGTCAGGGCCACGTAGTCGAACATCGACAGGTGCTGGACCAGTTCGCACAGGCCGACGCCGCCCGCGTGCGGGCAGACCGGGACGCCGAACTTGGCCGAGAGCAGCAGGATCGCGAGGTTCTCGGGGACGCCGCCGACGCGGGCCGCGTCGATCTGGACGACGTCGAGCGCTCCGGCCTGGAGGAGCTGTTTGAAGACGATCCGGTTGTGCACGTGCTCGCCGGTGGCGACCTTCACGGGGGCGACGGCCCGGCGGATCGCGGCGTGGCCGAGGATGTCGTCGGGGCTGGTGGGTTCCTCGATCCAGTACGGGTCGAACTCGGCGAGGGCCTTGGTCCAGCGGATGGCCTCGTCGACGTCCCAGCGCTGGTTGGCGTCGACGGCCATGCGGATGTCCGGGCCGATGACGGAACGGGCCACGCGGCAGCGGCGGATGTCGTCGTCGAGGTCGGCGCCGACCTTGATCTTGATCTGCCGGAAGCCGTCGGCGACGGCCCGGTCCGCGAGCCGGGTGAGCTTGTCGTCGTCGTAGCCGAGCCAGCCGGGTGAGGTGGTGTAGGCGGGGTAGCCGCGTTCCAGCAGCCGGGCCGTGCGCTCCTCGGCGCCCTGTCTGCCCCGGCGCAGGAGGGTCAGGGCCTCCTCGGGTGCGAGGGCGTCGGTGAGGTAGCGGAAGTCGACCTGGCGGACCAGCCATTCGGGTTCGGCCTCGGCGAGCAGCCGCCACAGCGGCAGGCCGGCGCGCTTGGCGGCGAGGTCCCACACGGCGTTGACGACCGCGCCGATCGCCATGTGAATCACGCCCTTCTCGGGCCCAAGCCAGCGCAGTTGGCTGTCGCCGATCAGTTCGCGGTTCAGCGTGGACGGGTCGGCGCACAGGTCGTCGACGGAGCGGTCGATCAGGTGTCCGCGCAGCGCGTCGATCGCGGCGACCTGCACCTCGTTGCCCCGCCCGATGGTGAAGGCGAATCCGTGCCCCTCGTGCCCGTCGGCCGCGTCCGTGCGCAGGACGACGTAGGCCGCCGAGTAGTCGGGGTCCGGGTTCATCGCGTCGGAGCCGTCGAGCTCGCGCGAGGTGGGGAAGCGGACGTCGTGGGTGTCGACCGCGATGATGCGGGCGGGCGTCGGGGACACAGAGGGCCTTTCGGGTCGGTGGCGGAGGCGGGCGGGTCAGTCCTGGGCGCGGCCCGTGGTGACCCGGGCGATCATGAGGGCGACCAGGATGATCCCGCCGTAGATGGCCTGGATCCAGAACGACGGCACCTGGGCGAGGGTGAGCAGGTTCTGCACGACGCCCAGAAGGAGTACGCCGGTCAGGGCGCCGAACATGGTGCCCTTGCCGCCGTCGAGGGCGATGCCGCCGATCACCGCGGCCGCGAACACCGTGAAGATCATGTTCTGGCCCTGGTTGGCGCTGATCGCGCCGACGTACCCGGTCTGCATGATGCCGCCGACGGCGGCGAGGACGCCCGCGACGACGAACACGCCGAGCATGACGCGCTCCACGCGGATGCCCGCCGCCCGGGCCGCGTCCGCGTTGCCGCCGATGGCGTACAGGGCGCGTCCGAGGCGGTGGTACTTCAGGACCAGCCCGGCGACGGCGAAGGCGATCGCGGCGAGCCACACGGACAGCGGGACGGTGAGGAAGGTGGTGGTCGCCAGCGAGTAGAAGCTGTCGGGCATCCCGAACAGGGTCTTGCCCTTGGTCGCGCCGACCAGCAGGCCGCGCAGCACGATCAGCATCGCGAGCGTCACGATGAACGCGTTGAGTTTGAACTTCACGACCAGGACGCCGTTGAAGGCGCCGACGGCCGCGCCCGCGACCAGGGCCGCCAACAGGGCGAGTGCCGCCGGGAGTTCGGTGCCCCAGCCGGACTGGGCGGCGGGCAGGACCAGCAGGGCGCCCACGGCGGGTGCGATGCCGACGACCGATTCCAGGGACAGGTCGAACTTGCCCGTGATGAGCACGAGGGACTCGGCGAGCACGACCATCGCGAGGGCGGCGGAGGCGCCGAGGATCGAGACGATGTTGCGCTCGGTGAGGAACGAGTCGTTCACCACCGCGCCGAGCACCAGGAGCAGCAACAGCGCGGGCACGAGGGCGAGTTCACGGGCGCGGCGGAGCAGGACGGCCTTGGCGGCGCGCGGGTCGGTGGCGCGCGCGGGCGCGAGCGGCGGGGCCGTCTTGGTCTCAGCCATGGTCCACTCCTTCGATGGAGGCGATGAGCTCGTGGTCGCGCCAGCCCGCCGGATGCTCGGCGACGACACGGCCGTGGAAGAGGACGAGGACCCGGTCGCAGCGCCTGAGGTCGTCGAGTTCGTCGGAGACGACGAGCACGGCGGTGCCGTCCTCGCGGGCGCTGTCCACCCGGGCGAGCAGGGACTCCTTGGACTTCACGTCGACGCCCGCGGTCGGGTTGACGAGGACGAGGAGCCGGGGGTCGGAGGCGAGGGCCCGGGCCATGACGACCTTCTGCGCGTTGCCGCCGGACAGGTCCGAGACGGGCTGGTCAGGGCCCTCCGCGTGGATGTCGAGGCGTTCGATCAGCGCCGTGGCGACACCGCGCTTGCGGTCGGTGCCGACGAAGCCGAAGCGGCCGAGCCGGTCCAGGACGCTGAGGGTGGCGTTGTCGCCGATGGACATGCCGAAGACCAGGCCCTCGTCGTGCCGGT
Organism: Streptomyces sp. NPDC050164; assembly: GCF_044459945.1. Lineage (NCBI taxonomy): Bacteria > Bacillati > Actinomycetota > Actinomycetes > Kitasatosporales > Streptomycetaceae > Streptomyces > Streptomyces sp. NPDC050164. The sequence continues at coordinate 461,458 of NZ_JBITJK010000003.1, forward strand.
CGCGGGGGACGAAGCCGACGCCGGCCTTCAGCGCCGCCTGGACGTCGCCGAACGGCAGCGGAGCACCGTCGATACGGGCCGTCCCGCTGGTGGGCGTGTGCAGTCCGGTGACCGACTCGGCGAGCTCGATCTTGCCGCTGGCGCTGGATCCGGCGAGTCCGACGACCTCACCGCGGCGGACGGTGAGGTCGACGTTCTCGTACGCCGGCGAGGTGAGTCCGCGGACGTCGAGGAGCACGGGCCCGGCGTCCCCGAGGGTCCTTCGCCGCTCGGCCTGTTCGGCGATCGTCTCCCCCGCCATGGCCTCCACCAGGGCCTGGCGGGGCAGGTCGGCGACCGGGGCCGTGGTGATCCAGCGGGCGTCGCGCAGGACCGTGACGGCCTGGCAGACCTCGTAGACCTCCTGGAGGTGGTGCGAGATGAACAGGAAGGTGACGCCCGAGTCCTTCAGGGCACGCATGCGCGTGAACAGCCGCTCGATCTCGCGGTTGTCGAGCTGGGCGGTGGGTTCGTCGAGGATGATGAAGCGGGCGCCGAAGCTGAGGGCCCGGGCGATCTCCACCATCTGCCGGTCCTCGACCTTGAGGTCGGCGGTGCGGGCGTCGGGGTCGACGCGCACGTCCCAGGTGTCGAGGAGCCGGGCCGCCTCCGTCTTCAGGTGGCGCCAGCTGATGAACCCGCGCCGGAGCGGCTGCCGGTTGATGAACAGGTTCTCGGCGACGGTCAGTTCGGGGACGACCGTCGGGTGCTGGTAGACGCAGGCGACCTTGCGGCGCCAGGCGTCGCGGTCGGTGAGCGGGGGCGCGGGGTCGCCGTCGAAGCGGACGGTGCCCTCGTCGGGGGCCTCCAGGCCGGTGAGGATCCTGACGAGGGTCGACTTTCCGGCGCCGTTGCGCCCGACGAGGGCGTGCGACTCGCCCGGCAGCACGGTCAGTTGCCCGTCGGCGAGGGCGGTCGTGGGGCCGTACCGCTTGACGATGCCCCGCGCTTCAGCCAGTGGGGTGCTCATTTGACCGTGTTGCCCCAGAGCTTGGGGTCGTCGACGTTGTCCTTCGTCACCAGCGGGGCGGGCAGCTGGTCCTCCAGGATGCCGCTGGGCAGCTTGACGATGGTCGAGTCGTGGTCCGTCGGGCCCGGCTCGAACGTCTTCCCCTGCATCGCCGCCTTGATGTAGTACATGCCGTACTTGGCGTAGGCGTCGGCGGGCTGGGAGACGGTCGCGTCGATCTCGCCCTTGCGGATCGCGTCGAACTCCTGCGGGATGCCGTCGTTGGAGACGATGGTGATGTGGCCCGGCTGCCCGGCCTTCTTCAGCATTCCCTTGGATTTGAGGGTCTGGAGGGTGGGCGCGAGGTAGACGCCGCCCGCCTGCATGTAGATGCCCTTGATGTCGGGGTTGGCGTTGAGAAGGGTGTCGAGCTTGGACGCCGCCGTGTCGGACTCCCACTTGGCGGGGATCTCCAGGACCTTCAGCTTCGGGAAGTTCTTCTTCACACAGGCGCGGAACGCCTCGGAGCGGTCGCGGCCGTTGACCGACGCCAGGTCGCCCATGATCTGCACGACCTTGCCGGAGGTGATGTGCTCGCCGAGGTACTGGCAGGCCTTCTCGCCGTACGCCACGTTGTTCGCCCGGACCACCATGGCGACCTTGCCCTTGTCGGGCGCGACGTCCACGGCGACGACCGGCACGCCCTTGCGCTCGGCCTGGTCGAGGCCCGCCTCGATGGCGGCACTGTCCAGCGGGGCGACGACCAGACCCTCGACACCTTGGTTGAGCTGGTTGTTGATGTCGGTGATCTGCTGCGAGGGGTCGCTGTTGGAATTGACGGTCTTCATCGCGTCCACGCCCTCGGACTTCGCCATCTTGGGCACGTAGTCGTTGTACGACTGCCAGAACGGCGAGGTCAGCAGGGGCAGGATGACCCCGACCCTGCCGCTGCCGTCGCCGCCGCCGGCACCGGAGGCGCCGGTGTCCTTGGTGCTGCCGCAAGCGACGAGCACGAGACAGGCACCGGCGGCCAGGGCCACCGCGCCGACGATCCGGGACCTGTTCCGCTTGCGCACTGTGCTTCCGGGCATCCGAGGGCACTCCCATCGACCGGTGTTCCAGCAGATGCCCGCATACTTATCAGACCACTCTCTCGCCAGAACACCCTGTGACGCCATATTTTCGCGCTTCTGGCGCATAGTGGTCCGACCACCTCGCCGATTAGACTGCGCCGCAGCCGGTGATCGGAGGATTGGCGTGGACGACGAGACAGCCCCGCAGAAGGGCACCGTGACGCAGCGCGCCATCGAGCGGATCAAGGCGATGATCGGCGAGGGCCGGCTGGAGCCGGGCCAGCGGCTGCCGACCGAACGTGACCTGGCCGCCCAGCTCGGCATCTCCCGCAGCTCGATGCGGGAGGCGATCCGCGCGCTGACGGTGCTGGGCGTGCTGGAGGCCCGGCACGGGTCGGGCATCTACGTCACGCAGCTGGAGGCCGGCGACCTGCTGGAGACCTTCGGCGTCGTGGCGGACCTGTCGCGCGGCCCGCGTCTGGTGGAGCTGCTGGAGATCCGGCGGATCCTGGAGTCCACGGCGACGGCGCTGGCCGCCGCCCGGATCACCGCGGACCAGCTGGCCGAGGTCGAAAAGCACCTGGCGGCGATGAACGCCACGGACGATCCGGAGGAGATCCTCGCCCACGACCTGGCCTTCCACCGTGAGATCGCGGTGGCCGCGGGCAACGAGACCATGGCGGCGATCCTGGAGGGCCTGTCGTCACGGACGTTCCGCGCCCGTGTCTGGCGCGGCTACCAGGAGGTGGGCGCCTTCGCCCGCACCCGCCGCGAACACGCCGCGATCCACCGCGCCCTGGCCGCCCACGACCCGGAGGCGGCCCGCGCGGCGGCGGCCGCGCACGTGGGCGAAGTGGAGGAGTGGCTACGAGCACAGCTCGGGCCCTAGGAACAGCCCCCAGGGCCCGATGTGCCGCCGCTACTTGAACTGACCGGGCTGGTAGTCGCCCGCCGGCTGCTGAAGGACGACGTTCAGCCGGTTCGCCGTGTTCATGAAGGCGATCAGGGTCACCAGGGCGACGAGCTGCTCCTCGTCGTAGTGCTTGGCGGCCCGCTCCCACACCTCGTCCGGCACGCCGCCGGCGCCGTCCGCGATACGGGTGGCCTGCTCGGCCAGCTCCAGCGCGGCACGCTCGGCCTCGGTGTATACCGTGGCCTCCCGCCAGGCGGCGACGAGGTTGATCCGTACGGAAGTCTCACCGGCCGCCGCGGCCTCCTTGGTGTGCATGTCGACGCACACCGCGCAGCCGTTGATCTGGCTCACGCGGAGCGAGACCAGCTCCCGGGTCGCGGTCGGCAGCGGTGAGTCCACGACCAGCCGCCCCAGGGACGTGAACTGCTTGATGACCTTGCCGGCGCTCGGGATGGCGAAGACGTCCAGACGCGCGCTCATGGTGAGCTCCTCTGTCGTTGTCGATGCTTACGCCCTTATGAGTCAGGGGCCCGGCCCGATGTGACATCGAGGAATGTGACCTGCGTCTCCCGCTGTCCACACGGTGGACGAAGCGGTGGTTGCACGCCTCGAACTCGGCGAGCCGGACGCCGATCGCGCGCGGTGCCGGTCAGACCGGTGCGAGGGCCGACGGCCGCGCCGCGCGGGCCGAGCGCCGCTCGACCACTTCCAGCGGCCCGACGGCGATCCCGTCGTGGCCGAGATCGAGGAGAAGCACGGCACGCCCGGGGAGAACCCGGCCTTCTGGCGCGCGGTGTCGCCCCTGACGTACGTCGACCGGGTCACCGAACCCCTGCTGATGCAGCACGGCACGGCGGACGACACCTGCCCCCTCACCTGGTCACGGCAGGTCGCCGGCGCGTTCGAGAAGGCCGGCAAGGACGTCGAACTGCGCACCCACGCCGGCGAGGGACACACCTTCGGGCCGCGGTGGCCGGCCTCGATGGACCTCACCGAGGCCTTCTTCGCACGCCACCTGCGCCGAGCCGCTCAGACCCGGGACCGGTACAGCCCGAACCCGGCGATCCGTACGGGGTCTCGCACCCCGGTCGCCCGGACCCGCCACCGCCGGGCCCGCACGGCGTCGGGCAGCAGCAGGATCCGGCTCGCGCCGATCACCGCCGCCCGGGCCACCTCCTCCCAGCCGCCGTCGCGGTACGCGCGGGGCGCACCAAGGCGCATTGATCTGCCGAGGGCCTCGACGTGCGCCCCCGGCCGGTGCACAGTTCTCCCTACGTACTCGCCAGTAAGCCCGTCCCCGCACGCCGAGGAGCCTCTGTGACCACCTGGGCCGGCCGCACCGCCGTCGAGATATCCGCCGCCGTACGCGAGAAGCGGATCACCCCGCGCGAGGTGGTCGCCGAGCACCTCGACCGGATCGGGCGGCTCGACGGCCGTGTCGGGGCTTTCCGCACGGTGCGCGCCGAGGCGGCGCTGACCGAGGCCGACGAGGTGGCCGCACGCGGCGACTTCGACCGTCTGCCCCTGGCCGGGGTGCCCGTGGCCGTCAAGGACAACCTCGCCGTGCGCGGCGAGTCCACCCGCGTCGGCTCGGCCGCGACCCCGGACACCCCTGCGGCGCAGGACCATGTGACGGTGGCCCGGCTGCGGGCGGCGGGCGCGGTGGTCGTGGGGCTGACGAACGTGCCCGAGCTGTGTGTCTTCGGCACGACGGACGGCGTGCTGGGCACCGCCCGCAACCCCTGGGACCCGACGCGCTCGGCGGGCGGTTCGTCGGGCGGCAGCGCCGCCGCGGTCGCCGCCGGGATGGTGCCGATCGCCCTCGGCAACGACGGCATGGGCTCCCTGCGCATACCGGCCGCCAACTGCGGCCTCGTCACCATCAAACCGGGACACGGAGTGGTCCCGACGGGTGTCGGGGACAGCGACTGGTTCGGCTTGTCGGAGAACGGACCGCTGGCCACGACCGTCGAGGACGCCCGCCTGATGCTTTCGGTGCTCGCGGGCGACGAGCCCGCCCTCCGCTGTGAGCCCGGCCCCCTCAGGGTCGCCGTGTCGCTGCGCAGTCCGCTGGCCGGCGTCACGATCAGCCGACCGTACACGGCGGCCGCGCGGGAGGCGGCCGGGGTGCTGATGAAGGCGGGCCATCAGGTCCGGCGCGCCGACCCGCCCTACCCGATGTCGCTCGCCACGACCTCACTGGCCCACTGGACTGCGGGCACCGCCGCGGACGCCCGGCACCTCGACGCACGTCTGCTGACCCGGCGCACCCGGGTCCACGCGAGACTCGGCCGGCCCTTCCTGGGCAGGGTGCGCTCCGGGACGGCCCGGGAGCGGCTGCGCCGGCGGCTGGAGCCGTTCTTCGCCGAGTACGACGTGCTGCTCACGCCCGCGCTCGCCCGGCGCTCCCCGAAGGCCGCGCCCTGGCATGAGCGGGGCTGGCTGAGCAACGTCCTGGCGAACACGAACTACTCGCCGCTGACGCCCCCGTGGAACCTGACCGGCTGGCCCGCCATGTCGGTCCCCTGCGGAACCCTCCCCTCCGGTGCCCCCTGTGCCGTGCAACTGGTGGGACGCCCCGGCACGGAGTACCAACTCCTGGAACTGGCCCAGCAGTTGCAGGAACGAAATCCGTGGCGGCGTACGGCGCCGATGAACTAGAGTCGGCCGGGTGACTGCCGGGTCGGCCGTAGGCCATACACGAGTGAGGCGCCCGGCCTCGGAGTGAGCGCGGCGGGGGCGACCCCGCCCGGGCCCGCCCGAGAGCCGGAGAGGGCACGAGCCCCGCCTCCCGTCTCCGTGTTTCCTCATCCCCTCGCGCCACTGCGGCGCTTCACCACGGATCCCGGAACCCGGAGACGATTCACACTCATGTCCCACGCACAGCACGCACCCGAACTGCCGGCCACCGTCGCCCACCTCAACCACACCGCCGTCTTCGCCTCGCACCGCCAACTGTCGGCGGAGTTCCTGGCGGCGGTCCTGGGCCTGAAGGTCGGCGCCCCCTTCGGGCCCTTCCTGCCCGTCGACCTGGGCAACGGCGTGACCCTCGACTACTACGAGAAGACCGACGAGCCGATCCAGCCGCAGCACTACGCGTTCCTCGTGCCCGAGGAGCAGTTCGACACCATGATCGCCCGGCTGGAGGCGCTGGGGGTCACCTACTACGCCGACCCGAGGCACACCGATCCCGGCCGGGTCAACGACCTCTTCGGCGGCCGCGGCGCCTACTTCGACGACCCGGACGGCCACAACATGGAGATCATGACCCGGCCGTACGTCCGTCCCTGACGGCCGCCCGGGGGACCGTCCTGCCGACCACCCAGTAGTGCTTGCCGAGGCGCCGGATCCGCTCGAAGCCGTGGCTCTCGAACAGCGTCGCCGTGCCGGTGTACAGGAACGACGCGGAGACCGACCGGCCCTCGGTGTCCTCGGGGTAGCCCTCCACGGTTCCGCCGCCGAGGCGTGCGATCTCGTGGAGGGAGCCGTCGAGGGCGGACCCGGCTCTCCTTCTCGGCGCGGTTCTGTCCGGGTGTCGTGCCGCGGCTCAGGCCCTCGGGATGGAAGGCCATGCACCAGCAGCCGCCCCACACGCCGTTGTGCCGCTCGACCGGACCGGCGAAGTCCGGCCAGCCGGCCTCTGCCAGGGGCCTCACCCGAAAGCCGGCCATGGAACCTTCCGATGGTCTGATGCTCTAGGGGGTGTCGCCAAATGGGCTCTTGTTAGGGCGCAAGCGCTGACCTTCGGTCTGGCCTGCACGTACCATCCCGCGCATGGGGAAGTGGGGATTTCTGCTGGGGCTGCTTTTTGCCGGAATGCTCGGTTGGGCGTTGGCTGGAGCGGTGACCAGTGGCTGCGGGCCATCGCGTCGAGGCGGCTGTGGTGTTCCAGACGGGGCCGGCCGGTATTTCGCAGCGATGATGACCGCGCCGTTGCTGTTGGTCTTCCTCGCGCACTCAGGGCTTGGCGATTGGTACGCCCCTCGTCGCGTGGCGCCTGGGTCGCAGCCGACGTACTTCGCCCGCCGAATGCTCCGGGCCGCCCAGGCGCAGGCGGATGCCGCCGGCGACATCGAGTGGCTGGTGTCGGTGGACTCCACCGTCGTCCGCGCCCACCAGCACGCCGCCGGAGCCCGAAAAGGGGGCGCCGCGGCCCCGCACTCGGACGCTCCCGAGGCGGTCTGACCAGCAAGATCCACCTCGCCTGCGACGCTCTTGGCCGACCGCTGGCTTTCACCGTCACCGGCGGGAACACCAACGACTGCACCCAGTTCACCACGGTGATGCGCGATTCGGGTGCCCCGGGTCGGTCCGGGCCGCCCCCGCCTGCGTCCCGCCCACGTGCTGGGCGACAAGGGCTACAGCTCCCGGGCCATCCGGACCTGGCTCAGACGGCGGGGCATCGCCCACACCATCCCCGAACGGGCAGAGCAGATCCGCAACCGGCTCCGGCGAGGCAGCCGTGGCGGTCGCCCGCCGGCCTTCGACAGAGAGTGCTACAAGCGGCGCAACGTTGTCGAACGCTGCTTCAACCGCTTGAAGCAACGGCGAGGCATCGCCACTCGCTACGACAAGACCGCCGAGTCCTACCAAGCAGCCGTCACCCTCGCCTCGCTCCTGATGTGGGCGTGACGTTTGAACACAACTCCTAGAGCTCCCGGTACATGATGTGCAGTCCCACCACGCCGTGCCGGGGGTGCTCGAACGCGTCGGGGACCGTACCGAGGGTCGTGAAGCCGAGGGAGGTCCACAGCTTCACGGCCGGGTTGGTCTCGACGACGGCGTTGAACACCATGCCCCGGTAACCGGCGGCCCTGGCCTCGGTCAGGAGGTGTTCGGCGAGGGCACGGCCGTAGCCCCGGCCGCCCTGGTCCGGGTCGACCATGAAGCCGGCGTTGGCGATGCGGGCGGCGGGGCCACCGTAGTTGGGGGTGAGGTAGGCGGAGGCGACGACACTGCCGCTGTCGTCCTCGACGACGTAGACGGTTTTCGCCGGATTCATCCACAGGACCCGGGCCTCGTCCTCGGAGGTGCCCGGGTCCCATGCGTAGGTCTCGCCCGCGGCGACGATGCGGTGCCAGAACGGCCAGATGCGCGGCCAGTCGTCAGCCGTTGCTTCCCTGATCAGCATGGACGTGAGTCTGACACGCCCATGCGTTCGACGATCGCTGAGGGGCAGGCGCCCGGTCAGTCGACGCTGGGCAGGATGTGGGGCTCGGCGAGGTCCTCCTCGTAGCCCGCGAGGCGGATCGGGGCCGACCGGGCCCACACGTCGAGGCTGCCGAGCTCGTCGGACCGGCAGCCCTTGCGCTCGGTGCGTTCCTTGGGGCGTTGCTCGCGATTCGTCTTCTCCGGTGTCACCGCGCACTCCTTATGTGTCGGTCACCCTCGGGACGTGTGCGCCGGTCCTGCTCTGCGCCTGCCGCCCGCTCGGGTCTGATGCCAAATACAGTTCGGACGCGGTGGCGCCGGTAACTCCCGGGAGCGCAGGCCGTGGTGTACCGGCTTGTCCCATGACGGACCGTGGGTGTGGGTCCCGTCCTGCTGTCCGTCCGCCCCAGATTAACCAAATGAGCGGCCCCCCGCTCGATGGGGCTGAAAACTGGCGGTAACGATCGCGCGTCATCCTGTGTTCAGCTCGGGTTTACGCACCGATTTGCCATAGGAAGAACGTTTTACGGATCACTCGAACGGTGTAAGCCCGCACCGGCGGTTTCCAGACGGTTGCGCAGTTCAAGTGCCGTTGGCTGAGTCGCAAGCTCGCCATGGTCTGCTGCCGTACGGCAACGGCTGTCTCGCAGGAGGACTGACGCATGGAGCTGCGCAGCGTCGAGGAGCTGATGGATCTGCTGTACGCCTGCCGGGGCACCAGGGTCGCCCCGGACCGCGACCGCCCACCGGTCGACCTGCACGATCACGCGCTGCGGACCGCCGCGCTGCTGCGCCGGGGCCGCCCGGCCGACAAGGAGCTGCAAGTGGCGGGGCTGGTGCAGCCCGTCGGCGGGCTGCTGTGGCCCGGCGACCCGGCCGGGCACGCGGACCACGCCGCCGACGCGGTGCGTGCCCTGCTCGGCGAGCGGGTCTCCCACCTCGTGCGCCACTGTCCCCGCCCGGACGCCCCGGCCGACGACGACCTCCTCGCCCTGCGCCGGGCGACCGAGGAGGGCCGCACGGCCGGCTTCGACGCCGGGGTGCTGGAGGACTGGCGCACCGTGCTGGAACTGCTGGCGGCCCGCAGCTCCCGCCACCTCGGGGCTGTCGACTGACGGACGGTGATGAGACGGTCCGTCGACGACATCGCCGTCGTACGGTCCGGGCGCGGCAAGCCGCGCTCAAGCCGCGGCCGGAACCCCTACCACTTCCCCGGCTCGTAGTCCTTCAGAAAGACCCCGTACAGGTCCTCCCCCGCCTCGCCCCGCACGATCGGGTCGTACACCCGGGCCGCCCCGTCGACCAGGTCCAGCGGCGCATGGAACCCGGCCTCCGCGAGCCGCAGCTTGTCGTAGTGAGGTCGCTCGTCCGTGATCCATCCCGTGTCGACCGAGGTCATCAGAATCCCGTCGGTCTGGAACATCTCCTGCGCGCTGGTCCGCGTCACCATGTTCATGGCGGCCTTGGCGGCGTTCGTGTTCGGATGTCCCGCGCCCTTGTAGCCGCGGCCGAAGACGCCCTCCATCGCGGAGACGTTCACGACGTACGCGCGTGAGCTCGCCGCCTTCCTCGCGGCCTCGGCCATGACCGGGCGGAGCCGGCTGATCAGGATGAACGGCGCCGTGTAGTTGCACAGCTGGGTCTCCAGCAGCTCCACCGGGGAGATCTGCTCGATCGTCTGCACCCAGGTGTTGCTGTCGACGACGTCGGGGACCAGCCCGCCCGCGTCGATCGCCGTGCCGTCGAGGTGCCGCTCGACGCTGGCGTTGCCCGCGACCAGGGCGAGGTCGGCGACCTGCTGGGCGTCGAGGCCGCTGGTGCCCAGGGGCAGCGCGGCCAGGCCGTCGACGGCGCCGGAGTTGAAGGCGCCGATGACGTGGTGGGCGGGGAGTTCACCGGCGGGCAGCGGGGCGCTCTCGCCCTCGACCAGCGCGGCGTAGGCGGACGGCAGCCGGCGTACGGTCTGGGTCGCGTTGTTGACGAGGATGTCGAGCGGTCCCGCCTCGGCGACCTGCTCCGCGAGGGCCACGGCCTGGGCCGGGTCGCGCAGGTCGATACCGACGACCTCCAGGCGGTGGATCCAGTCCGCCGAGTCGTCCATCGCCTTGAAGCGGCGGATGGCGTCCTTCGGGAAGCGCGTGGTGATCGTGGTGTGCGCGCCGTCGCGCAGCAGCCTGAGCGCGATGTACATGCCGATCTTGGCGCGGCCGCCGGTGAGCAGGGCGCGCTTGCCGGTGAGGTCGGCACGGACGTCGCGCTTGGTCCGGTTCACGCGGGCGCAGTCGGGACAGAGCTGGTGGTAGAAGTAGTCGACTTCCACGTACCGCGCCTTGCAGGTGTAGCAGGAGCGCGGGCGCTGGAGTATCCCCGCGATCCTGCCCTCCTCGGTGTTCGACGACGGCAGCAGACCCTCGGTCTCGTCGTCGATGCGCTGGGCGGAGCCGGTCGCCGTGGCCTCCGTGACCGCCTTGTCGTGGGCGGTCTTGGCGGCCCGGCGCTCCTGGCGGCGGCGCTGCTTGACCGTTCGGTAGACGCCCGCGGTGGCCCGGCGCACGGCGATGGCGTCCGGGTGGTCGATCTCCAGCTTGTCGAGTTCCTCGAGCACGCTGAGGCAGACGGCCAGCCGCTCCGGGTCGATGCCGGGTCCGTACGAGAGCCCGCTCGCCTCGTCCATGGCCTGCGGGCCGTCCTCTGTCACCGTCATCGCCGCTGTCGTTCCCTGCTCTGCCGTGGTGGCGCGCCGGTCGCGCCCGCTTTCGAAGGGCGAATTTTACGCCAGCGGCGGGCCGGACCGCCAAACCCGCGCGCTTCAGGACCGGCAGGCCGTGATCAGAGTGCGCACCTCCTCCGAGACGGCCGCCGCGAGCCGGTCGAGGTCCGGCACGGCCGTGCCGTCGGCGACGAGCCCGTAGTGGACGCTCCCCCGGTACGTCGAGACCGCCACCGCCACGGAGTGGCCGGGGGCCAGAGGGGCGAACGGGAAGACGGCGGTGAGCGGGTTGCCGCCGAGCTTCAGGCCGAGGCTGGGCAGGGGCACGCTGGTGACCAGGATGTCGAACCAGAGCCGGGCCGCCTGGCCGACCAGCGGTCCGCCCAGCCGGTGGGCCAGGGCCGGGACGTGGTCGGCGAGCAGGGCGACGGCGCCCGCGCCCCGGTTGGGGCCGGCGTCCTTGTTGCGGTCCATGGCGGTGCGGACCCAGGCGAGGCGGGCCAGCGGGTCCGGGTCGTCCACCGGAAGCCGTATCAGGTAACCGGAGAGCCGGTTGCCCTGCGGGTACGCGGTGCGCGGGCGGCGCTTGGAGACGGGGATCAGGGCGCGGGGCGCGACGTCCTCGCTGCCGTCGCCGCGCTCGTCCAGCCAGCGGCGCAGCGCGCCCGCTACGACCGCGATCAGGACGTCGTTGACGGTGCCGCCGACGGTCTTGCGGACGCGGTGCACGTCGTCGAGGTCGAGCAGCACTCCGGCGGTGCGGCGGGTGCCGCTCGGCTCACAGGTGAGCGCGGGGGTGGAGCGCACCTCGAGGGAGGAGCGGGCGACGGAAGCGCCGATGTCCAGGGCCCGGCCCACGTCGGACAGGGCGCCGCGCACCATCCCGGGCAGCTCGCGCACGTCCGGCAGCAGACCGCGCGGGGGCTCGGCGGGGCGGGGCCGGGGCGCGGGCATGTCCATCGGGTCCATGACGCCCGCGGCGAGGGTCAGCGCCCGCAGCCCGTCGGCCAGGGCGTGGTGGAACTTGAACAGCACCGCGAAGGAGACCCCGTCCTCGCCGGGCAGCACATGGGCCTCCCACGGCGGCCGGCCACGCTCCAGCGGCCGTCCCATGAGCCGGCCCGCGACCGTGTGGAAGTCGTCGGTCGGCGCGTGCAGCCGCACGTGGTTCAGGGCATCGAAGTCCGGATCCGGTTCGCGGGCCGCGCCGCCGAAGGCGAGGGGCCGGCGCAGCGCGGCGGGCAGCGGCTGCCACACGTTGCGGATCCGCATCCGCAGTCCGGGCACGCCGGCGGCGCGGGCCGCGAGCAGGTCGGCCGCGTGGGCGCCGGCGGCGGGCGAGTGGGAGGAGAAGATCCCGAGCGCGCCGAGGTGCATCGGGTGGTCCGCGGACTCGATGTTCCAGAACGCCAGGTCGAGAGGAGCGAGCAGGTCAGCAGTCAAGGGCTTGCCTCGCGTCGACGACGGGTGGGCCAGCAGTCAATCGCTCCCAGCCGATTACGGTCAAGTACGATCAGGCTACGTACAGTTAACACCAGATTAAGTCCCGCCCCGGTGAAAGGGGCGGGACTTATGGTGCATGTGTGGCCAGTTCAGCACAGGTTGCGGCGCCGGGCACCCCGTGGGAGTCACCCGGGAGGCGTCATCGCAGCCGCTCTCGTCAGGTGACCAGCTGTCCCTTCCCGAGGGCGATGACGCCGCCCTTGGACACCGTGTACAGCTCCGCGTCGCGCTCCGGGTTGACGCCGATCGTCGCGCCCGGCGGCACCTCGACGTTCTTGTCGAGGACGGCGCCGCGCACCACCGCGCCCCGGCCGATGTGCACGTTGTCGTGCAGCACCGACCCCTGCACGACGGCCCCCGGGTCGACCACCACACCCGGCGACAGCACGGACCGCGTGACCTGACCGCGGATGAGACAGCCGGCGCTGATGATGGACTCGCTGGCGATGCCCCCGGCGTTGAAGCGGGCCGGCGAGAGCTGGTACGAGTGCGTGTAGATGGGCCAGCTGCGGTTGTACAGGTTGAAGGCCGGGCGCTCGGCGATCAGGTCCATATGGGCCTCGTAGTAGGCGTCCAGCGTGCCGACGTCCCGCCAGTAGCCCTGGTCGCGGGTGGTCTCGCCGGGCACGTGGTTGGCGCTGAAGTCGTACAGCGCGGCCTCGCCCCGGTCGGTGAGCTGGGGCAGGATCGAGCCGCCCATGTCGTGCACGGAGTGCTCCTCCTCCGCGTCCCGCTGGAGCGCCTCGATGAGGGCCTTCGTGGTGAAGATGTAGTTGCCCATGGAGGCGAAGACCATCTCGGGGTCGTCCGCCAGACCGGGCGGGTCCGCCGGCTTCTCCAGGAAGCGCTCCACCGTCTGGCCGTCCGAGCCCGGCGTGATCACGCCGAACGCCGAGGACTCGCTGCGCGGCACCCGGATCCCGGCCACCGTGACGCCAGCTCCGCTGTCGATGTGCTGGGCGAGCATCTGGCGGGGGTCCATGCGGTAGACGTGGTCGGCGCCGAAGACGGCGACGTACTCGGGGCGCTCGTCGTAGATCAGGTTCAGCGACTGCAGGATCGCGTCGGCACTGCCCAGGTACCAGCGGGGGCCGAGGCGCTGCTGGGCGGGCACGGGTGTGACGTAGTTGCCGAGCAGGCTGGACATCCGCCAGGTGGTGGTGATGTGCCGGTCCAGCGAGTGCGACTTGTACTGCGTCAGGACGCAGATGCGCAGCACGTCGGCGTTCACGAGATTGGACAGGACGAAGTCGACCAGGCGGTAGGTGCCGCCGAAGGTGACAGCGGGTTTCGCTCGGTCCGCGGTGAGGGGCATCAGACGTTTGCCCTCTCCGCCGGCCAGCACGATTCCCAGGACCGAAGGACCACCACGACGCATGGCCGCTCCCCTCACGCCGATTTTCCGATGCCTGCCCCTGAGCAGCTCGTACTAAGCCTGTTTCAGGATCTCCTCGTAGAGTCGTACCGTGCGGCGGGCCACCGCGTCCCAGCCGAACTCGCCGACCGCGCGTTCCCGCCCGGCCTCACCCATCCGCCGGGCGGCCTCCGGGTCGCCCAGGACGGAGTCCATGGCCCGGGCGAGGCCCGCCTCGAAGCCGTCGCCGGCGGGGACGAGCAGTCCCGTCCTGCCGTCGTCCACGACCTCGGGGATGCCGCCGACCGCCGAGGCCACCACGGGCGTGCCGCAGGCCATCGCCTCCAGGTTCACGATGCCGAGCGGCTCGTACACCGAGGGGCAGACGAACAGGGCGGCGTGCGTGAGGAGCTGGATCACCTCCGGGCGCGGCAGCATCCTCGGAATCCAGAACACGCCGTCGCGGACCCGGCTCAGCTCCCCGAACAGCTCGCGGAACTCCTGGTCGATCTCCGGCGTGTCCGGTGCGCCCGCGCACAGCACGACCTGCGCGGCCGGGTCGATGTCCCGCACCGCGCGCAGCAGGTGGGGCACGCCCTTCTGGCGGGTGATGCGGCCGACGAACAGCACGTACGGGCGGGAGCGGTCGAGGCCGATCCGGTCCAGGGCGTCCGTGCCGTGGTCGGGCCGGTACAGGCTCGTGTCGATGCCGTTGTGCACGACGTGGACCTTCTTCGGGTCCAGGGCCGGGTAGCAGCCGAGGATGTCCTCGCGCATGGCGCCGGAGACGGCGATCACCGCGTCGGCGGCCTCGATCGCGGTGCGCTCGGCCCAGCTCGACAGCTCGTAGCCGCCGCCGAGCTGCTCGGCCTTCCAGGGGCGCAGCGGCTCCAGGGAGTGCGCGGTCATCACGTGCGGGATGCCGTACAGGAGCTTGGCGAGGTGGCCGCCGAGGTTGGCGTACCAGGTGTGGGAGTGGACCAGCTCGCGGCCTTCGAGGGCGGCGGCCATGGCCAGGTCGACGGAGAAGGTGCGGAGCGCGTCGTTGGCGCCGTCGAGCGTGGACCAGGGGCGGTGGCGCAGAACGCCGTCGGCGCGGCCCTCGCCCCAGCAGTGCACGTCCAGGTCGACCAGGGGTCGGAGCTCCCGGGCGAGGAACTCCACATGGACACCCGCACCGCCGTACACATCCGGCGGGTACTCCCGGGTCAGCAGTCCCACTCGCACCCGCAACTCCCTGCTCTCAGCGGCCGTTCCCTTTCATGGTCACCCAGATGGGGCCTGTGGGGAAGAGCGAGGCGGCCGTGTGAAGCAACAGTCACCGCAGACGCCCCCGCCGGGCACCCGGTAGTACAGACAGCAGCTGCGGCGCCGGAAGGCGGTGCCGGTGAGGGTTCCGGCGCCGGCGAGCAGGGGGTGGGCGAGGAGTTCCGCGGCCAGGGAACGGGCCCGGGAGGCGGTGTCCGTACGGCCGTGCCGCCGGGCCCAGCGGTCGAGTTCCCGGGCGGCGCCCGCCAGCGCGGAGGCGGTGTTGCCCCGCAGCAGGCCCGGGGCGAGGCGGTACCGGGCGCGCAGGGCCGCCGAGAGAGGTTCGAGGTGGCCGTGCAGGACGACGTCCGCGACGGCGGAGGTGTCCCCGGGCAGCGGCCGTACGTCCGACAGCCACAGGTCGTCGGGGGCGCCGGCGTCGGCGTCCCAGTGCAGCAGCCGGGCGTCGAGGTCGGGGACACGGCCGTAGAGCGCGGCGCAGCCCAGCGCCACGGACCACAGACGGGCCGCCAGTCCCAGGTGGGCCACGGACGCCGCGACGCGCAACTCCGGGGCGCGCAGGGCGTTCGCGACTTTGCCGACACGGAAAATCAGGGGATTTCCGTATACATCCGGTGCCGTGTCGGCGTACGCCTGTGCGAGAGTGGGAAGAGGCCCCGCCGCCGCTTCTCCCGTGCGCAGCACGAAGTAGCCGCCGAGCGGGCGGAGCGCGGCAAGGCCGGGGTCGAGGTCCACGAAGAGCAGTAGTACCAAGACCCCTAAGGGATGCGACCCGGTGACCCCCGACCGGTTCGCCCACCCTGGGGATGACGGGGTTCCCCGCGTACTCCATCGGCAGTAGGACCCAATGAGTGCTCAGGGACGACGACGGGAAGACCTGGACACGGCAGGGTGTTGGTCATGAAAGCCGACCTTTCGCCGCGCCGGGCCGAGCGCCCCCGCCTGACGCAGAGGAGCAGCCGATGAGCGCCCTCGCGTTGTCCGTCCTGCTGTCCCTCGTCTCCGCGGTCGCCTACGCGGGCGGGGCGATCGTGCAGGAGCGGGTCGCGGCGTCCTCGCCGGGCGAGCAGTACGCGCCGCTGCGCCGGCCGGGCTGGTGGGCGGCGGTCGCGCTCAACGGCCTCGGCGGACTGCTGCACGTGGTGGCGCTGGCGTACGGCCCGCTCAGCCTGGTGCAACCGCTCGGCGCGCTGACCATCGTGGTGGCCCTGCCGATGGCGGCGCTGTTCGTCGGCCGCAAGGCGGGTGCCACGGCGTGGCGGGGCGCGATCATGGCGACGGTGGGCCTCGCCGGTCTGCTGTCCCTGGTCGCCGCGTCCGACGCGCAGTCGCTGAACACGGCGCAGCGGGTGGCCGTGGCCGTGGTCACCGCGGGTGTGGTCGTGGCGTTGATGATCGCCGGCCGGGCCGCGCACCGGCACCCGGCGGTGCGCAGCATGCTGCTGGCGACCGCTTCCGGTATCGCGTTCGGCATGTCCTCGGTGTTCACCAAGACCGTCGCGGTCGACTGGACCGGCGGTGTGTCGGCGGCGGACGTGCCGTCCCTCGCCGTGATCGGCGTCCTGGCCACGTCCGGCATGCTGCTGTCGCAGGCCTCCTACCGGGGCGCCGGCCTCGCGGCACCGCTGGCCACGCTGACGGTCGTGAACCCGGTGGTGGCGGCCGCCGTCGGCATCACGATGTTCGGAGAAACCTTCCGCTACGGCACGACGGGCACGGCGCTCGCCCTGAGCTGCGGCGTCGTGGCGGCCGGCGGCCTGATCCTGCTGACGACGGAGCGGCTCACACACGCCCGGCCGCAGAGCGAGGGGACGGGGCTGGAGGTCGCCGGGACGGGTCTGGTCCCCGCGGACACGGGCCTCGGGGCGACGGGGATGCTGCCGGGGCCGGCCGGGGAACCGGCCGGGAGCGTGCGGGGTCTGCTGGAGATGGTGGGTGCCGAGTCGGGGCGCGCGGGTGACTTGGCCGTGGCCGTGGGCAGCATGCCCGCGCCAGCCGGGGAACGGGCGCCCGAGACCGTGGGCGCGCCGCCCGTCGCCGTGGATGCGCTGCCCAAGGCGCTGGGCGGCGGGGCTGCCGACCTCGGCGGCGCCGGTCGGGGGCCGTCAGGGGACGTGCCAGTGCCCGTGCCTGCGGGTGCCCTTGCCGACGCCGTCGTCGACGAACCCGAGGTCGATCCGGATGTCACGTACGAGAGCGGGGAACCGTCGGTGTCCTCCGCGGAACGCCCGCTCTCCTACGCGGCCTTCTACGGCATCCCGTACGTGTCGGTGCCCACGGTGGACCGGCACCGCATCCGCATCAGATCCTGACGCCGCCGGCCCTCAGATACGCGATGGGGTCGACGTCCGTGCCGAAACCGGGCCCCGTCCGCACCTCGAAGTGCAGATGCGGGCCCGAGCTGTTTCCGGTGGAGCCGGAGCGGCCGATGCGCTGGCCCGCGCTCACCGTCTGCCCGTCCCGCACGGAGATCGCCGACAGGTGGGCGTACTGGCTGTAGCGGCCGTCGGCGTGGCGGATCACGACCTGGTAGCCGTACGAGCCGCCCCACCCCGCGCTGACGACGCTGCCGGCGGCGACCGACTTGACGGACGTGCCCGTGGGCACGGGGAAGTCGACGCCGGTGTGGTAGCCCTTCGACCAGGACGAGCCCGCCTTGCGGTAGGGCGTCCCCAGGGAGGCGCTGACGGGGGCGACCAGGCCCTGCCGGGTGGCCGTGGACCGTGCGGCGCGCTCCTTGCTCTCATCCTTGGACCGGTCCCTGGCCCGCTCGTCGGCGCGGTCCGGGGAGGGCTTCTTGGATGTCGGCTTCTGCGAGGGCGGCTTCTTCGTCGACGGCTTGGCCGCCGGGACCCGCTCGGGCGCGGGACGCGTCTTCGTGGCGCCCTCGCCGCTCAGCGCGAGCCGCTGGCCGGGCACGATCAGATCGGGATCGCTCCCTATGGCCGAGCGGTTGGCGGCGTACAGACCTCGCCAGCCGCCCCGCACCTCGCGCTCCTGCGCGATGCCGGAGAGGGTGTCGCCCCGCACCACCGTGTACATCTCGGCGCTGCCCGCCCGGGACTGCGGCGTGGACTGCGGCCGCACGTCCTCGATGGAGGTCCTGGGCCTCTGCTTCCGGTCTGCCTTCTCGCCCTGCCTCGTGCTCTCGGCGGCCGGCCGGATGTCGGGCTCGGCTCCGCCCCTGGTCAGTCCGGCCCGGACCGAGCACACCGGCCAGGCGCCCGGGCCCTGCCCGTCGAGCACCTTCTCGGCGACGGCGATCTGCTGGTCCTTGGTGGCCAGGTCCGCGCGCGCCGCGTAAGCCCGGCCGCCGTACGCCTCCCAGGTGGACTGGGTGAACTGGAGTCCGCCGTAGAAGCCGTTGCCGGTGTTGATGTTCCAGTCGTTGCTCGACTCGCAGGCGGCGACCTTGTTCCAAGTGTCCACGTCCGCCGCCTGGGCGGCGCCGGCGCCCATGAACGGGAGCGCCATGCCCGCGCCGCCCGCCGTGACGGTGAGTGAGGCGCGGTTGATCCTGTTCGGCTGATACCGGCGATGCCGGCCGCGTACGGCCATCGAGAGCCCCCCTAGACATGCGTCAGGAGGGGCAAAAGTAAGCGCTGCGAACCGGCCAGGACAAGGCGGCTATCGGCCGCCCGGTTGCCCAAATGGCCGGGATGAGGCCCCTGTTGCGCGACGTGCGCCACGGCGGTGCACCGTGTACGTCACCCGGTGCGCATGTGCGGCGCGCGCGGGGACGCGTACGTCGGGTGAGTGCGACGGGGGCTCTTGTGCGTATCAGCCTGCGCGACGTCGCACGACCCGCGCGTGCGGACGAAGTAGCGGCACGTCAGGATGGGCGACGGGGGCATGCTGGTGGACACCATCCGCAGCACCGATACCGAGGTCTTTAGGAGCCAACCGAATGAGCAGTACAGCGCAGATCGGCGTCACGGGTCTCGCGGTCATGGGCCGTAACCTCGCCCGCAACTTCGCCCGCAACGGCTACACGGTGGCGGTGCACAACCGGACGCCCGCGCGTACGCGCGCCCTGGTCGAGGAGTTCGGCGGTGAGGGGGAGTTCGTCGCGTGCGAGAGCGCCAAGGAGTTCGTGGCCGCGCTGGAGCGGCCGCGGCGGCTGGTCGTGATGGTGAAGGCCGGTGAGCCGACGGACGCGGTGATCCAGGAGTTCGCCCCGCTGCTGGAGCCCGGCGACATGATCATCGACGGCGGCAACGCGCACTTCGCGGACACCCGGCGCCGGGAGCGCGACCTGCGCGAGCAGGGCATCCACTTCGTCGGCATGGGCGTCTCCGGTGGCGAGGAGGGCGCGCTCAACGGACCGAGCATCATGCCGGGCGGCCCCAAGGAGTCGTACGAGTCGCTGGGCCCGATGCTGGAGAAGATCTCGGCGAAGGCCGCCGACGGTTCGCCGTGCGTCTCGCACGTCGGTCCGGACGGCGCCGGGCACTTCGTGAAGATGGTGCACAACGGCATCGAGTACGCGGACATGCAGCTCATCGGCGAGGCGTACCAGCTGCTGCGCGACGTCGCCGGGTACTCCCCCGCGCAGATCGCGGAGATCTTCCGCACCTGGAACCAGGGCCGCCTGGACTCGTACCTGATCGAGATCACGGCCGAGGTGCTCTCGCACGTGGACGCGGAGACGGGCAAGCCGTTCGTGGACGTGGTGGTGGACCAGGCCGAGCAGAAGGGCACCGGCCGCTGGACCGTGCAGATCGCGCTCGACCTGGGTGTGCCCGTGTCCGGCATCGCCGAGGCGGTCTTCGCCCGTTCGCTGTCGGGCCACGCGCAGCTGCGGGAGGCCTCGCGCGGGCTGGCCGGACCGAAGGCGCAGCCGATGGGCGAGTCGGAGGCCCGGGCCTTCGCCGACCGGGTCGAGCAGGCGCTGTACGCGTCGAAGATCGTGTCGTACACGCAGGGCTTCCACGAGATCGACGCGGCCCGCGGCGAGTACGGCTGGGACATCGACCTCGGTGCGGTCTCCGCGCTGTGGCGGGGCGGTTGCATCATCCGCGCGGCCTTCCTGGACCGTATCCGCGCGGCCTACGACGCCCGGCCGGATCTGCCGAGCCTGCTGTCGGACGCGACGTTCGCGCAGGAGATCGCGGACGCCCAGGACGACTGGCGCGAGGTGCTGATCGCCGCGACCCGCCAGGGCGTGCCGACGCCCGGTTTCGCCGCGGCGCTCGCCTATTACGACGCCCTGCGCTCGGAGCGGCTGCCGGCGGCTCTGACGCAGGGGCAGCGCGACTACTTCGGTGCGCACACCTACCGGAGGGTGGACCGGGACGGGTCGTTCCACACGCTGTGGGGTGGGAACCGGTCGGAGGTCTCCGCGTAGGCGCTCCGCGCCGAGGACCGGTACGGGGCCGGTGGACGGCTGCAACAGCTGTCCACCGGCCCCGTTCTCTTGTTCTCTTGCCGGTTCTCTTGCCGCTGTTCAGGACAGCGGCGGGCCCGGCTCGGGGTTCGGTACGGGTTCCGGTCCCGGGGGGATCGGGGACGGGTCGGGTCCCGGCACGGGGTCGGGTCCCGGGGGTGTCGGACCCGGTGGTGGGGTTGGACCCGGTGGAGGTGTCGGGGCCGGTGGCGGGGGCGGGGTTGGACCCGGTGGCGGTGTCGGGGCCGGGGGCGGCGGCGTCGGCTCCGGGCCCGGCGGTGGCTGCGGGTTCGGCACCGGATCGGGGTGCGGCTCCGGGCCCGGAGTCGGCCCCGGCGGCACGGGGTCGGGATACGGATTCGTCATGAGGTCCTCCAGCCAGTCGCTCGACTCCGGCTCTGGACTACTCCCCCGCCTACCCGTCGACTGCTTCCCCAGTCACTCCCGGGCGGGACGGGGAGGGGCCAGGTGGGGGTAACGGGGTCGGGGTCGGACACCGCATCTCCCGGCTCGGGATCAGAAGCGGCCCGGGTGTTCGGTCAGCCAGTCCTTCGCCGCCGCCAGTAGGGCCTGGTCAGCCGGTGGGGCCTCGTCGGGGTGGCGTTCGGACCACTTGGCGACGTAGGGGCACAGCGGGGCGACGGCGCTGTGCTCGCGGCCGGCGATGCCGTAGAGCTCTCGCGCCAGCGCACCCGCAATGCCCTGGCCCTCGTGGGCCGGTTCGACGATCGTGTGCACGGGCACGAGCGCGCGTTCGGGGCTCTCGAGGACGAAGTACTCGATACGGCCGACGACTTCACCGCCGGACACCGCCTCCAGGCGGCCCGCCGCCCGGTCGTTGCGGATCTCCAGGTCCCTCATGGACACGCTCCTGTCCCCTGTACGTCGGTCAGGCCCGGACGGCCTGCGGGCTGCGCTGCTGCTCCGAGCCCGGTACCGGCTCGGACGGGTCGGCGCCGAGATCCACGATCCGGTTGTCGCGGTCCACGTGCACGACCCGGGGGGTGAGTGCCCGCGCCTCGGCGTCCGTCACCTGTGCGTAGCTGATGATGATCACCAGATCGCCGGGGTGGACGAGATGCGCGGCGGCCCCGTTGATCCCGACGACGCCGGACCCGCGCTCGCCCTCGATGACGTACGTCTCCAGCCGGGCGCCGTTGGTGATGTCCACGATGTGCACGAGCTCGCCGGGCAGAAGATCGGCGGCGTCGAGCAGGTCGGCGTCGATGGTCACCGATCCCACGTAGTGCAGGTCGGCCTGGGTGACGGTGGCTCGGTGGATCTTGGACTTGAACAGAGTACGCAGCACTTTGGACTCCTGGAAGACGGCTCCCTGCCTGCTTTGTGCAGGTCAAAGGCGGTATCACTCTACAACTGGCACGCGCCTGACTCGAAGATTGTGAGGAACATCGCTTCACCCTGAAAAGGCTCCCTGTTTGCATTTCCGCAGGCACCAGGCCCGTTATGACGCCACCCACCAGGCATCTGCTCGGGCAGCCGTCTCGGAGTGTCTCGGGGTTGATGCTGACCAATTGCTGACTTACCTGACGATGCATCAGGCGCATCAGGCGCATAGGGCGAGATGCTTCCCCCTGGAAGCATGCTCTGCTGTGAACCGTCGGAGATCCGTCGTGTTTCGGTCCTCGTCCAGCACATCGCTCCGCTGTGTCGCCTGCTGCGCGAGGCCGTACGGAAACATTCGAAGTGACCTTGAACCGCCTCGCCCCACATCGTCGACCCCGCGATGGGCACCGACACCTACCTGCACACCGTCATCAAGCGAGTGGCGCGGCAGGCGGCCGGGCGGCACGGCGACGCCATGGCACCCGACGTGATCGGTCGGCTCGCCGAGCGACTGTACGGTTTCGAGCTCCAGATGGGCCCGTTCGCGGTCGCCGAACTCCGCGCGGCCGACCTGCTGAAGAAGCACGGCGCCCCACTCCCGCCGGGCGGACCGCACGTCGCCCTCGTCGTACGGCGTGGGTGGTCAGCCGTGGGCTTGGTTGTGCGGGGCTTGTACGGGCGTTGTACGGGTCCGGCGCGTGTCCCGTTTCCCGCGTCGCGTTGGACATGGACCGGTGGCGAGCGCGGCCGTGGGCGGGCGCGGAGCGGGATGGGAAGGGCGTGGGCCTGTGAGGACGGTACGGGACACGCGGCCGGGGCGGAGCGCGAAGACCGGGGCCCGATTCTGTCGGGCGTGTGGTCGGCGTCTGCGTGCTCTTGCAGTACCTGCGGACGTGGGCCGGGTTGAACCAGCAGCAGCTCGGGGATGCCATCGGCTACTCACTGGAGCAGATGGCCTCACGTCCGCAGCGGATGCGCGGGCTGCTGTCGCGTCATGCGGGGCGCGGAGTGGGAAGGGCGTGCAGCACCATTCGCGGATGATCGTGTTGCAGCCCGTCCTCAAGGGTCTACGCACCCACCGGTTACACACTCTGGCCGATCAGCGAGCCCGGACAGTCGTACGGCTTCATGCATCTCGGCGGCGAACTCTCCGCCGCCGAGGCAGGCACGGCGGTCGTGCGCATCGCCGAGTGCAACAACGTCCAGCCGGAGGCCGGCAGCCGCCCGCGGAAGCCGCCGACCCGTTCGCTTCCTTCCTGCACGGGCTGCTCACCATGGACGACCTCCTGACGTCCGGAGGTCTGTGCGCCACCGACACCGTCACTCGCCGAGGGCAGGGTCCGTCTGACCGTGGACGCGGAGCGGGACGGCAGCGCCGTGAGCCGTTTCGCCGTCTTCCGCCAGGCGAAGTCTCGCCGTGCGGCACCAAGCGGGCCGTACCAGCACCGACTCGTCCGCAAGGCGGAGGCCGACGTCGGCATGGTGACCGGGAGGTGCTGGCTGCCATCGTGTTCGTGGCTACCTCGGGCTGCACCTGGCAACAGTTGCCGTCCGCCTCGTTCGGGCCGTCGGGAGCGACAGCTCACCGGCGCTTCACGGAGTGCTCGAAGGCCCCGGGTGTGGGCGAAGCTCCACCGCCTGGTCCTCGACGAGCTCGGTGCCCGCGGCGAGCTGGACTGGTCCCGCTGCGCGATCGACTCCGTGAACATGCGAGCCCTGACAAGGGAGACCTGACAGGCCCGAATCCTGTGGACCGGGGCAAGGACGGCTCGAAGATCCACTTGGTTACTGAGCGGACCGGTCTGCCCCTGTCCGTCGGCATCTCCGGCGCGAACACGCACGACAGCCAGGCCCTCATCCCGCTGGTGCAGGGAGTACCGCCGATCCGCCCCAGCATTCCAGGCGGCCGTCACCGATCTCGGCATCAGCTCCACCCGTGACCTCATCCACCGAGCCGAAGAGGTGACCCGGTTCCTGCCCCGGCTGTGGCAGACCACCGAGGACATCCTGCGCAGCAACCCCAACATCACCGAATAGCAGAGGAAAGACATCGACTCGGCCACCGAGCGAGCGGTGTCAGTTCTCATCGACATCTCACGGCTCGGCGATCGACAAGTGCTGCCCAAACTCCTCGACAAGTGGTGTCCGTTCCCACCTACGAAGCCAATCCGGTCACAGGCGGAGCGGGAGTTCACCGACGACGAGCGCACAGCGTTCCCCGGACGCAGCAAACACGTGGACAGGGCCCGCTCGCCGCGACAGGCCCCGGGCCGGCCGGTCGTCACCCGGCCGGCTCGGGGCCTGGTTCCCTCCGGTCAGCCCATGCCCTGCAGGCGCCAGATCTGGTTCTTCTTCGTGGTCAGGGCACTCGCGGTGTCGCAGGTCCACTGGTGGATCTTCGCGCCGGCCGCGGTGGAGATCTGACTGACGTCGACGCACTTGCCGCTGTGCGCGGCGACCAGCTGGTAGTCCTGGGCGTTGCCCAGAGCGGTCACGGGGCGCAGGGTGAACTGCTGGTTGGTGCCGCTGCCGCAGGTGAACTGGATGACAGCCGCCCCGTCGGCGGTCGAGGCGTTCGCCACGTCCAGGCACTTGCCGCTGTGTTCGTTGACGATCGTGTAGGTGTCGGCCTTGCCCGCGACCGGCTTCAGGTCGAGCATCTGCTGGTAGCCGCCCTCGCAGTGGTACTGCTGGTACTGGGTGCCGTTGGCGGTGGACAGGTTGGTGTCGTCCAGACACTGTCCGCTGTGCTGTGCGACGGCGACCGTGGAGATCGTCGTGTTGGACGGCGGCAGCAGCGTCACCGTGTAGGCGTCGGAGGCGCTGGACCAGGGCACTGTGAGCGAGGCCGCGTTGTTGCTGACGTTCAGCGTCTGGTCCGAGACGGTGACCGGCCCGGTCACGGCGCCGCCGTTGTTGTTCGGGATGCGCTGCAGGACCACGCGCACACGGCCGTTCTCGACGACGTTGGTGGTGTCCAGACGAGCGAGGTTGACGGTGACGTTACCAGTGTTGCCGTTGCTGCCCAGCAGGATCTTGGCGTTCCTGGCTGTGTTGTCCTTGGTCGCCAGACCGTCGGTGTTGGTACCGGCCGTGAACTTGACGATGTTGCCGGTCTGCGATCCGTAGTAGCGGTACAGGAACCACTCCCCCAACGGCAGGTACTGGCCTGCGCTGTTCTTCGTCAGCAGGTTGGCCTGGAAATCGTGCAGGCTCGCCCCCGACGCCCAGTTGGCGCGCAGCCCGTCGGCTCCGGCACGCTCCAGACGGGAGATGTACCAGGCCCCGCGCCCGGGGGTCTGCTCGTTCGTGTTTGCGTACTCGTTGACCTGGAAGGGCCGACTGGTGGTCATCGAGCGTGCCGACAGCTTGGACCGGACCGCGTTTCCGTCGGCGACCGGGTCGCCGGGCAGATCGTGCCAGCTGTAGATGTTCGGCTCGACGTTGTTCGCCTTGACGTAGTCCAGGTACGTGTTCCACCATCCGGAGCCGCCTCCGGAGGGCTTGCCGGCGGTGCTGGGGCCGACGATCACCGCGCTGGGGAAGGCGGCGCGGATTCTCTGGTAGGCCCGCTTCCACATCTCCAGGTACTGGGCCTGCGTCCGCGCCCAGAAGGGGGTCCAGTCAGGCTCGTTCCAGATGTCCCACTGGATGTCGGTCATGCCCGCCGCCTGTGCGTCGGCGATGAGGCGGTCGTAGAAAGAGTCGAACAGGGTCCAGTCTCCGTTGTCGCCGGGGAACGTGGGACTGCTCGTGCCGTCGGCGCCCCACAGGTCGTGCGGCAGGATGACGAAGGTGCCACCCAGCTCCTTGGTGCGCTGGTACTGGGCCCGGGTGGAGTTCCAGCGACGGTCGTACTTGCCCGCGACCCAACCGCCGGGATTGTCGAGCTGGGCGCCGCCGGCCCGCATGAACTTCCACTTGATGTCCTTGTAGAAGTGGTCCTGCGGCAGCGAGCCGTTCTCGGTCATGCCGTAGATCGTGCCCGAGGCGCGGTAGGTGGGTGCGCCTCCTGCGGTGGCGAAGTCGACGGTGACGGTGGTGTCGACGGCCTGCGCCGTGCCCGTGGGCAGGGCGACGGCCGCCAGTGAGGCGAGCAGTGCGGTGAGCGCGGTGCCCGTGCGCAGACGGCGCGTGCGCGCACGGACGGCTCTGTCGGCGTTCTCTGCTGAGGAAAGGACGCGGGACGTTGTCATGGGTGGGTCTCCCGGAGTGGGTGTTGCCTGGGCTGGGACGGCCCAGGAGTCTTCATGCGCTGGTACGCGCGGCGGGTGAGGCGAGCCGGAGTTCGTGGGCTTCGGCGAGGAGCAGGTAGCTGCTGGCGGTCCAGGTGTAGGCGCGGTCACGCAGGCCGGTTCCGGTGAGGGCGTCGAAGTTCTCGGCGAATCCGTGGTGTTCGCAGAGCGTCCGGAAGCGGGTGCTGACCTCGTCCGCGAGGCGGTGGTGGCCACCGCGGCGCAGGCCGTCCTCGATGAGGACGACGGCGGGGGCCCAGATCGGGCCGCGCCAGTAGCCGTCGGAGAGGTAGTGCGGGGAGCTGGGCAGTTCCGTCGCGAGTCCGTAAGCGGTCAGGTGTGACTCGATGCGGCCGGCCAGCGTGGTGGCGACGTGCTCCGGCAGGTGCTCGCCCAGTGCGATCGGCATGAGGTCCAGCAGACTGGAGCTGCTCCAGGTGTTACCGGTGAGCGCTCCACGGGCGACGAACCGGTCGCCGCGCCACAGTTGTCCGAGCAGCGCGGCCTGTGTCGCGTCGGCGGTCCGCGTCCACCGGCGGGCCTCGTCCGGCAGGTCCAGTTCATCGGCCAGGCAAGCGAGTTCGCGCATCTGGAGGATCAGGAACGCGGCCAGGTCGGCGGTGACGATCACACGCTCGGGGTCGAAGGTCGTGGCGTTGTCCCAGCCGCTGTCGTTGCCGTGCTGGTAGTGGGGCAGATCCGCGGCGGGTGCTCGTCGTGCGGTGAGCCAGAACTCGGTCCAGCGTTCGAGGCGGCGGTAGGTTCGGGTCAGCTCCGCCCGGCCTGGGGGCTCGGGGAGCCGCCGGCGCAGATGGCCCAGGGCCCAGCCGTGAATGGGGGGCTTGACGTAGTTGTAGAGGATCTCGGAGTGGGTGACGGAATCGGGCAGCGCCCCGGTCTCGTCCTGGTGGTCGAAGGGCAGGTGGAACTGGTCCCAGGCCAGGGCGGGGGCGCCGGGGGCCAGGGCCAGGGCGTTGAAGCAGTGGTCCCAGCTCCAGACCTTGTCCATCCAGTGCTTGGACATCAGGACGGCGGGCCGGGTGACGAAGCCGGCCGGGCGGACCGTCGCGGACCACAGGACGTACGCGGCGAGTTCCGCGGCCGGGGTGTTCCCGGAGCGCCAGGGGGCCACCGCGTCGGCGAAGCCGGCGAAGGCGTTCCGGGCGGCCGCGACGACCTGTTCGAAGGTCGTCTGCGGGGCGTAGGGGCGGCGTGCGCTGTCGAGTTCCTCCACCGCGGCTTCCCAGACTCCTCCGGATGCCGCGGTCACGGCGAGAGCGCGGTCCGCGCTGCCCAGGGCCTCGGTACCCGACGCGTCGGCCCCGGCACCGGACAGCACGGTGATCCGATAACGCCGCCCGGTCTCGTAGGAGGTGTAGACATACGAACCGTCCACCGGGTCGCGGAAGAAGTAGGCGCCGGTGAAGGGAGTCAGGGTGTCCTCCGCGGCGCAGATGCGCAGGCCGAGTCCGTCGCCACGCAGCCGAACGGTGTCCGGTGACTCGTAGGCGAGGTCGATACGCCCCCTCTCGTGGTTCCAGGTGAGCAAGCCCGGTGTCGCCGAGACGCGCGGCTCGGTCCGCTCCCCTGTCGCCGGGTCGAAGGGGACGAAACGCAGGACGGGGTGCATACCGTTCTGGTGGGAGACCAGGTGGAGTTCGTCCGCGTACGTCTTCTGCGCCACCACGGGCGAGATACCGAACCATGACCCGTACGTGCTGAACGGGATGTCGTGGACGGAGAAGGCCGGGCCGGATGGTTCGGCGGTCATGAGGTGTGACTCGTTTCTCGAGCTGGGGTGGCGGGCGACCGACGGGCGGGGGGGGGATCAGTCACGACGCGGTGGAGGTCTCAGTCCTTGACGGCTCCGGCCGTCACGCCTGCGGCGACGTAGCGCTGGGCGAGGACGAGGATCACCGCGGCGGGCAGCGAGGCCACGACGGCGGTGGCCATGATGGCGTTCCACTCCTGGTTGTTGTTGCCGATGTAGTGGTAGATGCCGAGGGTGATCGGCTCGTGCGCGCCGCCGTTGACGAGGGTGCTGGCGAAGACGAAGTCGGACCAGGACCACAGGAACGCGAACAGCGACACGGTGACGACGGCGTTGCGGCTCATCGGCAGCACGACCGCGCGGAAGGTGCGCCAGGGCCCGGCGCCGTCCATCTGCGCCGCCTGGAGCAGTTCACAGGGGATGCCGGACATGAACGCGGTGAAGATCAGCACCGCGAACGGGACGGCCAGCGTGGAGTCGGCGACGATCAGGCCGGGGACGGACTGGAGCAGGCCGAGCTGCAGGTAGATGGCGTAGAAGCCCATCGCCATGATGATGCCGGGGATCATCTGGGCGACCAGGAAGAGGAAGCTCAGCACGCCGCCGCCGCGCGGGCGGAGCTTGGCCAGGGCGTAGCCGGCGGGGGCCGCCAGTACGACGGTGAGGGCGACGGTGCCCAGGCCGATGACGAGGCTGGTGCCGAGGTAGGGCAACTGCTCGCCCAGGACGGTCCGGTAGCCGGCCAGGGTGCCGTGGGCGGGGAACAGGTCGGGCGGGCTCTTGCGCATGTCCTGGTCACGGGTGAAGGACACGTTGAGCATCCAGTAGACCGGGAAGAGCATGAGGGCGGTCAGTGCCAGGCCGAGGGCGGTCTTCCACCGCGTACGGCCGCGCCGCTGCAGCGAGTTCATGCCCGTGCCTGCTTTCTCTGGACCCTCAGGTACACCAGGCCGAAGACCAGGGCGGCGACGACGAGCAGGTTGCCGACGGCCGCTCCGGGCCCGAAGGCGGGCAGCAGGTTGCCGAAGCCGAGCTGGTAGGACCAGGTGGCGAAGGTGGTGGACGAGCCGGCCGGGCCGCCCTTGGTCATGATCCAGATGATGTCGAAGACCTTGAGGGTGTAGACCAGCCCGAGGAGCAGGGTGATCGCGGAGACCGGGCGCAGCAGCGGGAAGGTGATGCTCCAGAAGCGGCGCCAGGCACCGGCGCCGTCCAGTGCGGCTGCCTCGTACAGACTGCTGGGGATCGACTGAAGACCGCTGTAGAGCACGACGAGGTTGAACGGGACGCCGATCCAGATGTTCGCGATGATCACCGAGGTCAGCGACCAGGACGGTGACGTCAGCCAGTTCAGGGGCCCGATACCGACGGTACTCAGCAGGGAGTTGACGATGCCGGAGTCGCTGTTGAGCATCCACGACCAGGTGGAGGCCGACACGATCAGCGGCAGCAGCCAGGGGACGAGGAACAGGGCCCGCAGGGTCGCCGAGAGCCGGAAGTGCTGGTTGAAGAAGACCGCGAGGGCCAGGCCGATGGCGTACTGGAAGACCAGGCAGACGGCGGTGAACGCCACGGTGTGGGCCAGTGCGGGTCCGAAGGCCGGGTCCTGGAAGACGGTCCGGTAGTTCTGCAGGCCGGTGAACGGCGCGTCGCCCTGGACGAAGGAGCGGACGGTGTAGTTGCGCAGGCTCAGGTCGAGGTTGCGGTAGAGCGGATAGGCGTAGAAGAGGGCGAGGTAGAGGGTCACCGGGGCGAGGAAGGCCCAGGCGGCCCACTGCTGCGAGCGGGGGCGAGGCCTTCGGCGAGACGCGGTGCGGGCCGGAGACGGGGCGGCGGTGACCGCCCCGCTCCGGTCGAGCAGGAGCCGGCCGCCCGGCGGGTATGTCGTGCGGTTCATGGGCAGACCACGGGTTTCTGGTTACTTGACGGCGGTCTGCGCCTCGGCGAGCGCGTCCTCGGGCGACGCGGAACCGCTGAGGGCGGACTGGACCGCCTTCCACATCTGCTCGGAGATCTTGGGGTACTTGGTGCCGAGGTCATCGCTGGTACGGCCCTTGGCCGCACTCACCGCCTCGACCCACGGCTTCAGCTTCGGGTCGCCCGTGACCTGCTTGTCCTGCACCTCGGTGGTGGGGGCCACGTACGACAGGGTGGTGTCGGTCGTGTACAGGTTCTCGGTGCTGGTCAGGCAGGAAACCAGCTTCTGCGAGGTGGCGTAGCGGCCGGTCTCGCCCTGGACCGGGAGGGTGACGAACTCCCCGCCGGTCGGGGCGGCGGCACTGCCCCCGGTGGAGGCCGGGATGGGCAGGACGCCGTAGTCGAAGCCCGCCTTCTCGGCGTTCGCGAGCTGCCAGGTGCCGTTCTCGGCGAAGGCGTAGTCGCCGCTCGCGAACTCCTGCCAACTGGTGGTCTGGGTGTTGTTGATGACGGAGTTGGGCGCGTAGCCCTTCTTCAGCCAGTCGGTCCACAGCTTCAGCGCCGAGGCGGCCTCGGGTGAGTCGAGCGCGGTGAGCTTCGCGCCGGAACCCCAGAACCAGGGCAGGAACTGGAAGCTGCCTTCCTCGGTGCCGACCGCGGAGAAGGTGATGCCCTTCTTGCCCGCCTTCTCGACCTTGGCCAGCGCCGCTGTGAGGGACTTCCAGTCCTTGACCGAGGCGATGTCGACGCCCGCGTCCTTCAGGACCTCCTTGTTGTAGTAGAGCGCGAGGGTGTTCGCGCCGATGGGCGTGCCGTACGTCTTGCCGCCCGCCTCACCGGCGGCGAGCAGGTTGGGGCTCACCTTCGAGGTGTCCAGCTTGTTCTCGTCGGTGGCGGTGAGCACGCCGGCCTCGGCCAGCGTGGAGACGACGGGGTTGTCGACGATGAGCACGTCCGGGGAGTTGCGCTGCTGCGCTGCGAGGAGAGCCTTGTTCGTCAGGTCGCTGGTGTCGAACGCCGTCCGCTTGATCTTCACTCCGGCCTTGGTGCCGCAGTCGTCCAGCAGCTTCGCCCACGCCGAGTCCTTGGCGAACTGCGGGTACGGGTCCCAGATGGTGTAGGTACCGCCGCCCGCCGCTTGCGCGGACGTCTTGCCCGTGCCGGTGGAGCATGCGCTGGTGCCGGTGACGACGGCGACGACGGTCAGGGCCGCGGCCGTGAGACGACGTCTGGTGGTTCTGTTCATCGCTGGTTCCTCTGGGGTGTTCGGCACACGCGTGCCGAGGCAGGTGATCGGAAGGTGTGCGGGTCTGTCCGAGTGAGCCGGGAGAGCCGGCCGGCCGGTGGGAGGAGGGACCCGGGGAAGACGAATCGGGGTGTGCCGGACGGCATGGAAGGTACGTTCAGCGATGCGGGGCCGAGCCAGGGGCCGCCTGCGTTACGGCGGGCGGTGTGGGGCCGGCGGGCCCGGTGCTGGCACGCAAGGAGGTCGGCGGGGTGAGCAGGTGGTGGCGGGGCGGCGCGTCGGGGTGGTCGAGCCGCTCGACGAGCAGGTCGACCGCGAGGTGCCCCATCTGCTCCGCCGGTACGTCCGCCGCGGTGAGCTGTGGGGTCACCGTCTCCGCCCACCGGCCGGCCACCACCCCGGTGACGGAGAAGTCACGCGGCACATGGCGGCCCGCCTGGGCGAGCCCTCGGTACAGGCCGCCCAGCGCGGCCTCGTTGAGCGTGACCAGAGCGGTGGTGGCGGGAGCGTCGTGCAGGATCTGTTCCAGGCAGGCCTGGCCGGACGGGGCGTCGTCACCGCAGCAGTACGTCCGGACGGTCAGTCCGCGTTCCGCCGAGGCCTTGGTGAAGCCGTCGAGTCCCCGGTGGGCGGACTCGTACCCGGCCTGCAGGAGCTGTTCGGGCCGGTTGACGAACGCGATCCTGCGATGACCCAGGTCCGCGAGGTGGTGGACACATGCCTCCACCAGCGCGGTGTGATCCAGCCCGACCCACCAGTCGCCGTCCGGCTGCGCCGTGCGGCCGATGCACACGGCGGGGAAACCCACCGCGGTGAGGTGGTCCACCCGGTCGTCCTGAAGCCTGATCTCCATCAGGATGGCGCCGTCGACTCTGCGCTCCCCCAGCAGCCGCTGGAAGGAGCGGTCGCTGTCCACGCCGCTCGGGGAGAGCAGCACGTCGTAGTCATAGGCCGCCGCGGCCTCCACCACGCTGCCGATGAAGTCCAGCTGCATGCCCGTGTAGTGGTTTCCGGCCGGCGGGAAGACCAGGCCGATCGTGCTGGTCCGGCCGTTGGCCAGGGCTCGCGCACTCGCATTGGGCGTGTAGCCCAGCTCGTCGATGACCCGCTGGATCTTCCGGCGTGTGTCGTCCGAGACGGGGCGTTTGCCGCTCAGCGCGTAAGAGACCGTGCTCCGCGAGACACCGGCCCGCAGGGCTATTTCACCGATGTTCACGAGACTCCTTG
Organism: Streptomyces sp. NPDC050164; assembly: GCF_044459945.1. NCBI lineage: Bacteria > Bacillati > Actinomycetota > Actinomycetes > Kitasatosporales > Streptomycetaceae > Streptomyces > Streptomyces sp. NPDC050164. The sequence goes on from NZ_JBITJK010000003.1 coordinate 493,545, forward strand.
ATCGAACCGGTTCGCTACTCGGCGAAAGGCATGCATTCGCCGGTCATAGGTACTGAAGGAGGGAGGAGGGTGGAACCAGTTGTCGAACCGGTTCGGGTGGAGCGAAGGTAGGAGCGAGGCCGGGCGGGTGTCAATGCTTGGTGCAGCACTTGTTAAGTGCGTGTGCGCTGTATTGCCTCAGCGGATCGTCGGCGCTACTCTGCCAGGCCAGCAGCTCGAACCGGTTCGACTCACGGTCGCAGCCGATGTCGGCGTCGAGGCGACGGCAGTGCAGAGCATCGCGCCCCATGCGCCACCTGAGCCGGGGTGAAGGCCCGTCAGATCGAGGTCGGTGTCGGCCCGGTGAAGCGTCTGCCTGGACCGCACGGCCGACCTCGTGGTGATCCTGCTCGGGGTGCTCAAGACGGGCGCGGCGTACGTCCCGATGGACCCCGCCTACCCGGCCGACCGGCTGGCGTACATGACCGAGGACGCGGAACTGTCCCTGGTCGTCACCGAGTCCGACGCGTTTCCCGCCGCGGAGGGCGTGCGGACGGTCCACCCCGGCGCCCTCGCCGCTGCGGACCCGGACGAGCAGGCGCCGGCGCCCGGACCGCTCTCCGCCGACGCCGCCGCCTACGTGATCTACACCTCCGGCTCCACCGGCCGCCCCAAGGGCGTCGTCGTCCCGCACCGCAACGTGGCGGCCCTCATGGACGCCACCCGCGCGGACTTCGGGCTCGGCGGCCGGGACGTGTGGACCCTCTTCCACTCCAGTGCCTTCGACTTCTCCGTCTGGGAGATCTGGGGCTGCCTGACGACCGGCGGCCGGCTCGTCGTCGTGCCCTACTGGGCGTCCCGGGACCCGGAGCGGTTCGCCCGGCTGCTGGGCGAGGAACGGGTGACCGTCCTCAGCCAGACCCCGAGCGCGTTCGCCCAGCTGATGGAGGCCGACCGGGCCGAACCGGTGACCGACTCGGTGCGCCTGGTCGTCTTCGGCGGCGAACCGCTGGACACCCGCCCGCTGCTGTCCTGGCTGGACCGGCACCCGGCGTCGCGGTGCCGGCTGGTCAACATGTTCGGCATCACCGAGACCACCGTGCACGTCACCGCCCAGACCGTCACCCGCCGCGAGGCGCTGACCGGTTCGAGGTCCGTCGGGCACCCGCTGCCCGGCTGGCACCTCTACGTCCTCGACCCCGAGGGCCGCGAGCTGCCCCCGGGCGTCGCCGGCGAGATCCACGTCGGCGGGGCCGGAGTGGCCGGCCAGTACCTGAACCGGCCCAAACTCACCGCGCAGCGCTTCATCCCCGACCCGTACGCCCCCGGCCCCATGTACCGCAGCGGCGACCGGGGCCGGCTCCTGCCAGACGGCAGACTGGAGCACCTGGGGCGCCTCGACAACCAGGTGAAGCTGCGCGGCTTCCGCATCGAGCTGGACGAGATCCGCGCCCGGCTGCTGGACGCGCCCGGTGTCGCGGCGGCCGCCGTGGTGCTGCGGCAGAAGCCGGGCGACGCGGCCGGCGCGCGGCTGGACGCCTATGTGGTGCTCCGCGGCGGGGACGGGGGCCCGGGCCCCGACGGCGCCGCGCCCTCGGCCGGAACCGAGGAGGTGCGGCGCCACGCGGCACGGTTCCTGCCCGAGCACATGGTCCCGTCGACGGTCACCGCGCTGCCCGCCCTCCCACTCACCCCCAACGGCAAGATCGACACGTCCCGGCTGCCGGAGCCCCTCGCCGGCGTGCGGAGCACACCGGCCGCTGCGGACGAGGAGGCCGGCGACCTGGGACCGGCTGCGCGGCGTGTGGGAGAAGGTCTTCGGGTTCCGCGTCGGACCGGACGACGACTTCTTCACCCTCGGCGGCAACTCGCTGCTCGCCGTACGGCTGCTGGCCGCGCTCCGCGAGGCCCGGATGCCCGTCTTCCCCCTGTCGCAGCTCTACCTGCACCACACGGTACGCACCCTGGCCGCCCACCTCGCCGAGGCGGAGGCACGCGCATGAGGAGAACACTCGCCCTCGTCGGCGCCGGCTCGCAGATCTATCGGGAGTACCTGCTGCGCTCGGTGGCCGGAGAGTACGACGTCCACCTGCTCGCCGACCGCGCGCCCACCTGGGAGGCGCCGTACCTCACCGGGCACACCGTCCTCGACACCGCCGACCCGGCCGCGCTGGCGGCCGCCGCCCGGGGCCTGGGCTGCGCCGGGGTCATCACCTGGGACGACACCCGGGTCGTGCAGACCGCCGAACTGGCCCGGCTGCTCGGCCTGCCGGGCAGCCCGCCCGGGGCCGTGCTGCGGTGCCGCGACAAGCGGGCCACCCGCGAGGCGCTCCGTGCCGCGGGGGTGCCGCAGGCCGAGTCGGTGCCCGTCACCTCGCTCCCGCAGGCCCGCGCCGCCGCCGCGCGGGTGGGCTACCCGCTGGTGCTCAAACCCCGGGCGCTGAACGCCAGTACGGGCGTGGTGAAGGTGGAGTCCGCCCACCTGCTGGCCGGCCGGTTCCGGCTGGCCCGCGCGGCGACCGCGCCCGGCGCCGTGGAGGTGGCCCCCGGGGACGTCCTGGTGGAGGAGTACCTCGACGGCCCTGAGATCAGTGTCGACGCGGCCTGGTACGAGGGCCGGATGTCGCTGGCCTTCGTGGCCCGCAAGGACTGCGGCTACCCGCCGTACTTCGAGGAGGTCGGCCACCTCGTCGACGGCCGCGACCCGCTGATGGACGACCCGCGCGTACGGGACGTGCTGGCCGGTGCGCACCGGGCCGTCGGCTTCACCACCGGGTGGACCCACACCGAACTGCGGCTGACCGCCGCCGGCCCCAAGGTCGTGGAGATCAACGCCCGGATCGGCGGCGACCGCATCCCGGACATCGGCCGACTCGCCCTCGGTGTCGACGCCGCGCTCGTCGCCGCCCGCGTGGCCTGCGGCGACGAGCCCGACATCCGCCCCGACCGGCACCGCGTGGCGGCCGTCCGCTTCCACTATCCGGAGGCGGACTGCATCGCCCGCCACGTGTCGATCGACCGCGCGGCGCTGCCCCCCGGGGTGGACTCCGCCCTGGCGGTCGCCCTCCCCGGCCAGGAGCTGCGGCTGCCGCCGCACGGCCATGTCGCCGGCCGCTACGCCCTGGTCACCGTCGTCGGCGACACCCGCGAAGGGTGCCTGGCCGACCTCGACAAGGCCGCGCCCGCGATCGGTCTGGAGGTGCTGCGCCCCCTGTGACACAGGGCGGCCACCCGGCTTGCCCGGTGGCCGCCTCAGCCGCGCACGGGGCCGACGACAGTAGTGGGCGATACCTGCGGCCAGCGAGCGGACCTGTTCCCAGGGCGGGATCCTGCCCTGGGCGGGGGGGGTGCCTCTATGTCTTTCGTCAAGCGAGACGGGGGCTTCTTGGTTCGTAGAAGGTTCCGTCGCGGAGCATCGCGAACAGCACGCTGA
>NZ_JBITJK010000004.1:0-112992 GCF_044459945.1 Streptomyces sp. NPDC050164
AGCGAGATCCACGGCGACGAGAAGGCCGCCACCTGCGCCGGCTTCCTCCGCCGGGCCGCAGCCTTCTTCGCCACCTGCGGCATCGACCGCATCGAGCGGGTCATGACCGACAACGCCTGGCCCTACCGCAAGAGCTTCGCCTGGCAGCGGGCCCTGGCCGACCTCGGCTCGACCGGCAAGCTCACCCGCGCCTACCGGCCACAGACCAACGGCAAGGTCGAACGCTTCAACCGCACCCTGCTCGACGAATGGGCCTACCAGCGGCCCTACACCAGCAACACCGAACGCACCGCAGCCCTGGCAGACTTCCTGCACACCTACAACCACCACCGCTGCCACACCGCACTCGAAGGTCAACCACCCATCACCCGCGTGAACAACCCTGCGGGTCAATACACCTAGGGCGGACCCGCACCCGCCGACGCACGGAAGGGGATGTGTCGGGGGGTGTCCGCCCGCAGTGGTTGGCGCGTCAACGGGCGGTTAGTCGGTATCCGACCCCATCGCGCCGTTCCGAGGACGGACCCCCCGGCGCGGCCCCGACCCACCACCGGCGAGCAGGCGCTACGCGCACCCCCACCAACGCGCCACGGGCCGCCGCAGGCACCCCACCCCCGCCCAAACCACCGGACGCAATCCACCCCCGTAAAATCGGCCTCACTGTGTCTGACTCCGTGAACACCCCCGAAACCCCCCAGCCCAAAACCCCCGGTGCCTCCGTCCGGCGCACCCGGGCCAAGGGTGAGCCGCGCTTTCCCGATGGGCCGAAGGCCGATCCCGCCGGGTCGCACTTCGAGCGGCGGATCCGGAGTTTTCAGCCGCGGCGGAGCCGGGTCACAGCAGGCCAGGCGGACGCGCTTCAGCGGCTGTGGCCCAAGTGGGGCCTCGACATCGACGGCAGCCGCACCCTCGACCTCGCCGACCTGTTCGGCAACGACAACCCCGTCGTCCTGGAGATCGGCTTCGGCATGGGCGAGGCCACCGCCCAGATGGCCGCGGCCGACCCCGCCACCAACATCCTCGCCGTCGACGTCCACACTCCCGGCCAGGGCAACCTGCTCAATCTCGCCGACCGGAACGGCCTGTCCAACATCCGGGTCGGCAACGGCGACGCGATCATCCTCCTCCGCGAGATGCTCACCCCGGACTCCCTCGACGGCCTGCGCGTCTACTTCCCCGACCCCTGGCCCAAGAAGCGGCACCACAAGCGCAGGCTCATCCAGCCCGACTTCCTGACCCTCGCCGCCACCCGCCTCAAGCCCGGCGCGATCCTGCACTGCGCCACCGACTGGGAACCGTACTCCGAACACATGCTCGACGTACTCACGGCACACCCCGGCTTCGAGAACACGCAGGCTGACGGCGGTTTCGCGCCCCGTCCCGACTTCCGTCCCCTGACCCGTTTCGAGGGCCAGGGACTGGACAAGGGACATGTCGTGAACGACCTCCTCTTCCGTCGCGTACAGCACGTGGACCAGCCCCCCACCAGCACCTGACCGCACCTGGCACAGCTCCCGCCAACCGCCTGCGGACAGCGCCCCTCCGTCGTTAGGGTCAATGCCGTGGCCACCTGCCCCCCACACCTCTATCCCAGCGGTCCCCCCGCCGGCGCACCCGCCACCGGCCCCCTGCGGCACGCCCACTGGTGGCAGCGCGCCTGGGTGCGCTACGGCGCGCTGACCACGCTCCTCGCGATATCCGGCCTCGTCATCCTCGCCCTGGTCCGCGAGGAGACCGGCACGGAAGGGTTCCTGGTCGGGCTGGGGCTGGCCACGCTCCCGGTGCCCCTGCTCATAGCCGCGTTCCGCTGGCTGGACCGGGTCGAACCGGGCTCCTGGCGCAACCTGCTGTTCTGCTTCGCCTGGGGCGCCTGCGCGGCGGCGCTGATAGCGATCGTCGCCAACAGCTTCGCGACCAGATGGATAGCGACGGCGACGGCGGATCCGTCCCGCGCGGACACACTCGGCGCGACCGTCATAGCCCCGGTGGTCGAGGAGACGGCCAAGGCGGCGGCCGTCTTACTGGTCTTCCTCTTCCGGCGCCGCGACTTCACCGGCATCCTCGACGGAGTGGTCATGGCCGGCGTCACGGCCACCGGCTTCGCGTTCACGGAGAACGTCCTCTACCTGGGCACCGCCTTCGGCACCGACCAGCTCACCGGCGGCACCGGCATCGCCTCCGTCACGGCGGCCACCTTCTTCGTGCGCATCATCATGTCGCCGTTCGCGCACCCGCTCTTCACCGTCCTCACCGGCATCGGCTTCGGCTTCTCCGCGCTAGCGGCGGACCGCCAGCACGTCCGCCGCGTCGCCTTCCCGCTCTCCGGGCTGCTGCTCGCGATGGGCATGCACGCGATGTGGAACGGCTCGTCGGCGTTCGGCGAGTACGGGTTCTTCGCCGTGTACGCGGCGTTCATGGTGCCCATCTTCGGGCTGCTGACGTGGCTGGTGGTCTGGACACGGCAGCGGGAGCTGAAGACCGTACGGACGGAGCTGCCCGCCTACGCCGTGGCCGGGTGGCTGTCCCCGGTCGAGCCGTACGCGCTCGGCTCGATGCGGGCCCGGCGGATCGCCCGCCGGTACGCCCGCCGCCACGCGGGCAGGGCGGCGGCGCGGGAGGTCGCACAGTATGAGGCGTACGCGACGTCCCTGGCGTTCCTGCGGCACCGGGGCCGCCGCGGCCGCGCCGGTGCCGACTTCGTCGTACGGGAACGAGAACTGCTGGACGAACTGTGGCGCCGCCGGGAGGCCGCCCGCCCGGCCCTGGACTACGCCGCGCGGATCACGGCCCCTCCGGTACCGGTGGCGGCCCCGCCCTGGCCGGTGTACGGCGCCTACGGATACGGCTATCCGACGACGCCGTACCCCGCGTACAACCCATACCGGTCGTAATCGAAAGCTCAGCCCCCGGAGCAGGAGACTCAGCCCGGGGGGGCAGAAACCGCTCAGGCCGAAGCCCCCGAAGCATCGGAAGCCTCCCGATCTCCGCCTCCGTCAGCGTCAGCTCCCCGACCCCGACCAGCGCCGGCAGCTGCTCCACCGTCCGCGCGGAAGCGATCGGCGCCGCCACCGTCGGCTGGGCCGCGAGCCAGGCAAGGGCGACCGTGGCGACGGGGACGTCGTGGGCCGCGGCGATCTCGTCGAGGGCGTCGAGGACCCGGCGGCCCCGCTCGGTCTCCAGGTGCCCCGCGGCACCGCCCGCCCGCGCGCTGTCGACGGTCGTACCGGGCCGGTACTTGCCGGTGAGGAAGCCCGACGCGAGCGCGTAGTACGGGACGGCCGCCAGGCCGGTCCGCTCGACGAAGTCCTGGAGCTCGCCCTCGTAGGTGTCGCGGGAGACCAGGTTGTAGTGGGGCTGGAGGGCCACGTACCGGGCGAGCCCCTCGCGGTCGGAGAACTCCAGGGAGGCCCGCAGCCGCTCCGCGGAGATGTTGGAGGCGGCGATGTACCGCACCTTCCCGGCCTTCACGAGTTCGTCGAGCGCGCCGATGATCTCCTCCACCGGCACGTCGGGCTGGTCGAAGTGCGTGTAGTAGAGGTCGATGTAGTCGGTACCGAGGCGCCGCAGGGAGGCGTCGGCGGCGGCCTTGATGTTGGCGGCGGACAGCCCCTGGTACTCGGGGTGCTGGCTGACCTTCGTGGCGACGACGACGTCCGCGCGGTTGCCCCGGGACGCGAGCCACTTGCCGAGGACGGTCTCGGACTCACCGCCCTGGTTGCCGTCGGCCCAGGCCGAGTAGACGTCGGCGGTGTCGACGAAGTTGCCGCCGGCGGCCGTGTACGCGTCGAGGACGGCGAACGACTGTGCCTCGTCGGCCGTCCAGCCGAATACGTTGCCGCCGAGGGCGAGCGGGAAGACCTCGAGGTCGGAGGAGCCGAGCTTGCGGAGAGAAGTCATGCTATGTGTCAACGACCGTACGGGAACGGCTCATTCCACGGCAGACGCAAAGCTCCCGTAAACACCGCTCCCCGCACGGGATCAGACGTTCAGGCCCTTGCCCCGCAGCCACGCCAGCGGGTCGACCCCGTTGGTGGACCCACCGGTGTGGACCTCGAGGTGCAGGTGCGCCCCGGTGACGTTGCCGGTCGCACCCACGCGGCCGATGACGTCACCCGTGCTGACCTTCTGGCCGACGCTGACGCCGATGGACGACTGGTGCGCGTACCAGATCTCCGTGCCGTCATCGAGGGTCAGGACCGTCTTGTAGCCGTAGGAGCCGTTCCAGCCCGCCTCCGTGATGGTGCCGCTGTGCACCGCCTTGATCGGCGTGCCCGTGGGGGCGGCGAAGTCGAGGCCGGTGTGGTAGCCGGAGGACCAGTAGGCGCCGGCCTGACCGAAGGTCGAGGTGATGGTGTACGCGGAGGTCGGCAGCGTGTACTGCTTGGCGAGGGCGGCGAGCCGCTCGGCCTCGGCCTTCTTCCGGGCCTCCTCCTCCGCCTTCCTCTTGGCTTCGGCGGCCTTGGCCTTGGCTTCCTCCTCCGCCTTGGCGGCGGCCTCCGCGGCCGCCTTCCGGGCGGCTTCCGCGGCGTCCTGCGCGGCCTTGGTCTCGATCTGTTCCTGCTGGTGCTCGGCCTGCGCCATGATCCGGGCGCGCAGCGCCTCACCGGCGCCGGAGGTGCCCTGCTCGGTGTCGGCGGTCACCGTGCCGAGGTCGCTGAGCGGGGTGGCGGAGCCTTCGGGGGTGTCGTCGTCCGCAATGAGGGAACCCACCGAGGGCAGGTCCGAAACGGAGATCGACACCGGCGGCTTGCCGGTCTGGGCGCTGGCCATGCCGCCCGCGCCCACGGCGGCTATGACGCCGACGCCCAGGACGGTGGAGCTGCGGGCGAGTCCGCCGCCGCGCTGCTTGGTGACGCGATGCCGGCCGCGGACGGGACGGATGGACTCCGCGGTGGGGTTCCATTCCTGGAACGGGCCCTCGTCGGTGCGGTGACCGCCGTAGCCGAAGGTTTCGGTGTCGCGCTGGTTCGGCGCGGACGGGGCCGCGGGGGCAGGCCGGTTGGACGCCACGTGGGCGTACTCCTTTCCTTCCTTCTCGCCTACCGGGTTAGCTGACGGGTTCGGAGCAGGAAGGTCTCCTACGCGCGTATATCGGCCGTGCTTCCACGGCGGCATACGCCCGATTCACCCCAAGTGGTGGTTCCCCGGTTCCCTTTCGGGATTCGGCGCGTGCGCACGGAGCCGCCTTCTGTGACGGCTGGGACGACCGCGCTGCGTTATCGAACGTTAATAGACGCGCGGTGGGGATTCCAGCGATTCCTCTTGATCATTAACCTTTTTCGCGCGGACACACCTGCCACGACCGGCGCAAATCGGGCGAGTTGACCGCTATGCAAATGACTCACGAGGTTTGACGGTGTGTCAGTTGTTATGCGCAGCGGTGCGATTCACTCACCAACAGTAATGTCGGGATCGGGAAATACACCGAGGGCCGGAACCCTTTCGGATTCCGGCCCTCGGCCTTCAGTAGCGGGGACAGGATTTGAACCTGCGACCTCTGGGTTATGAGCCCAGCGAGCTACCGAGCTGCTCCACCCCGCGTCGTTGTGACTCCAGTGTACGCCATCCGCGGGACAGCTCGCGCACACCCGGTGCTCAGCGGCCCGGGTTGCCCGCGTGAGTGAGGGTCTCCCAGGCGGTGAACAGGTCGTCGGTGCCGGCGGGCCCGGCACTGCGCAGGTCTCCTGGGTGACGCCGTCCCGGAAGCGCTCCAGGGCGTGGCCGAAGGCCCGGTGGTCGTCGAGAAGAACGGCGATGGCGATGACCGCTTCGGTCGCCACGAGGTCCCAGCCCCCCGTGAAGTCCGGGTCTGTGGCGGCGACTTCCGGGAGATGGGCCGTGCGCAGCATGCCCTCGAAGCGCCGCACCCGCTCGGCGGGCCAGTCCCTGCCGCGCGTGTGCCGCACGATCTTTGCGGCCCTGGCCCAGACCGACCCGGTCGAGCCGGCCTGCACCGCGGTGTTCTCCCCGGTGTGCCGACGCAGCGTGGCCGACCTCCGGGTCGGCGGCCCCGCAGGAGGAGACGAGGAGGGGCGAGCGCGGTGAGCAGGAGCGCTGTCGTACCGGCCCTGGAGGCAGCGCGACCCGGGAGACGGCGCGACCCGGGAGACGGCGCGACCCGGGAGGCGGCGAGGCCGCACGATTTGTTGGGCCGATCGGCCCGCGCTCAGTGCGGCAGGTGGCGGTTCGGGGCCTTGGCCCGCTCCTCGTGCTCCGGGAGGACGACGACCTCCACACCTCCGGCCGCGAGCACGCCGCTGCCGTCGGCCCCCGCCACGAAGGTGTCCGGCTCGCGCCACGCCGTGACCACGCGTCGTACGCCCGCGTCGAGGATCAGCCGGGCGCAGGGTGCGGGGCGGGAGGCCCGGCGGGCGCAGGGCTCCAGGCTGCTGTAGACCGTCGCGCCGGCGAGCCTGGGGTCGGCCGGGCCGGTCTTCGCCAGGGCCACCTCCTCGGCGTGCGCGACCGGGTCGCCGCCCTCGCGGGAGTGGCCGCGGGCCAGCTCCGTGCCGTCGGCCGCGACCACCACAGCGCCGACGCTGAACGCCGTGTCCGAGGGCGGGCACTGTGCCGCCAGTTCGCAGGCGAGGGCCAGCCAGCGGTGGTCGGCGGCGACGGGGAGGGGGCCGGTGCCGGGAGCGGTCGGCTCGTAGCGCATGAGCACCACGTCCTCGATCCGCCGGGTCTCCAGCAGCCGGAGCCGGCCGGACTGGTAGCCGCCGGGTCCGAAGAGGCGGGGCGCCTCGGGGTCGCCCACGAAGAGCGGGGCGAGGACCAGCTGGAGTTCGTCGGCCAGGCCCTGGGTGAGGAGCTGGGTGTGGATCAGGCCGCCGCCCTCGACCATGAGCCGCCGTACGCCCCGGACGTCGTGCAGGTGGGTGAGGAGCCGCCGCCAGTCGAGGTCGGCGCCGAGCGGGACGATGTCGGTGGCATCGGAGGCATCGGTGGCATCGGTGGCATCGGTGGCGAGGCCGAGGGCACGGGCGCGTTCGGCGCCCTTGTCGGTGGTGTAGAGGACCTTCTCGCCGCCGGTGTGCCAGAACCGTGCCGCCGGGTCGAGGTCGCCGGAGCCGCTGACGGTGACCTTGAGGGGGTACTCCGGCCGGCCGGCGGCCGTGCGGGCGGCTCGCCGCTCGGGGGAGTTGACCAGCAGGCGCGGGTTGTCGGCGCGGACGGTGCCGGCGCCGATCAGGATCGCGTCGACGGACGCCCGGACCTCGTCGACCCGGTCGAAGTCGGCCGGGCTGGACAGGAGCAGGCGTTCGGGGCCGGTGTCGTCCAGGTAGCCGTCGAGGGAGACGGCGGCGGACAGCAGGACGTACGGGTGGGGCATCGACGCTCCCGGCTCGTGGAAACTCGTGGCGAACGGCGGACTGACGGGACGGGCTTGGTTCAAGTTTGAAACAAACCTACACTGGCGGCATGACGACTCGCTGGCTCACCCCCGAGGAGCAACGCGCCTGGCGCGCGTACATCGCCGCCTCGCTGCTCCTGGAGGACGCGATCGACCGGCAGCTCCAGCAGGACGCCGGCATGCCGCACCTGTACTACTCCATCCTGTCCGTGCTGTCGGAGTCCCCGGAGCGGCGGCTGCGCATGACCGATCTCGCCGAGCGGCTGAAGATCACGCGCAGCCGGCTGACGTACGCGGTGACGCGGCTGGAGAAGGACGGCATGGTGCGGCGTGAGGCCTGCCGGTACGACAAGCGGGGCAGTATCGCGGCCCTGACCGACGACGGGTCGACCGTACTGGAGCAGGCGGCGCCCGGGCATGTCGAGACCGTGCGGAGCTTCCTGTTCGACCGGCTCAGCGAGGAGCAGGTGGGACAGCTGGAGGAGATCTCCCACGCGATCGCGCAGGGGCTCCAGGAGGAAGGGACGCGGCCGGCGTCGGACGACGTGCCATGGCGACGGAGGTCCTCCACGGCCTGTTCGTGAGCCACGTCACAACGCCCCTCGGCCTCGTTGCTTCAAATTTAAAGCAAGGGTAGGGTTCCGGACGTGGATCTGCTTCAAATCTGAAGCAGCCTGCAAGCCGACGGCTGTGCAGCCGAACAGGAACGGAACCCGGAGGCCCCGCATGCCCGACACCCCCGCTGTCATCGCCACCCCGCGCTCCCGCGTCCGGGTCCCGCTGCGCTTCCACGACGGTTACGAGGTCCACGCCGAAGTCGTCACCTTCCACGGTCTGGCCGACGGCCAGGAGCACGTCGCCGTCGTCCTGGGCAAGCCCGGCGCGGTCCCGCTGGTGCGGCTGCACTCCGAGTGCCTGACCGGGGACGTGTTCGGCTCGGCCCGCTGCGACTGCGGTCCGCAGCTGCGCGAGGCCGTCGAGCGCATAGCCGAGCGCGGCGGCGTGCTCCTCTACCTCCGCCAGGAGGGACGCGGTATCGGCCTCTACAACAAGCTCGACGCGTACGCCCTCCAGGACGAGGGCCTCGACACCTACGAGGCGAACGCGGCCCTGGGACTGCCGGAGGACGCCCGCGACTACACGGCGGCGGCCCAGATGCTCCGGGCCCTGGGCATCGGCGAGCTGGACCTGCTCTCCAACAACCCCGACAAGGCCCTTCAGCTGCGCGACCTGGGCGTGGACGTCCGCGACCGCGTCCCCACGGGCGTCTTCACCACCGCGCACAACGTCCGCTACCTGCGCGCGAAGGTCCTCCAGACCCAGCACACGCTGCCGCTGGCCGCGCTGACGGGGCTCAGCGCGGGCTGAGCCGCCCGGCCCGGCCAGGCGCCGAACGAGGCGGCTTGCCCCTCGGCTCATCGGGTACAGCCTTGAAAGAGGGCGACCTCCGCAGTACCCGGAGCTTATGGAAAGTGACCGTTTCGTGACCGATCTCGGCGGCCCCGGCGACCCCCGGGCAAGGAGACCGGGCGATGGCCCGCAGGCCGTCGCGGCACAGATAGCCGACGCCGTGGAGAGCCTGACGGCGCTGTGGTCGGTCGCGGCCCAGGACGCGTCCCTGCGCCTGTCCCTGCACCAGCTGCGGGCGCTGCGCACCCTGGAGGCGGCGCCCGGCCTGAACCTGACGGCCCTGGCGGACCGGCTGGACATCGGCCTCCCCACGGCCAGCCGCCTCTGCGACCGCCTGGCGGCGGCCGGCCTCCTGGAACGCTCCCCGCACCCGGACACCCGCCGTGAGGTACAGCTGTGGCTCACCACGCACGGGCAGCATGTCCTGGGCGACGTCGCAGGTCGCAGGGCACAGGCCCTGGCCACGGCGCTGGCGGCGATGGAACCGGCGGAACGGGTGGCGTTGAGGCGGGGGCTGCGGGGGTTTCTTGCCGCGCGGGATGCGGAAATCCCGCGTGACGACGAGCCCGACCCGACTGGCGGACCGTAGCGGCGGCAAGTCCGGTCGGTCAGCCCCCCGAGCCATGACGGCTCCCCCCACCGGCGCCGCCGCCACCCAGCACCGCCACACACGTGTCGTCCCCTACCGGACGAGCCGCGCTGCCCGCGTCCCGGAGGACCACCGCGGCCACCGCCGCCGGGTCGCAGCCGAGGAGCACGGCGTCGTCGGGTGGTGTCCAGCGGGCGGGCAGGCCGTCGCTGTGCAGGAGGAGCAGGCTGTCGTCCTGCCACGGCACGCGCTGCACGCTCACGGACGCCGGGACCTGCGCGCCCACGATGCCGGGCTGGGACAGCATCGCCTTCCAGGTGCCGTCGGTGCGCAGGCGGGCGCTGACGTTGCCGATCCCGGCGAAGTGCAACCGCCCGGATCCGAGGTCGAGTTGGGCCACGGCGACGGCCGCGCCCCGGGTACGGCGCAGGACCCGGCCCAGATGCCGCAGTATCTCGGCGGGCGGCCGGTCGGCCACGCCGTGCAGCGCGTCCACGGCGGCCCCGGACGCCTCGGCGGCCTTGGGTCCGTGACCGAGCCCGTCGGCGAGCAGCAGGGTCAGGCGGTCGTCGGAGCACACCCGGCTCCAGGCGTCGCCGGAGTACTCGGCCCGGCCGAGGGGGACGTTGACACCACCGGCGCGCAGACCCCGGGCGGGCGTCCGATGCCGGCCGGCGGGGGGTTCGTGGTCGATGCGGGCCACGGCCACGGTGCCCCGGCCGGGGGCGCTGTGCAGGTCGAAGTCGTTCGCTATGCGCCGGCACGTGCCGAGGCCGGCGCCCAGGGAGGCCGCGGTGGTGTAGCCGTCGCGCATCGCCGCCGCGACGTCCGGGATGCCCGGGCCGTGGTCGAGCGCGACGAGCTGCACGGACAAGCGCCGGGGCTCGGCGGGTGCGCGCTCGACGAGGTTGATGACGACGTACCCGCCGTACGCGTGCCGCACCAGGTTGGTCGCCAGCTCAGTCGCCACGAGGGCCGCGGTCGCGATGCGGTGCGGGCCGAGCCCGGCGCACTCGCCGGCCGCCTCGGCCGCCACCCGGACGTCCCGCACCCGGGTCGAGTCGTCCACCGGCACGTCCCACACCCTGCTCATCACGACCCCGGCCGGGACGGCGGCACGACCGTGGCCCAGGCGGTGACGGTGACGGTCGTCCCCTCACCGGGCCGGCTGTCCACCTCGAACTCGTGGACCAGCCGCCTGGCCCCGCTCAGGCCGAGTCCGAGCCCCCCGCCGCTGGTGTAGCCGTCGGTCATCGCCCGGTCCAGGTCACGGATGCCGGGCCCGGCGTCGACGAAGGCCAGCCGCAGGCCGGGCGACGGCCCGGTGTCCAGCCGGGTGATCTCCGCATGGCCACCGCCGCCGTGGACGAGGGTGTTGCGGGCCAGCTCGCTGGCGGCGGTGACGAGCTTGGTCTGCTGCACCAGCCCGAAACCGAGCTCGGCGGCGGCCTGCCGGACCCGCTGCCGTACCCAGGCCAGGTCGGCGTCCGAGCCGATCGGCAGGCTGGCCGGGGCGGCATGGCGGGAGGCCGGCATCACGGACTCCCCCCGTCCCGGTGCTCATCCGCGGTGAGCAGCTCCATCGCGCGTTCGACGTCCAGGGCCGTACGCAGTCCGGGCAGGGTCAGCCCCAGCTCGACCAGGGTGATCGCGACCGCGGGACGCATCCCGGCCAGCACCGTACGGGCGGCCAGCAGCCTGGCTCCGGCGGCGATCTCGGCGAGGACCCGCCCCAGGAAGGAGTCGACGATGTCCACGCCGGAGATGTCGATGACCACACCGGTCACCCGGGTGTGCGCGATCCGTTCGGTGATGTCCTGCTGGAGCTGCTCGGCCATCCCGTCGTGCAGCTCCCCCTGGAGGGTGACCAGCAGGATGTCGCCCAGCCGGAGGACCGGCACCGTGAAGCCGTGCCCGCCCAAGGACCCGGCGACCGGAGATCCGGCGACCGGGTGCCCGAATCCCGCGGTCCCGTTCCCCGAGGGCCCGGTCATCGCGCGCCCGCGTCGGCCGCCCGGAGCGGTGCGATCTCGACGCCCTGCCGGCTGAGCGCGTAGGCCAGGGCGTCCGCCAGGCTCGCGCGGGTGAGCACCGTGCCGAGGTCGATGCCCAGATGGACGATGGTCTGCGCGATCGCGGGCCGGATCCCGGAGACGATGCACTCGGCGCCCATCAGCCGGGCCGCGGCCACCGTCTTCATCAGGTGCTGGGCGACCAGCGAGTCGACCGTGGGCACGCCGGTGATGTCGAGGATGGCGTACCGGGCGCGCTCGGTGACGATCGCGTCCAGCAGGCTCTCCATGACCACCTGGCTGCGCGCGCTGTCCAGCGTGCCGATCAGCGGTACGGCGACGGTGCTCTCCCAGAGTTTGATCACCGGGGTGGCCACCTCGTTCAGTTGCTCGCGCTGCCGTACGATCACCTCCTCACCCGCGCTGACCGTCGTCTCCAGTACGACCAGACGCAGCGTGCCCATCAGCACGGTGAGGGCCAGCACACACTCCTGGGCCTCGGGGGCGTACGAGTCCGGGAACTCGGCGCGCAGCAGCTCGGTCACCGGCTCGCGCAGGGCGGCCACCTCGTCGGCGAGCTCGTCCGCGCCGACCCCCCTGCGGGCGCGGGAGGCGGCCATCCGCCCCAACTGGTCGCGCACCGCGTCGAATCCGGGGGCCCGGATGTCGTCCAGCCGTCCGGCGGCCGACACCGCGGCCAGCGCCGCCGCCACGGACCGGCCCGCCTCCACCGCCTCGTCGCGGGACACGGTGAAGACCGTGCGGAACAGCGCGGCGTCCGCCCACCGTTGGGCGATCTGCTCCCGGCGCCGTTCGAGGAAGGCACTCACCTGTTGTGCGGCCGGCTCCCGTCCCGCGTTCTCTTCCGAAACCGACACTTGCATCGCTCCCTTGCACGGGCCGGACCGAGGTCGCGCTACGGCGCCTCAGCCGTTACTCGCCGTATGACAAACATTGTGGGCCGACGTACGGCACCACCAAACAACCGCTCATCCACACCCCCTGACCTGCGTCTGCCCCGGCCCTCACCGTCCACGCCAGTCCAGGCACACCACCAGGGCGTCGTCGTCCGGGACGGGTCTGCCGCGGTGGCCGGACAGTTCGCGCAGGACGGCCCGGGGCACCTCGGCGGCCCGGAGCAGCCGGGTCGACTGGATCGCCCGGACCAGTGCGGCGTCCCCGTACGCCTCTCCGCCCGGGGAGGCGGCGTCATACACCCCGTCGCTGACGAAGACCAGCCGGTCACCGGGCTCGACCCCGAACTCCTGGGCCACGTAGTCGGTCTCCTCGAACATGCCGAGCGGCAGCTGGGCGTCGAAGGGCACCCGCTCCACCGCACCCCGGCGCTGCCGCAGCAGCCGCGGGGAACCGGCGTCCACCGCCCGGACCCGCCCGGTGGCCAGCTCAATGTCCAGCATGAGCACGGACAGGTAGCAGCGGCCCCGGTAGCTCGTACTCGGGGCGGGCGCAGGAGCGGCCCGGCAGCAACTGCCACTGCATCTCGGCGGCCAGGGTGAGCCGGTCCCTGCGGCACGCCTGGAGGTACAGGTCGGTGTCCCGCTCGGCCACGACCACCTCGTGCCCGAGCACCTCGGCGATCTCGGCCAGTTCGCCGAGGCAGCCGTCGGAGTGCTCGCCGCCCGGCAGGGTCACCGTCAGCACGCCGAGGCGGTCGCCGCGCACGGTGACCGGCAGATGCGCGCGTACCCCGTCAGCCGAGTCACCCGAAAGGGTTTCCACGTACGGCTCCTGCGCGCCGAAGGCCCGGCCCGCCGGGCTGTTGGCCACGGACACCGGCTGAAGGGTGTGCGGCGGCACGGACACCGGCTGAAGCACCGTCAGTCCGTAGTCGGCCAGGTACAGCTCGACGGAGTCCGCCGCGTCCTGATCGGTCAGTACACGACGGACCGCGTCCAGCAGTTGATGGGGCGCCGCCGTGCGCAGGGCGCGCTCGGCGGTCACGAGTCTGTTCACGATCGTCGTCACGATGGTCGAAGCCCAATCCTTGAATCCTCGGTCGGACACCTGCGGGGTCCTCGCGTACGGCCCTCGGCCGCGGGGCCGGGCCGGGGCCGGGGCCGGTGTCGGCCCCGGCTCGCGGCACGCCTAGTACGCTGACGGCCATCCCGGTGCCTGCGAGAGTGTGACTGTGACTTCCCTCCGACCCCGCCCTGAGCCAGCCGAGGTCGCCCGTGTGACCTCCACGGCCGCGGAGTTGCTGGAAGTCCTCTGGGGCCGGGCCTCGACGGCACCCGCCTCGGCCTCCCAGCTGCGCGTGCTGCTCATCCTGGAGCACCACGAGGGCATCAACCTGCGCACCCTCGCCGACTCCCTCGCCTCCACGCCGCCTTCGACCAGCCGGCTGTGCGACCGGCTCCAGGCGGCCGGATTCGTCGAGCGCGTGGTGAGCGCGGCGGACCGGCGCGAGGTACGGCTGCACCTCAGCGGCCGGGGCCGCGCCTTCCTGGCCGACCTGCGCGTCCGCCGGGAACAGACGCTGCGCGCGGTGCTCGACCAGATGCCGGCCGCCAAGCGCGTCGCGCTGCTGCAAGGGCTGGAAGCGTTCTGCGACGCGGCCGCGGCCCAGATACACGACGACTCCGACGACTCCGACGACTCGCCCGCGTCCGGTACCCGGACTGCCTGAACTGCCCGTCGTGGCACCGGGACGAACATTCCGGATCCTCCCCCGCGTCCGCATGGCACAGCCAGCTTGTTGTCTCACGACTATCGTTGTCGAACGACAACTGTCCGCTCCGCGAGTCCCGTCACCAACTCCTGCGCGCCGCACCGCCCCACCCTCCTGCCCGTACCGTGAGCCGTTCGTGCGGGTACCCCGTCACCGCCCCGACCTGCGCCGTCTGTGGTCAACGTCTCGACGGGGAGGAGGCGGGGCATGAGCCGGGCGACTGCGGGTAGCGGGCTGGAGGTGGCCTGTCGGGGGACGGGAGCGGGCCGGAACGACGAGGGAGGGCCCGTGACGGCGACAACGCGCATCGGCACGACGACGGATTCCGGCACCGACACCGGTGAAGAGCTGCCGCAGATCGCCGAGCCGCAGAAGCTCGCCCCGCAGGACGCGCGCGAGCTGACCGGCCAGTTCCTCGAACGGCTCGCCGTGCTGGAGGAGGGCACGCCCGAACACCAGTACGCGCGCAACACGCTCATCGAGATGAACATGTCGCTGGTGCGGTTCGCGGCCCGCCGGTTCCGTGCGAGCGGCCAGGCGATGGAGGACGTCGTCCAGGTCGGTGTCATCGGGCTGATCAAGGCCATCGACCGGTTCGAGGTCTCCCGCGAGGTCCAGTTCACCAGCTTCGCGGTGCCGTACATCATCGGCGAGATCAAGCGGTTCTTCCGCGACACGTCCTGGGCCGTGCACGTGCCGCGCCGCCTTCAGGAGGCCCGTACCGAACTCGCCAAGGCCACCGAGGAACTGGCCTCCCGCCTCGGCCGCGCGCCGAAGGTCACGGAGCTGGCGGCGCTGATGAACCTCTCGGAGGAGGAGGTCGTCGAGGCCCAGGTCGCGGCGAACGGCTATCTGTCCTCGTCCCTGGACGCCGCGATCACCGGCGACTCGGAGGAGAGCGACACCACGCTGTCCGAGTTCATCGGCGAGGTGGACCCGGCCCTCGAACTCGTCGAGGACTTCCACGCGCTGGCCCCCCTGGTCGCCGAACTCGACGAGCGCCAGCGCCTCATCCTCCACCTCCGTTTCGTGGAGGAACTCACCCAGGCGGAGATCGGCAAGCAACTCGGCATCTCCCAGATGCACGTCTCCCGGCTGATCTCCCGGACGGTGGCACGGCTGCGGTCGGGGATGCTGGCGACGGGCTAGGACCTGTCGTTTGGATCACGCCGCAGACGCGGGGTCTGGCACCGAGCAGAACAGTCGCTTCCCTGCGACCTGATCCAAACGACAGACCCTAGGTGTATTGATCACGAGCGTTGCCGGCCGGGAGCGGACGGTTCAGGTGACGCCGTCGGACGTCGTCCCCGTGCGGTCCTCGACGCCGTGCTCGTATGCGAACGCGACGGGCATCCCCTGCCGCCAGTACGCGCACACCTCCTGGGCCTGGACGCGTTCCTGGGACCGTCCGGCGGGCAACGGCAGGTGCAACGCCCGCAGCAGGTCGAACCGGTGAAGGTCGAAGGCGCTCTCCACGGCCTCACCGAACCGCAACGTCGCGCCCACCGCCTGGCGGTAGCAGATCCATGACAGGGCCAGGGGCCCGAGCGCCAGCAGCAGCCACCAGCCGGAGCGGCTCAGCAGGGCTGTCGCCGCGGCCCCTGCCATGAAGGCCGACGCACAGAGCCGGGCCGCCGCGTCCAGCGTGTTGCGCCGGTCGTCGACGACGGCCCGCAGCGTCTCACCGAGCAGCGGGTACAGCCGCGGCCAGGCCACGACCGCGTCCCAGCCGTACCCGGCGCCCGCACGGTGTTCCGTCGCGGCCAGGGCATTGCCCAACGCGGTGGGCAACAGCCGGTCGGCAGGCGGGAAGAGCTGCCGCAGCCGGGTCCCCGCGGCGCCGGCCGCCTGGAGTTCGGCGTCGGTCATCGACTCGTCCAGTCGGTTCGCGTCGGCTTCCAGCCGGCTGCGCCGCCGCGCCTGCCGTCGGACACAGCGCTCGCTCACCGGCCGCAGGACAGCCGGCCAGAAACCCTCCATCAGCCGGACCAGGGGCAGTTGCAGCGGGTGGGAGACCAGCGCGGCCAGCGTCACCGCCAGCACGAGCAGGGTGAGTTCCCCGGCGTTCAGCCGCGCGGTGGTGCGCCAGGCCAGGCCGAAGTCGATGCGTTCCCCGGGTGCGCCCGCCCGGACGAGGACCAGGACGAAGAGGCTCAGCGCGAGCGTCGGAAGATAGCTGACCAGGAAGAACCGCCCGGTGAACACCTCGGCGGCGCCTCTGCCCAGCCTCTCCGGACTCATCGCACCAGTTCCATGGGGCCGTGGTCCGGGCAGGACGGAGGCTGCCAGTCGGCATGCACCCGCAGGGCGGCCAGTTCACAGTCGCGGCACGTGAACCGCAGCAGGGTGAACCGCTGTGGCGGGCCCGGAAGCGTCGCGTGATCACCACCGCCGAACTCCCGCGACGCCGTGTCGGGGTGCTTCCCGGCGAACCGCTCGCGGCGCGAGACGCCGAGCGGATTCCCGCCCACGGTCACCGTGACGCGCTCCAGTCCCGGATCCGCGCGGAACACCGTCGTCAGGACCGCGGCGGCGGTGTCCGGCGAAGTGCCGGGCGTCAACTCCAGCCGTACCGGCGCGGGCGCGGCGTCCTCAGGATCGACCAGCAGCGCGAAGAACTTCCCCGGATCGGGCATGACCGCACTCTCCTCAAGGGCCGAAATGGACGTAACCCGCCCACACCGACGGCTCCAACGGGTGGTCGAGGCGCAGCCGTTCCACGGCGGCGGCGGTGGCGGCCGCGGGGGAGCCGCCGTCCCGCAGGACATCGTAGAAGCGGCCCGCGGTGACCGCTGCCGAACGGTCGCCGACCGCCCAGAGGGTACCGACCACGTGCCGGAATCCGGCCATCTGGAGCCCGGCCGCCAGATGCTGGGCCTCGTCCATCAGCAGCACGCTGCTGGCCGCCGTACGGCACGCCGACACATACGCCAGCTCCGCCCCGGCCGGGCGGGTCCGGGCCATGTCGAGCACCGTCAGCGCGCCGTCGTGCAGCAGCACCGCGCTGTCGGACGCCTGAGTCGGATCCTGCCTGCCGTGGCAGGCGAAGTGCGCCCACGAACAGCCGGCCAGCTCGCGCCGCACCCGGTCGCGGGTGGCCTGCGCGTCGACCAGCGCCGTATGCGCCAGCCCGGGGAAGCGCGGCGCGATCCCGGCCGCCTCCGACACCACGTGAGGCAGCGGCGGCTGGCCCGGCGAGTCCGGCACCGCCACCGTCAGCAGCCGCCCTCCGTCCCGGCCGAGGACCGCCGGTTCCGCGTCCGTCCCGCCCTGGTAGGTGCGCACCAGCGCCCGCAGCGTAGGGGTGTACGAGGGGATGACGCGCCGCCATGTGCCATCGGCGCCTCCCACGAGTCCGGCGGCGTGCAGTGGCAGCAGGGTGAGCGCCCCGGTCGGGCACCACCAGATCCGCTTGCCGGGCACCCCGCTTCCGTCGTCGATCAGACCGAGCCGGTCGAACACCGGCTTCGCGACGGCCTCCCACAGCCATTCCAGCGTGGTCGCCATAGTCATCTGCAGGGCCACATGGCCCTGCGGCTCCGTGGCGCCCTGGTCGTGGACCGCCCTCAGGAAGTCGACCGCCCGGCGCCCCGTCTCGGCCAGGTCCAGGCCGGGCAACGGGACGACGAGCGGCGCCACGGGCGGCGGGAACACGACGATCGCGTCGCTGCGCCGAGGCGTGACGTTGACCAGTACCACCGGCCCCCCGGCAGCGGCTCGCGCGAGCGTCTCATAGGGGAGCGGCGCGAAGGGGCTGTCGTCACCCAGCTCGGCCCCGACCCGTTCCACCAGGGCGTCCCAGCGGCGCCCCAGCGCGACGAGACGGTCCGACGACGTCTCCGCGGACGCGGCGGCTTCTTCCAGAGCCGCGCCCACCTGACGCAGCTCGGCGGTGAGCCCGGAGGCCAGCCGGCTCAGGGCACCGGCCTCGACACGCGACTGCTGCAACTGCGTCCACAGCACCGAACGGCCCTGTTCCAAGAGCTCCACCGCCAGCTGCGGCCGCCCGGCGTCCAGGGCGCACGCCGCGGCGGCCGACGCCGTGCCCGTCCACTCGGAGAGCTGCGACTCCTGATCCGACCGGCCCAGCCCCCGCCAGCTGACCACGGGCAGGAGTCCGACCGCGAGGGACCAGGCGGCCAGCGCGCCGTCCGGCCCGTCCACGTCCCCTTGCCTCTCGCTGAGGTCGGCCCACTGGGACGCCGCCCGGATCCGCTGGGCGGCGGGGGCGAAAGGGGACCGGGCGCAGTCGGCGTGCAGCAGGGCGGCCTCCCGTGCCGCTCCGGCGTCCGAGGTCTCCTCGTACAGACTGCTGAGCGCCCCCGCCAGGAGGAACATGCTGTCCGCCCGCCGGCGCCTGGCGGCGTCACCCTCCTCGGCCGCCAGCCGGGCGCGCAGCAGGGCGACGGCCTCGTCCAGATCGGGCCGACTGTGCCTGCGGTACCAGCGGAGCAGCAGTGCGTTGGCGAGGTTGACGCTCCGGGAGAAGTGGTGCTGGGGGTGGCTGGACGGGGTCCCGTCCAGCGCCGCACGGATCAGGGTGATCCCCTCGTCGAGCCCCTCCCGCCCGGCGGCGTCGGCGATCAGCAGACAGGAACCGAGGTTGCTCATCGCCCGTACGTGTTCGGGTGTGCCCTTGGCGCTCAGATCGAGCATGCGCCGCAGGGCGTCCAGCGCGGCGTCCAGATCGGCCTCGTCGCCCCGCATCTGGTAGCGGCGGCGGTGCGCACCCCCGAGATTGCTCAGCAGGAGAGGCAGCGTCACCTGATCCGCGAAGACCCCGAAAAGACGGACGGCTTCGGTCCCCGCCGTGACCGCCTCGTCGACATCGGTCAGGGAACCGAGCAGCTCGGCACGGAACATGAGCTTGCTCGTCAGGTTGCCCAGCCGCTGGGCACGGGCGGTCGCGGCGGAACCGCTCGTGGGGGTCAGGGCGACGGACTCGCGCATGGCGGCGATCGAGTTGTCGAGATCCGCCTGGTCACCGGCGTGTTCGAAGCGGTAGGCCAAGGCGCCGGACAGCTGCGAGAGCAGCCGGGCGCGCTCTTCGCGCCCCTCGTCCGAGTCCGCAAGCTCGGCGGACAGCAGCTCGCGGAGCAGACCGACGCACTCGTCGATGTCCGAGCGGGAGCCGGTCGCCTCGTAGCCCGCCAGCAGAAGGTCGGCCAGGGCGGTGCGGATCTGCTCCGCCGCCTCGCCCGTCACCGACTCCGCCGCCTTTCGGACGGCCGCCACGGCGTGCCGGTGATCGGCCGCCGTCCCGGTCGCGTGGAAACGGTCGACGAGCCGCCACGCCAGCCAGTCGGACACGTCGTCCTCCCCGGCCCCGGCCACCTCCCCGCTGTCGTCCGCGTCGGCCCCGTTGATCAGCCGGTGGACACGCCGCATCCGCTGCTCGGCGTCCGGCGCGGTACGGTCCACGCTCGCGGCGAAGGCCGCCTCCGCCCTCGCCCGCGCGCCCGACGCGCCGGTGGTATGCCCCTGCACGCTGGTGTCGGCCGACATGGCCGCCTGGAACGCCGAGTCCGCCCGGCGCCAGTCGTCCTCGGAGAGATCCAGCGCCGCGCGTTCGAACAACGCCTCGGCCAGGGAGAGCTGGACGGCTTCCCGCGCCCCCGGCTCCTCGCCCGGGTTCACGTCCGGTCCCAGTCCCGATCGGAGCACCTCCACCGACCGGTCCAGGTCGGCGCGGTCCCGGAACCGGTCGTACCTGGCGTAGAGCATGTCGCCCAGGATCAGGGACAGCGAGGCAGTGGGCCGGGCCTGCGCCACGAGCCTGGTGTACGTGTCCACCGCCAGGTCGGCGTGTTCGCGCAGGCCCGACCGGTGGAACCGCTTCATGTGCAGCGCGCCGAGCGCGGACAGCAGGGCCTGGGTGAGGGGCTCGCCGTCGGGCGGCATCGGCAGCTCCATGAGCGGCCCGACGACCGCGTCCACCTCGGCCGACGTCACCTCGCCCGGACGTCCGTTCCACGCCTGGAGCACCAAGGCGACCTCTGTGAGCAGCAGGTCCTGCCCGTCGGCCAGTCCTAGCCGCTCGCATACACGGATGCCGTGCACCAGAAGGGGAATGAGCCTGCCCAGCTCCGCGCGGCCCAGCCGGGTGTCGCGGAGCAGTGTGCCCGAGTACCGGAGCCAGGCGAGGACGGCGGGAGAGACCCCGTCACGCAGCAGGCCGTCCGTCGAAGCGACGGCCTCCCGGCTCAGGTCGAGGGCGGCGACGAGGTCCTCCGGGTGGCCGCTCTGCTCGAACATCCCGGTCATCACCGTGTCCAGGAGCGCCAGCAGCCTGCGCCGCTCGGTGGCGGACTGCTTGTCGAGGGCAGCACGCAGCGCCGCGGAGGTGGCGTGCAGCTGGTCGGGGCCGCCGGGCCGGGCCCGAAGGGCGCCGGCGAACGCCTGGAGCACCTGGGGATCCGGCTGTCTGCCGTCCAACGGCAGGATTCTGCCCGCGAGTTCGGTGATCGTGGCGTACAGCGTGGTGCCGTTCCCCGTCATGACGGCATTGTCCTACGGCGCCGGACTCTCCGTCAGGCTTTCCGACCGGCTTCACACACGGTCCCGGAAACGAGACGGCGCCCGGGTCGGCCGAAGCCGACCCGGGCGCCGTACAGCAGGTCAGGGGCTGTTTCCCCGACCCGCCTCCGGTAGGCCCTGTGGGACTCGAACCCACAACCAATGGATTAAAAGTCCACAGGCTCACTGCTGGGGCCAACTCTCGTCAGGATTGGCGTTCCCCCGTTCACCCCACCGAACCCCAAGGAGTGCAGGTCAACGGCCGTGCGGCTGCATGTCTTGCGAGTCGTTCACCCCACCTCACCCCACCTCACCCCACCGCGCTGCATGGCGTTCGGGCCAGCACGGGGCCAGCAAGAAGGGCCCCCGACCCGCAGGTCAGAGGCCCTTTGCCTGTCCCTCGATTCTACGTCCAGCACTCCCCAATGTCAGTGCTGGCCCGTACCGTTGGAGACGTCCATTTCCGCGTCTGCTGGCTGCGACGCACTCGGTGGCCCCTGCTCCGGTACAGCGCCCGGGGCAGGGGCCGCGTCGCGCTTCCGGCGGGCCCTCGGCACGGCGGCCGCCGCCTTCTCCGTCAGTTCTTCCTCGTACTCCTCGAACAGCTCCATGTAGGTGTCGCTGGTGAGCACGATGGTGGAGTGGCGCAACTTCTTCTTGGCGTCGTGCAGGTCGCCGCCGCCGGCCTTCACCAGCGCGGCCGCTCCGTGCCGGAGGTCGCGCAAGTTGATGGGGGGAAGTCCGGCCCGCTCACGGATCCGGTGAAACTCCTTGCTGACCTCGTCGGGATGCAGCCAGGATCCGTCCTCAGCCGTCCAGATCTTGCCCGTGTCGATCCAGTCGTAGGCCTTCTCGCCCCGGGCCCTGCGCTCGGCAGCCCGGCCGTTCCAGGCGTCCCGCTCCGCCAGCTGCTGCGCGCGACGTTCCTTCAGCACGGTCACGGTCTCGCGGTCGATCATCACGGACGCCATCGAACTGTCCGTCTTGGGAGCCGTCTGGATCGGGGTCCAGCCGTCCACCACGATCTCGGTCAGGACGTCGATCCTGGGCGGCCGCGCGTCCAGGCGGGCGTTGTCCCACTCGGCGCCTACGCCCTCGCCACGACGCAGGCCGTGGTGGGCAACCGTATGGAACAGCGAGTACAGCCGCGTCCCTTCCGCCTCGTCGAGGAACGCTCCGAGCTGCTCGGGCGTCCACACCATGACCGGCCCCGGCTTCTCGCCGGTTTCCTGCCAGCGCCGGACCCGCTCATCCGTCCACAGCAGGCCCTTGGGGCGTGCGCCGGGACCCAGTTCAACGTGCGAGGCCGGGTTGAAGGTGATCATCTGCTGAGCGATGGCCGCGTTCAACGCCGCGCGGAGAGTGCGGCGGATCGCGTGCCGAGTCGCTGGGGTGTTCGTCTTGCGGAACGGCTTCATCTCGGCCAGCTTCGCCCGCTCGGCGGCAAGGCGCTCGCGTTCCTTCACGGGTGGCCGGCCAGGCTTGCCCCACTTGGCCCGCTGCACCTGTTCGCGCCGTGCCTGGTTCTCGGCATGGATCACGTCCGACTCGTCGGCGATGGCCCCGAACATGGCCTGGAGGTGGCCGACGTTGAGTCGGTCGAGGCGGTAGTGCCCAATGTGGGGCTTCAAGTGGGCCCGAATGTGGCTGGCGTACCCGTTGGTCGTCGTGCGCCGGATCTCCTTGCCGGCCATCCAGCGGTCCAGCCATTCGCCCACGGTGGTCTTGCCGTCGAGTGGCACGCCCACGCCGAGGCGCCTTTTCACCTCGTCGGCCTGGGGGATGTCTGCGCGGCGCCGGGAGATGTCGGCGAGCAGATCTCCCACGCGCAGCTGCTCGGCTGGATCGTCCCCGGGAAGGTCAAGGATGGCCTGAAGGCGGGAGAGGTCGCCCTGGGCCTCCGTGACTTGCTTGTACCCGGTGCGCCGGAAAGTCCGACGCTTGCCGTTCTCGTCCGGCGGCAACTCTTGGCGGAGTGCCACGGAACCGTGGTTCTTCTTCTTCAGCTGCGGGCATGCGTTGCTCAGCAGCTTGCCGTCGGGGCCCCGGCACTCGCATCGTCGGTAGACGCTTCCTGCCCGGCGCGCTGACGGCATGGGGGTTACTCCTCTCGCTCGGGGGGCTCGTCCTCGTCCCCCACGTCAGGCTCGTCCCCAACGTCGGGCTTGTCCTCGTCCCCCACGTTGAGGATGCCAAGCCCAACGCCCAGAACAAACTCTGTCGTCTTGTTGAGCTGGTCCAGCATCAGCTGATCCATCCCGCTGTTGGGGCGTACGGCGAACGCCAGCCCGTACTCAGACGTGATGGGCACAAGAATCTCGCCATCAGGCAAGTCCTCGCTGAAGAAGTACCAGACTCGTGGGCGGCGCGGTGACTCCATGCAGTCTCCCCCATCTCCCGCTCATGCGTTCGAAATTCGACTGGGACCAGCGCCCTTCCCTCCAAAGGCGTCTGCACATGATCGCACCATAGGTCACAGTGGTCTACGGGCCGCAGCGAACGGCTACTTAAAGTGATGTGAAGGGGAGGGCTGAAATCATTCGCCTTCCCCGCCCGGCGGCACCAGTGTGTCGATGAGACGCAGCAACCGCTCTCGCTGGTCTGGCGGGATCCGATCCAGTTTGTGCACGTAGGCCTTGGCCTCGGTGGAGCCACTCACGAGCGGATCCACGCCGTGGAACTGACTGCCGGCGGCGTCCTGCAACGTCTCCACCGGCAGTTCACAGGCCTCAGCGAGTGCGCAGAGTTCTTCATAAACGGGTGGCGTGACCGGTTCTCCCTGCTCCAGTCGGTACACCCACCCCCGAGTCACTCGGGTCCCCGTAACCGGGTCTACCGCCTTCTCGGCAAATGCCTTCAGCCCCACGTTGAGTTCCGCGCGGCGGCTACGAATGAGGTCCGCAAGCTGAGTTCGCTGTTCAGGGCTGCGCGTGGCTTCGCGCGGGTCCGATCCAGTGGGCGCCATAGGGTACATCCTGCCATTCCTTGGTCAGAGGTTCCGTACGTTGCGTTCAGCGTCTGCGCCGCCTATTTAGACGTACGGGCAGGTCAGTCGGTGGGCTCATCTCACCCACTGAACGGATTGTTCAGCACGTTGGACGATCCCGCCAGGTCGCAGTGAGTCATTGACCGATTACTTACACTCCCCACACGCTGTCACACACGCTGGACAAACCGTTCAACGTGTGTGATGCTCCGTTCATCGCTGTCCTATCCATGGGACAAGTTGTCCAGCGAGGTGAACGTGAGCGAAGTTCCACCCACGATGTACGCGGTCGTCAGCGGCGACCGCTTGAAGACGCTCATGGAGCGCACCGGCACAGGTGAGTCCATCACCAGCCGCGAACTGGCCGCCGCCGCCGGCGTGGCCAACGGGACCATCGGCGCCCTCATGTCCGGCGCCCAGCGCACCGTTCCCGAGGACAAGGCCAAGGCCATCGCCGCCGCCCTCGGCGTCGACCTCTTGGTGCTGTTCATACCGATGGAGCGGGCGGGCCGCGCGGTCGTCCCGCTCCGAGTCCAGCGGGAGGCCGTGTGACTGCCCGCCTGAAGCCGCTGACCCCCGAGCAGGTCCTGGACCTGCCCGCGATGCCGCCCGTCAAGGAGGCGTTCCGCGCCCTCAACATCAGCGAGGGCACCGGCTACGGCCTCATCAAGGACGACCAGTTCCCCATCGAGGTCTTCCAGTTCGGCCGCGCCAAGCGCGTGCGCAAGACCGACCTGCTGGCCTTCCTCCGCCTCCCCGAACCCGCTGCTGCCGAGGTCCAGTCGGCACCAGCGGCCACCAACAGCGACGCCCCCGGGGTCCAGCCGGGGGCGCCTATTGAGCAGCCCGCACCCATCAGTCAGTAGAAACGGAGCAGCTCATGCAGCAGCTTCCCACGGCCGTGTTCGTGGAGCCCAGCGCGGACCAGTCCGGCAACCCCGTCGAGACCGACGTGCGGGCGACCATCCAGGCCCTCGTCTCCGAGCACGGCCTGGTCGTCGAAGAGTTCGACACCGCGACCCTCGCCGAGTCCATCCGCAGCAAGTTCATGGCGTTCTACGTCCAGACCGACCGGCAGAAGATAGTCGTCTTCCCCCTCGGCCAGGACCTCGGCGAACGTCTGTCGGCCCTGCGCTCCCTGCTGCGCCGGCCGGAGGTGACGGCATGACGACCGCCGCCCCCAACCCCAAGGCCACCCAGGCCGACGACACCCGCATCGAGGGGCACGTCGACCGGATCATGGCCGCGCTGATCGAGGCAAAGCCGGAGCCCGCCTCGGCGGCCCACAGCCCGGCAGTGGTCCGCGCCCTCGCCGACATCGAGGCCGCCAAGCGGGACGTCGACGCCGACGTGGCCGCGTGCCTCGACGCCGTCGCCGACCTCATCAGGCAGACCGGTGACCCGGACGCCGTGTTCGACCGCGTCCTGGACAACTTCGCCCGCGAGGAACTGCGGGTGCTGACCGCCGCGCACGGCCTCCGCCTGGCCGAGTCCTCGGCCGAGGCCGTCGAGTCCGGCGACCTGACCGAGACGCTCGTCTTCTGGGAGTTCAACGGCAGCGCCCTCGCTGTGGTCCCGCGCGGGCAACGACCCGCCGACACCCTCCGCCAGCTGCGCGCCGCCATCGACGAGCGCGCAGACGAGCAGCAGCTGGCCGATTCCTTCCAGGCCTCCGTCGCCGCCGGAGACGTCGAGGACCTCGACAGCTGGCACGCCCGAGTGACCACCGAGGCCGCGCGTTGACCAGCACCGCAACGGGCGCCCGGCCCCTCGCCGGGCGCCCGCCCCAGCAGCGCATCGAGGGCGCCCTGTTCGTAGACCTCGACAGCCAGCGAGCCCGCTACGAGTGCCTGCGCCCCGACTGCCCGCACCGCCTGGAAGGCCCGGTCTACAGCACCGACCGCGACCCCGGCGACGTCGAGGGCCGTCCCATCGGGGTCGGCGGCCTGAAGGCCTTCATCGACGGCATCAAGACCCGGCACCTTGCCCAGCACCACGGGAGCACCCGTTGACCGACCCACAGACCGCACCAGACCTCCGGGCGACCGCCCGCGAGATGCACGACGCTGGCCTGTGCGTCCTCCCCATCAAGGCGGACGGCACCAAGGCGCCCGCCCTGAAGTGGACCCCCTACAAGGTCCACCGCAGCACGCCGGACGAACACGACGCGTGGTTCACCGGCGGCCGCCCCCGCGGCATCGCCGTGGTCTACGGCGAGGTGTCCGGCAACGTCGAGATGCTCGAGTTCGAGGGCCTGGCCGTCCGAGAGGGCCTGCTGGACGAGGTCACCGAGATCATGGAGGCGTCGGGCCTGGGCGAACCCTGGTCCGCCATCCTCAACGGCTGGGTGACCGAGTCCCCCTCCGGTGGCCGGCACTTCCGCGTCCGCCTGGAGGGCTCCACCGTTCCTCCGAACCGCAAGCTGGCCCAGCGGCTGGCAGGCGAAGACGAGTACACCCCCGAGGAACGGCAGCGCGTCGCCGAGAAACCCGGCACAAAGATCATCCGCGTCCTCGTCGAGACGCGCGGAGAAGGCGGGTACGGCCTGGTCGAACCGTCCGGCGGCGCCGTGCACGCCTCCGGCCGGCCGTACCTCCGCATCGCCGGATCACCCGCGAGCATCCCCGTCCTCGACGGCGACACCATGGGTGCGATCAGGGACGTCTGCCGGATGGTCGACCAGATGCCCACGCCCGAGGCGCCGAAGACCGCGCCCCGGCCGCAGGAACCGCTGCCCGACGGCGGCCTGCGCCCCGGCGAGGACTACGAGTCCCGAGCCGACTGGGCGGACATCCTCCGCGGCGTCTTCCGGCCCATCATCACGCGCGGTCACACCACCTACTGGGGGTGGGCGGACGGCGTGGGCGGCGTGAAGGCCACCACCGGCCGCGACCCGGAGAAGGACCGCCTGTGGGTGTTCGCCACCGGCTCGGAGTTCCAGGCCGATACGCCGTACTCCAAGTTCGGCGCCTACACGCTGCTGGAGCACGGCGGCGACTACAAGGCCTCCGCGTCCGCCCTGCGCCGACAGGGCTACGGCACGCCGACGCCCCGCCGCCGACTCAGCGCCGTGCCTGCCCAGGCGGAGCACTTCAGCGACGGCTCGGCCGCGCTGGACGCCAGCCACGCTCCGGACGCACAGGAGGAGTTCCAGGGCGGCCCGCAGCTGCGCGCCGTACCCGCCAAGCCCGAGTTGGACATCACCAACGAGGCCGACGCCATCGACGGCGTCCTGGAGCTGATGCGCACCGGCCAGCTGCCCGACCTCTACACCCGGGCGGGCGGCCCGTGCTGGGTCTACCGCGACGACAACGACGACCCCGTGGTGCAGCAGCTGGGCACGGACAACCTGCGCGCGTACCTCGCCGACCACGTCGCCACGTTCGTCGTGAAGCGAACCGCCGAGGAGATCGTGGAGGAACGGGAACTGCTCATGCCCAAGTCCTGCTCGACCATCCTGGGGCGCAAGCAGTGGCCGCTTCCCGTGCTGCGCGGCATCGTCACCTCGCCGGTGATCCGGCCGGACGGCAGCCTGCTGGACAGCCTCGGCTACGACCGCACGACCGGCCTGTACCTGGAGCCGCGCGTGAAGCTGCGCCGCCTCCAGCCGCAGGTGACCCAGGACAGCCTGGCCCGGGCCAAGGCCATCGTCCTGGACCAGGTCCTGAAGGACTTCCCCTGGGTGGCGGCCAGCGACCGGGCGCACTTCCTGGGGGCCCTGCTCACCCCGATCATCCGCCCGTACTTCCACGGCGCCACGCCGATGTTCGTGCTGACGGCGACCGCCGCCGGATCTGGCAAGTCCCTGCTGAAAGACATCTTCCGGCACTGCTACGGCATCGCCAGCACGGCCTGGCCCGAGAACGACACCGAACTGCGCAAGAGCATCACGACGCAGCTGTACGGCACCGGCCAGCCCGTCGTCGTGTTCGACAACCTGCCCAACGGCTACGTCCTCAAGAGCCCGGTGCTGTCCGCGCTGCTCACAGACGAGGTCTGGGGCGACCGCATCCTGGGCGCCACCGGCAAGGTGACCATGCCCAACGACCGCCTATGGCTGGTCACCGGGAACGCCCTGCGTACCGGTGGCGACAACAAGCGGCGCGTGTTCTGGGTCCGCCTGGACCCCGACTGTCCCGACCCGGACCAGCGCGACGGCTTCACCGTCGGCGACCTGCGGCCGTGGCTGCGCAGCAACTCCTCCACGCTGGTCGCCGCACTCGTCACCCTGGTCCGCGCCTGGGTCTCCGCCGGAGCCCCCATCGTCCGCGTCCGCAAAGGCGACTACAGCGAGTGGGCCTCCATGGTGGCCGGCCTGCTCGACTACCTCGGCGTCGAGGGATGGATGGCCGACCAGAACGAAGCGCGCACACAGGACGACGAGGAACAGGAGTGGACGGCCCTCCTGGAGATGTGGCGCGAGACCTACGGCGCCGAACCCGTCCAGGCCGGGGCCGTCATCAAAGGCCTTCCCAACCATGTCCCGCGCAAGGGCGACGAGCCGCCCAGCGCGAACCAGCTGGGCATGTGGCTGAAGGCCCGAGCCGGTCGGTACTTCGGCACGCACAAGGTCGTCATGGTCTACGACAGCCACAAGCGACAGAACCTGTGGCGCGTCGAGGTCCACGCCGACCGCGGCACCGGACGGCACGAGCCGTGACCGGCACCCGGCCCGATGCAGGGACTGCAGGGACCGTGCAGGGAGTGCTGCGGGGACTCTCGCAGGTCCCTGCACGGTGCCTGACCTGCGAGTACGCGGGGAGGCGGGGACTTGCGGGGGGTTGCCGCCATACCTCGTATAGCGCGCGCGTCCCATCCGTATCGCGCACCCCGTATAGCGCACGTCGTCTGACGGCAGTTCTGAAGCTCTCCGACATGCAGGCCTTGGCCTAAGTCCCTGCAAGTCCCTGCGTCCCTGCAAAACCCCAGATCAGCGCCACACCGGACCACTGCGGAAGTCCCCGCAGGACTCCCGCAAGGTCCCTGCACTCCCTGCATACCGCCAGCAACTGATTCGAGGTGACTCCATGCCCGAGGCCTTCACCCCTCGCCCGTACCAAGCCGAGGCGATCCATGCCCTGATCGACGGCTGGGCCGGACCCCACAACCGGCTCGCTGTCGTCCTCCCCACCGGCGCCGGCAAGACCGTGATCATCGCCAACCTGGTCCACCAGCAGCTCGACGGACTCAACGGCCGCCGCGCCCTCGTCATCGCGCACCGCGAGGAACTGCTGGAACAGGCCGCCGCCAAGCTGCGCGCCGTCGACCCCTCGCTGCGCGTCGGCATCGTCAAGGCCGAGCGCGACGAGCACCACGACGTGGACGTGATCGTGGCCAGCGTCCAGACCCTGGCCGTGCCGAAGCGCAGGGAGGCCATCCGCGACGTCGGCCTGGTGATCGTGGACGAGTGCCACCACGCCGCCGCCCGCACCTACATGGAGGTGCTGGACCACTTCGGCGCCTGGCGCGGCGTCCCTGTCGCCGGATTCACCGCCACCATGACGCGCACCGACGGCGGCCTGGCCGAGGTCTGGGAAGACGTCGTCTACACCCTGGACATCCTCGACATGATCGGCGACGGCTACCTGTGCGACGTCCGGGGCAAGCGCATCACGGTCGACAGCCTCGACCTGGACAAGGTGAAGACCCGGAACGGGGACCTGGTCGAGGGACAGCTGGGCCAGGCCCTCGAGGACTCCGGCGCCCTCGACGCCATCGCCAAGGCCTACGTCGACCACGCCGCCGACCGACCCGGCGTCGTCTTCACCCCGACCGTGGCGACCGCCCAGGCCGCCGCGGAGGCGATGCGCGCGGCCGGCATCTCGGCGGCCCCGGTGTGGGGCGACATGGGCCGCGACGACCGGCGGGCCACCCTCGCCCGGTACGAGGCCGGGGACGTCCAGGTGCTCACCAACTGCATGGTGCTCACCGAGGGATTCGACGCCCCGCATACCAGCTGCATCGTGGTCGCCCGCCCGACCAAGAGCCCGGGCCTGTACGTCCAGATGGTCGGCCGAGGCCTGCGCCCGGCGCCCGGGAAGTCGGACGCCCTGCTGCTCGACGTCATGGGCGCCTCGACCCGGCACAAGCTGGCCAGCATGGTCGACCTGACCGCGCGGGAGATCGGCCAGGCCGAGGAGGGCAAGTCCCTGCGCCAGGTCGCCGAGGAGGCCGTGGCCGCCGAGAAGCGCCGCACGCTGGTCGCGCACATCGAGGCCGAGGAGTTCAACCTGTTCGGCGCCTCGGCGATCAGGTGGCTGCGCACCGAGGACGGCACCTGGTTCATCCGTCTGACGTCCGCCATGTTTCTGTTCCTGGTCCGCGACCCCGGCACCCGGCTGTACCGGATGCGCCGCTGGACCGAGGCGGACGGCGTACACCCGCCCAGGGATGACACGGCGCGGCCGCTGCCCGAGGCCCTGGCGTGGCTGGAGCAGCAGGCCCGTGTCCTGGCCCCCGGCGCGTTCGTCTCCCGGCAGGCCCGCTGGAGGGCCGGAAAGCCGAGCCCGAAGCAGATGGGCCTGTGCAGGCGCCTCGGTATCACGGTGCCGCGGGCCGCAACGGCCGGCGACGTCGCCGACCTCATCGACCAGGACCGCGTCGGCCGCGTCCTGGGCCAGCTGATCCTTCCCGCTGCGTAGCGGTCCGGGCCTGCCCTTAACAGGCCCGGACCTCCACCCATCACACCACGGAGGAACCCATGGCCGACTTCACCACCGAGACCGTCACCCACACCGTCCGCCGCTGGGTTGTCCCAGCCGCCGAACCGTGGGGCGCCGCGGCCGCCGAGATCGGAAAGGCGTGGGCCGTCGCCGAACGGGCCTATCGGGATCACTTCGAGATCCCCGATGAGAGGTCTCTGCACGACGACGCGCTCCGCTTCCACGTCCGTGACGAGGAGATCGTCATCGAGTTCGCGACCGAAGCGAGGATCTCGTGACGGCTCGATCCCGTTGCCCCCGCGGCCACTTCCTCGCCGCCTCCGGCACCTGCCGCTGCGAACTCCCCCGCCCTCGCTGGGGCGCGGACCTGTGGGGCCAGGGCCTCACCGCCCGCCAGCGCCACAGCATCACCACCGTGCCCCTCACTGGGAGGTACCTGTGACCCGATCAACCCGCGTCCTCGGCTGGGCGTACCTACTCGCTGCGCTGCTCACCGCCCGCTGTTCCGTCACCAGCGCCCGCAATGACGCCTGGTGGTACGCCGCCGGCCTGTTCGGCGTCTCGCTGCTGCTCATCGTCGCCCTCGCCCGCGAGTATGTCGCCGCCGACGAACGCCGCGCCGCCGCAGTGCGCGCCGAACGGGCCGCCCGCCTCCGCACCTGGGCGAGCCAGGCGCGGAACGACCTGGAAGACGGCTGCTGCGAGCGCTGGTGGACCAGCTGCGGCACCGAGCACGACGACCTGCCCAACTGCACCAGGAAGGACCAGGCCGCGTGACCGCGAAGCGCTACACCGCCGACAGCATCACCGACGACGCCCTGGACGAGCTGTACGAGAACGCGAACCGTGGCTGGCGCCGCGGTGACGAGTGGAAAGCCCGCGCCGAGAAGGCGGAGGCCGCCATCAAGCGTGCCGATCGGCTCGCCCGCAGGTGGGCCATCCTTCGCGCCTACGGCGGCGCAGCCGTCGAGCTGCGCAAGGCCCTCGCAGAGCCCAAGGAGAACAGCACCCCGTGACCTGCGAACTGTGCGGCAACGCGGCCAGCGGCTACCTGTGCAACCGGCACCGGGAGCAGCTGGCCGCGCGGCTGCAAGAACTCCCCGCCCTGTACGCCGAGGTCGGCGAATGTCTCGTGCCCCGCCGCACCGGCTGGGGCGACATCGTGGCCACCAAGAGTGCGGCCGGCCCCCGCTCGCCGGTCAACGAGGACGTCCTCGACACGGTGAACTGGACCCGCGCAACCGAGGTGATTCACTCGTGGCGGGCGGACGTCCGGCGGCTGCGCTGGCCCCACCGCGGAGCCACGCCGCCCGCCCGGCTGGACGCCGACTGCCGATGGCTTGCCCAAGAGCTGGACTGGATCGTCGCGCAGTACCCGGCGGCCGGCGATCTCGCCCGCGAGGTAGCCGAGCTGAACAGCCAGGTCCGCTCGATCGTCGGCGACCCGGAACCGCGGCCGCAGCGGATCGGCTACTGCGTCGCGTTGGTCGGCGAGGGCGTGGTGTGCGGGGCGGCGATCTCCCGCATGCCGGGCGAGACACGGCTGAAGTGCCGGTGGTGCGGGACCGGGTATGGGCCCGAGGACTACCTGATGCTGAAGCACTTCCAACCTGCTGATGCGGGGTGATGCGCACCTGAAGTGTCCAACAGCCTGGACAAATTGTTCAGGCAGTGGGACATTGGGGAGCGAACGAAAGGCCGGGCAGCAGCTCGGGGGTTGCAGCCCCCGGCGCGCGCACTGCCCGGCCCTTCCACCGAACACCTGATCTGAGCAGGAGTCGGCATGACCGATCATTTCGCGCGTCTCGACGCGACCGCAAGTTCCCCCAAGGCCGCCCGCATTGCGGCCCTGCACCGTCTCTGCGACGAGGACTACGCCAAGGGCAAGGCCCAGCGAGTCACCCCGAACCTGGCCCCGTCCTACGCCGCGGCCTCCGGCACCGTCCCGGTGTCCGAGCCCAGCGACCTCGACGTCGCCCTCCGCGTCGCCCAGCAGCTGCTCGACAGCGACAGCGTCCTCTCCCTCCGCGAAGCCCTCCGCCTCCTGCTGCGTGCCCTCGGCGCCGAGCCGCCCGCGCTTCGTTGCCCGGCCGCACACCCCGAGGACCCCACCCCGTGCACTGGCCCGGTCGTCGTCACCATCCTCGACGCGCAGAACTCGGGCGCGAACGGATGCGAGCACCACGGCGCGCGCCTCCTCGCGTCCCTCGACGGCGGGCGTGTCTACCCCCTGCCCGACGCCCTCGACGCCCCCGACGGCGCCGCGATCCGCGTCTTCAAGGCCGCCGACAGCACCCACCCGTTCGCCTGGGTCGACGGCCCGCGCACCCGCCCCGAGCAGCGCAGCCACGCCGAGAACCGCCGCGGCGGTGAGGACCAGTGAGCACCCCCTACGACCCGCTGTTCGACCCGAGCACCAACACGGCACCGGACGTGCACAGCGTCGACCTCTCCCTGCGTATGGCCCGCGAGGCCCTCGACCGCTGCGCGCCCAAGAACATCCACGCCGACGGGCAGATGCTCACCGCGGCCGTCGAACTCGACTTCGCGCTGCGCCAGCTCGTCACCGCGCTGGACGCGGCACCGGCCGCCTCCGCATCCGCGGACCGGCCCACGGCAATCACCACTGCGGCGAACGAGCTGGAACACGCGCTGACTGTGGAGCTGGACGACGATCGAGCGCTGGCCCTGCATGCAGCCCTGATCGTTCTGCGCTCGAAGTTGCCGTGCACGTGCGCTCGATCGCAGGGGCTGCACGAGAAGTGCTGCCGTCGGTACGTTCCGGGACACGAGCTGCTCAGCCCCGCCCGGCGGCTGGCCGCCGCTCGCGCCGAACTGCGCCGCAAGGACGCCGAGCGGGGTGAGCGCCGGTGAACGCCCGCGAACTCACCCGGGGCCAGGTCGTCGTCCTCGGCGCGGCCTCCGTCCTCATGGTCGCCGTCGGTGGCTTCGGAGGCTGGGGCACCTACAGCAACGCCGTCTCCGAGTTCCACCGGCAGGCCACCGCCGCCGGCGTCGTCGCCGCGGGCGAGGGCCTCACCCTGATCCTCGCCATGGTGATGCTGGGCAGGACCATGCTCGGCCAGGCCTCGCCCGCCGTCGTCCGCGTCGGCATGTGGCTCGCCCCGGCGTCCGCCAGCTGCATCGGCGTCACGATCGCCAGCAATGCCCGCGAGGCCGCCGTGTACGCAGTTACCCCGCTCGCCATGAGCGGCTCGGCCGAGGGCCTCGGGTTCATCGCCCGCAGCATCGTCGTCTACCGCACCGGCGTGGACGCCGAGGTGATGCGCCGCAACGCCGACGCCGCCCGGCAACTCGCCTTCCAACGCTCCGTCGCCAAGAGCCACCCCGGTGCGTGGAAGCGCCGGATCGCCGTTCGCCGGTACTGGAGCCTGGCCAAGCACGTAGGCGTAGGTGACACCGAGCTGGGCGCCGGCCTGGTCGACGTCCAACGCGTCCGCGTCCGCAACGGAGCCGATGCGGCCCTCGCCGACATGTACGGCCAGGCCGTCACCGCGGCCGCCGAGGAGGCGCCCGCCCAGCCTCGACCCGCCTCCGCCACGGAGGTGCTCCGGGCCCGGTTCGCCGAAATGGACCCAGCGGATGCGATCCGCCTGGCTCACGATGCGCGACCTGATGCGCCCCCGGCCGAACTCGCCGTGCTGCTCGGCACTTACGGCGTGCCCGTCGACCCGGTCGCGGTCGCCCTGGTTCTCGGGCAGCGCCCCCCGGAGTACGAGGTGCATCGGCATGATGCGCCCGCGCATCAGCAGGTCAACGCCCTGCCGCCCGTGAATCTCCAGGGCGCCGTCGAGGAGGCCGCATCAGTCCTCGGGCCGGACCCGAAGCCCAAGGCCATCGTCGAGCACATCGCCCAGCACCGGCGCCTGGTCGTGGACGAGGCCTACGTGCGCACCGCCCTGTCGAGGGCCGCGAAGAAGCCCCAGCAGCCGCCGCAGGTGCCGGTGAAGCGCGACGAGGGGAACGGGGGCTACGCGTGATGAGCGACGCCCTGGAGAAGGCCGAGGCCGCCGCCCGCGAGGCTGCGGTGGACACGGCGGCCGTACAGATCGCCCTCGCGGCCGTCGAACTGGCCAAGGCCGCCGCGGCCCAGCAGCAGGCACCGCAGCCCTGCCACCACCACAAGCAGCGCCGCAGCACGGGCGAGTGGCTCGGCATCGCCTGCGCGGTGTGCATCGGCTCGGTCGGCCTGGCGTTCGCGTCCATCGCGCTGGCCATCCTCGGCGGCGTCGCCGCGATCGTCGTGCTCGTCCTGCGGGACATGTGGCGCGACATGCAGCGCAAGGGCCGCTGACCCGCCCTTCCAGCTCCCCCTTCAAGTCACTCGGGAGACACCCGTGTACATCCTCGACTTCCTGTACGCCCTGATCTGCCTCGCCATCGTGATCACTGGGACCGCAACGCTCATCCACCTGCGCGGCGAGCACGACCACGGCCCCGACTGCCGCCCCTGCCGCGTCCTCAACCGCGTCCTGCGTCGTCCGCCCCGCTGACCTGCCCTTCCGTCCCCCACGGCCCGCCCGTGGGGGAGCGGTGGGGCCGGAACAGCCCGGCCCGCCCGAGAGGAGCACCCCATGCCGGACAGCAACGAAGGCGGCTTCGTCACCACCGAGCGCACCGGTCCCGACGAGGTCACCACCGTGATCGTCACCAGCGAGGGCGCCACCGCCCACCGCATCCCCGGCGGCATCACCGAAGACGAACTCCTCGACTGACCGACAGTCAACGCACCAAGAAGGAGCAGCAGTGGCAGGAGACATCAAGTTCAGCGACCTGACGCTCAGCGAGAAGGCCGCAGTCATCCGCGCCGAGGCCCGCGGTGTACGCCGCGCCACCGCCGGCATCGAGCATCAGCCCGACATCGACCGCAAGGTCGCCGCCGTCTACGAACGGGCCCGTAAGCGCATCGCCAAGGGCAAGTAGCTACACCCCGGGGCGGCCGTCCACGGCCAAGCGACCGGCCGCCCCGGGCCTCCGTACCCCAGCAAGAGGCAGGAAGCCCCCAGCATGACGAACAACGTGGTCCAGCTCCACAAGGACGCCCCGGACACCCTGACCGAGACCATCATCGACGTCGTCCAGAACGCCGAGCCCCGGCCCGTCGACCCGCCCGAGCAGGCCGCCGAGGCTGGAACGTGGATCGCCGAGAAGCAGGCATACCTCGCCGAGGCCCCGCCCGTCGTCCCTACATTCCTGCGCAACGCCGCCGAGTTCATCGACGCCACCCGCTGGACCGTGTCGTACTACGCGCACGTCACCGCCTTCCACGCCCTGCGCACGCCCGTCTACCTCGCCCGGCTGCTGCTGCGCGCACCGCGCGGCGCCGGCCGCCTGCTGGTCCGCTGGGGCAAGTGGGTCGCCGACACCGACGCCCGGCCCGTCGAGGCCAAGGCCGCCGCGTCCGCCGACATCGAGGCCTGGCTCGCCCTCTCACGCGAACACTCCCGCCGTGTCCGCCCGCGCCGTATCGCCTCCATCGCCGTCGCCACCGTCACCAGCATCACCACCACCGTCAGCGCGTTCTTGGTGCCCGGCTGGACCGCTACAGCAGCCATCGCCGCCGCCGCACTGTGCGGTCTCAACGGCAGGAAGGGCGACAAGACCCTCATCACCCGCTACGTCGCCACCAACATCATGCGGCGCCTGGACTCCACCGAAGTGTTCGACGCGCTCGCCGCCATCGGCATCGAGGGCAAGAAGGGCCGCCGTGGCGTCGAATTCGCCTCCGAGGTCATGCGCGACGGCCCCGGCTGGCGCGCCGAAGTCGACCTCCCGCCCGGCGTCGAAGCCACCGCCGTGCTGGAGAAGCGCGCCGCCCTGGCCGCCGCCATGCGCCGTCCCATCAGCACCGTGTGGCCCGAGGCTGACCGCACCGCCCACCCCGGCCGCCTCGTGCTGTGGGTGGCCCAGCGCGACCCCGCCAAGGCCGGCCGCAAGCTGTGGCCGCTCATGAAGGACGGCCAGGCCGACGTCTACCAGCCGCTGCCCTACGGATTCGACCCGCGCGGCAACCTCGTCGAGATCACCCTCATGTACTCCAACCTGCTGGTCGGAGGCATCCCCGGCAGCGGCAAGACCAGCTGCGCGCTCGCCATCGTCCTCGGCGTCGCCCTCGACCCCACCGCCGAACTGTGGATCTACGAACTCAAGGGCTCCGGCGACCTCGACTCCGTCAAGCCCATCTGCCACCGCTACGTGTCCGGCGACGAAGACGAGGACCTGGAGGCCGCCCTGGGCGGGATGCGCTCCGGTATCGCCGAGTACCAGCGCCGCGCCGCGTTCGTGCGCTCCCTGCCCGCTTCCGAGGTGCCCGAGGGCCGCAAGGTCACCCGCGCGCTCGCCGAGAAGTACCCCGAGCAGAACCTGGGCCCGCGCGTCATCGTCATCGACGAGGTCCAGGAGCTGTTCACCCACGACGACTACAAGGAAGAGGCCGCAGCCCTGGCCACGCGCCTGATCAAGAAGGCGCGCGCCTACGGCATCATCCTCATCCTGCTCACCCAGAACCCCGACGCCCCGTCCCTGCCGTCCTCCGTCTCCAGCAGCGTTGGCACCCGTTTGTGCCTCGCCGTGATGGACTGGCGGGCCAACAACAACGTCCTGGGCACCGGCGCCTACGACCGAGGCCTGCGCGCCACCGACATCAGCATCGACGAGCAGGGCACCGGCATCCTCGCCCGCGGCCGCGAAGGCATCACCGTCCGCGCCGCGTTCATCAAGCAGACCGAAGCCGAGGACATCGCGAAGCGCGCCCTCGCCCTGCGCATCGCCGCCGGCACCCTGTCCGGCCAGTCCGTTGGCGCCCAGGTCGAGGAGCAGGACGTCGAGACGATCCTCGATCACCTGCGGGCCATCTGGCCGGACGGAGTCGAGGCAGTGCACTCCCACCGCCTCGTCGAGGCCCTCGCCCGGTTCCGCCCGGATCTCTACAAGCCGTGGACGGAGATGGACGCCGCCGGATCGTCCACGGCGCTCAGCGCTGCTCTCAAGCCCTTCAAGGTCTCCACCCGGCAGCTCACCATCCGCGACTGCTGCGGAGGCGCCAAGGGCCTGCGCTGGACCGATCTCCCGACCGCCGAGGACGGCGAGTAGAGGCCGCCGAGCCGGTTTCGGGAAGGGGCCGAGGTTTCACCCCACCCCGAAACCGGTTTCGCCCCCGATATCGGACCTGAGCTGGCAAGTTTCGAGTTTCGGGCCCTCACGCGAGACCCCCGGACCGCCTCGCAACCAGCCTCACCGAGAGCCCCCGCAGGCGACACCACTGCCGCATCATGGGGGCATGGAGCAGCAGAACATCCGCCCCGGCCACCTCACCGCCCACCAGACCGCGCAGCTGCTCGGCGTCGAACTGGGCACCGTCCGCCAGCTGGTCCGGCGCGGCCGGCTGACTCGGTCCGGCGGTACACCGCGGCAACCCTGGTACGCCTGGCAGGACGTTGTCACGCTCGTCGTCGAGAGGCGCCCGAGCAAGGCCGCTTGACCGCAGGTCAGAGCCGTGTCACGATCTCGGCGTACAACTGTGCCCCGAGACAGGCACCACAGACACCTGAGGCCCCGCCCACCAGTGGGGCCTTCGTCATGTCCGGGAGGCCCGCGATGCACAGCCCGCAGATCGTCGTCGAACTGCGAGAGGCACCGCCGGAAGACGGCTGGGCCTGCTACGAAGCCACCAGCCGTGCCTGCTTCGTCTGCACCTGCGGAACCACCACAGGCTTCGTCGACCGCGCCGAAGCCATCCAGACCGCCACCGAACACCCCGGCCGCGGCCAAAGCCCATGGATCGACGGCCCCCGCGAACCACTCAAGGTCGACGTCCGCCTCGTCGGCATCGGCACCGACATCAAAGACTTCGTCCGCCGAATGATCCGCAAGAGCTGACCATGGCCACCACCCCAGCCCACCGGCGCAAGGCCCGGCAGACCGCAGCCGCCTGGCGCTGGGTCTACGACGACCCACGATGGGCCCTCCTCCGCGACCAGGTCCTGTCCGAAGAGCCACTGTGCCGCGCGAGCTGCGGCCGGCCGCCCACTGTCGTCGACCACATCCGACCCCACCGCGGCAACGAGCAGCTCGCGTTCGACCGGGCCAACCTCCAGGCCATGTGCAAGCCCTGCCACGACGCCAAGACCGCCCGGGAGACCGGCTTCGCCGACGGAGGCCGACGCCTTCAGCACACCGCCCGCGTCACCCTGGTGTGCGGGCCGCCCTGCTCCGGCAAGACCACATGGGTACGCGAGCACGCCGAGCCCGGAGACCTCGTCGTCGACTGGGACGCGCTCGCTGTCGCCCTCGGCTCACCCCACGGCCACGAACACCCCGCCGCCCTAAGGCCCTTCATCGCCGAAGCGAGAGACGCCGTCCTCGCCCGCCTCGACCGCGCCCACAACCTCAACGCGGTCTGGGTCATCGCGACCGCACCACGCCACGCAGACCGCGAGCGGCTCGCCCCCGGCGCCAACGTCGTGCTGCTGGCCATCCCCGAGGACGAATGCGTGCGCCGTGCTCGCCGCGACGGCCGGCCAGGCGATACGATTGAAGCGATCGAGTCCTGGTGGCGCGTCTACCGCGCAGACCAGATGACCCCGGCGACGTGATCGCACCCCCAGGGGGGATGTGGATCTTCCCGCCGGGGAGGGTTTCGAACGCAGGCGGGGGCGATTCGCGCGTGACCGCCAGTTTCAGCCGGTTTTCTGAGGATCCTGTAACCGCCGCTCACTATGCGTGACATGCCCTGGGGGTGATCATGGGTACCCGTGGTCCGGTCGGCCAGCCCGACAACGTCCGTGCCCTCCGCGGCAACCCTGGCGGCCGGCCTACGCCCGCCCGCGTGACCGCCTCGCCCGGCGTGCCGGACGTGCCGGACTGGTTGGACGACGAGGCCCGCGCGGAGTGGGAGCGGATCGTGCCCGACCTCGACCGGCTCGGCGTGCTGGCGAAGGTGGACCGTGCCGCGCTGGCCACCTACTGCTCGGCCTGGTCCAAGTTCGTGGCGGCCGAACGGCTGCTGCAAGGCGATGACCTGGTGGCGGAGCGGCGGGCGGGCAACGGCCCGGCGAAGAACCCGGCGTGGCAGATCTGGCGGGAGGCAGCGACCACGGTTGCGGCCCTGGCGAAGGAGCTGTTCATCACGCCCAACGCCCGCCTCCGCTCGGTGAAGCCGGAGGGTGACGATGATGACCCGGGGGACGGCATCCTCGACTGAGGCAGCACGGCGCGTGCAGTTGACGCGCGAAATCGACGACGCGGTGACGCGGTGGGTCGACGAGGGCCTGGTGCAGGGCACCGAGTGGCTCGCCGAGGGACGCCGGCCGCTGCTGTGTACGCCTCTCCCGTCCCCGCCGGGAACGTGGTTCGACCCGGAAGCGGTCGAGCGGGTCCTGAAGTTCTTCCTGCTGCTGAAGCAGTTGATCGGACGTCACGCCGGGCGTGAGTTCCGGCTGCTGGACTGGCAGGTGCGCTACCTGATCGCGCCGGTGTTCGGGCTGAAGCGGCCCGACGGCTATCGGGTGATCCGTACCGTCTGGTTCGAGATCCCCCGCAAGAACGGCAAGTCCACCATCTGCTCGGGCCTGGGCCTGTACCTGTTCGCTGCGGACCGGGAGGCCGGCGCCGAGGTGTACGCGGCGGCCGGTGACCGGGACCAGGCGAACATCGTCTTCCGCGCGGCCGCGAACATGGCGTCGGGCTCGCCGCCGCTGAAGCGGAAGCTGGGCCGTCGGGGTATTCAGCGCAAGCTGCTGGAGCACCCGGTCACGCACTCCATCTTCCGGGCCCTGTCCTCGGAGGGGCTGCGTGCGCACGGCCTGAACGTTCACGGCGGCGTGATCGACGAGGTCCACGTCCACAAGAACCCGGACGTCGTGGACGCCCTGGAGACGGGCACCGGCTCGCGTACCCAGCCGCTGATCGTGTTCATCACCACGGCGGACGACGGCGCGGAGACCGGCTCGATCTACGCGACGAAGCGCGAGGAGATCGAGGCCCTGGCCGGCGGGCACGCCGAGGACCCGACCGTGTGGGGTGTGGTGTTCGGCGCGGACGAGTCCGCCGAGGACTTCGACCCGTTCGCCGAGGAGACCCTGCGCACCGCGAACCCCGGCTACGGGGTGACGGTGCTCGCCGACTACCTCGCGGGGAAGGCCGCGCAGGCGCAGCGTTCGCCGCAGCAGCTCAACCGCTACCTGCGGCTGCACCTGAACGTCCGCACGAAGCAAACCACCCGGTGGCTGCGCATGGAGGACTGGGACGCCTCGGCGCGCACCAGCTCGGGCGTGCCGATCCCGGTGGAGCTGTCGGCCCTCGAGGGACGGCAGTGCTACGGCGGGCTGGACCTGTCCAGCACCACGGACATGACGTCCTTCAGCCTGTGGTTCCCGCCCCAGGATCCGGAGGA
Organism: Streptomyces sp. NPDC050164; assembly: GCF_044459945.1. Lineage (NCBI taxonomy): Bacteria > Bacillati > Actinomycetota > Actinomycetes > Kitasatosporales > Streptomycetaceae > Streptomyces > Streptomyces sp. NPDC050164. The sequence goes on from NZ_JBITJK010000004.1 coordinate 40,633, forward strand.
CCCGAACGAGCCTCACATCTGGGTGCCGTTCTTCTGGCTGCCGGAGGACCGCATCAAGGAGCTGACGCGGCGCACGAAGGTGCCGCTGGACCGGTGGGCGGAGACTGCGGCGCACGCCGGTCCGGCGCTGCGGCTGACGGAGGGCAACGTGGTCGACTACCGCGCCGTGCGGGAACTGATCGACGGCCTGGCGGAGCGCTTCGAGATCCTCGCCGTCGGCTACGACCGGTGGAACGCCACCGAGACGGTGAAGGAACTGGCCGATGCTGGGCTGGAGATGGAGCAGGTCTCGCAGGGCTACGCAGGGCTGAACCAGCCGTGCCAGCAGCTGGAGCGGCTCGTGCTGTCCCAGCGGATCGCGCACGGCGGACATCCGATCCTGCGCTGGCACATCGACTGCGTGGGGCTGAAGACCAACACGGACGGCTACGTGAAGCCGGTCAAGCCCGACCGGCAGACGTCCAGTAAGCGCATCGACGGCGTGGCCTCCGGGCTGAACGCGCTGGCGATGCACCTTGCCCGGGTCGAGCCGGAAGAAGAGCCGGAGCCGAACATCCGCATCATCGGCGCCTGACCACGACGATAAAGGGGGCCTGGTGGACGAGCGGATGCAGTGGGTGTACGAGGCGTGCGGCTTGGCCGCGGGGACGGCCGGGCTGGTCCTGGTCGGGGCCGCTGTAGCGGGTGCCCTCGGGGCCGGGCTCGCGCTCATCCCGGTGGCCGGGGTGCTGCTGGTTCTGGGTAACGCGACGGGAGGTAAGGGCTGATGCCAGCCGTTCGCCGTCTGTTCGACCGTCGCGGCCGCCAGGAACGCGGCCGTAAGAGCCTGCCGCCCCTGACCGGATCCTCGACCGCTGCGGACGTCACGGTCACGCCCGAGCGTGCGCTTCAGGTGGCCGCCGTCTACTCGTGCATCCGGCTGCTGGCGGAGACCGGGAGCATGCTGCCGACCGGTGTGTTCCAGCGGCAGGGCGCCTCGCGCGTGCCGTTCGACGAGCACCCGGTGGCGCCGCTGCTCACCTACGAGGCCAACCCGCAGCTGTCCGCCGGGGAGTTCTGGGCGCAGGTTCTGGGGTGGATGCTGCTGCGCGGTAACGCCGCCGCCTACGTGGAGCGCTCCGGGGGCGGCCTTCCGGCCGGGCTGTGGCCGATCGCGTGGACGAGTGTGGAGCCGCGCCGGGTGAAGGAGACCGGCGAGCTGGTCTACAAGGTCGACCTGGCGGATGACGAGTGGGCGCCGATCCGTGAGGAGGGCGGCCTGGTCCGGGCCGAGAACCTGCTGCACTTCCGCAGCTTCGGCATCGGCGGCGTCGAGGGTCTGTCGCCGATCGGCATGGCCCGTCAGGCTGTCGGTACCGGCTTTGCGGCCACCTCCTACATCGGCGGGTTCTTCGCCCGCGACGCCTCCCCAGGTGGCGTCGTGTCGGTGCCGGGCAAGCTCGACGACAGGCAGTACGAGCGCCTCACGCGACAGTGGCAGGACCTGCACGAGGGGTTCGACAAGTCGCACCGCCTGGCCGTGATGGAGGGCGGCGCGAAGTGGGACAAGACCACGCTGTCCCCGGCGGACGCGCAGTTCCTGGAGGTGTACAAGCTCACCCGCACGGAGATCGCGGGCATCTTCGGGGTGCCGCCGCACATGATCGGCGATGTGGAGCGGTCCACGTCGTGGGGCTCCGGGATCGAGCAGCAGTCCCTCGGCTACGTCATTTACTCCCTGATGCCGTGGCTGACCCGCATGGAGCGCACCGCCCGGCAGCTGCTCGGCGACCCCGACGTCTACATGAAGTTCAACCCGGACGCGCTGCTGCGCGGTGACACCGCTCAGCGCTTCAGCGGCTACGCGCAGGCCCGTCAGTGGGGCTGGATGTCCGTCAACGAGATCCGCGCCAAGGAGGACGAGCCACCGATCGAGGGCGGCGACGAGTACCTTCAGCCGCTGAACATGGTGCCCGCCGGCAGCCCGGCCCCGACCCAGCAGCGTGCCCTGCCCCGCCGCCCGCAATTGCGCGCGGAGACGGCGGAGTCCCCGTCGCTGGAGGAGCTGCCCGCCTGGGTGCAGCGCCACCACGAGCAGATCGCCGAGTACTTCGCCGCGCAGGGCGAGCGAGTGGTGGCCGAGCTGAACCTGCGGCCGGACGCCACAGCCGAGGAGATCATCGACGAGGCCGCGGAGAACGAGGAACTGACCGCGATCCTGCTGCTGCTCGCGCGTGGCGTGGTCGCCGAGGTCGGCGCCTCGACTGCCGCCACTCTCGGCGGTGCGTTCGCTGCGGAGCAGACCCTGTCGGTGCTGGCGGCCGGTGCGGCGGCCACGGCGGCGAACATCAACGCCACCACCCGCCGGGAGCTGGCGCACCAGTTCACCGTCTCCAACGCGCCCGCCGACGTGCAGGCGATGTTCGGGCGGATGACCGAGGCCCGCTCCCGCGTGCTGGCCCAGGCGCGCGTGAACTACCTGTCCAACTTCGGTGCCCACGAGGGAGCCAAGCAGGCCGGTGCCCGCACCAAGACGTGGCGGGTGTGGGACCCCAACCCGCGGCCCACCCACGCGGACGCTGACGGGCAGACCGTCGGCCTGCGGGAGATGTTCACCGTCGGCACCCATCAGGGCCGTTGGCCGCACGACTACCTGCTCGGCGTGGATGAGATCGCCGGGTGTACCTGCCGACTGCAATTCAACCTGTGAGGAGGCGCCGTCGTGCGCACACGCGAGGTGCGGGCCTTCCCGCTTGAGGGCCTGCGGATCACGCGGGCTGACGAGAAGACCGGCCGTCTGGAGTTCCACGGCCGCGCCATCGTCTACAACTCCCTGTCGGAGGACATGGGCGGCTGGCGCGAGCGAATCATGCCCGGCGCCGCGACGCGCACCTTGGCCAACGACCCAGACGTCCGGTTCCTGATCAACCACGACCCGAACCTGCTGCTGGCGCGCACCGCATCCGGGACCGCCGGCCTGTCCGAGTCTCCCGACGAAGGCGTGGATGTCGACGCCCGGATGGCCGACGTGTCCTACGCCCGTGACCTGGCCGTGTCGCTGGAGCGCGGCGACATCACGCAGATGTCGTTCGGGTTCTGGGTCACCGCCGACGGCTGGTCGGGCAACACGCACGAGGTGTTCGGCATCGACCTCGACGGCGGCGACGTCTCCGTGGTGACGTACCCGGCGTTCGCCGCGACCTCGGCGGAGCTCCGATCGGCCGCCGCCCGGCAGCTCGGGCCGCTTAAGGCCCCGGACACCGAGCAGGTCACGCGTGCGCTCGCGGAGATGCGTGCGGGCAAGGTCCTGTCCGCCTCGAACCGGCAGCTGGTGCAGGACGCCCGTGACGCGTTGGACGCGCTGCTGGAGGCCGCCGACGCCCGCTCCCTGCCCGAGGCCGGCTACCCCGCCGAGCGGGCCCGTCACCGGCTGCACGAGCTGGAGATGCTCGCCCAGCTGTAACCCCTGGTCTTCCCGGCCGTCCGGCCCGGGACCATCCCACCCTTCACCCATGTGAGGAGATCCCCCATGCCCACCAGCGTGGAGCTGCGGCAGCAGCGGGCCGGCGTCGTTGAGTCGATGCGGTCCATCACCGAACGAGCCGAGACCGAGAACCGCGGCCTGAACGGCGAAGAGCGCCAGTCCTACGACCGGCACGAGGAGGACTTCCGCTCGCTGACCGAGCGCATCCAGCGCCTGGAGGCCGAGGAGCAGCGGGCCGCACAGATGGCCGAGCCGATCGGCCGCGGCTCGGGCCGCCCCGACGACGGCGGCCGCGGTACCGACGAGCAGCGCGCCCAGGAGCGCCGGTCGGCGTTCTTCCAGGCCCTGCGCCGGGGCCTGCCGCGCATGGCGCCCGAGCAGCGCGCCCTCGTGGAGAACGCGGCCGGCGAGATCCTCGTGCCCGAGGACCTGGAGACCGAGATCATCCGGGCCCTGCCCGCGCTGACCGTGGTGCGCAGCATGGCCAGCTCCCGGCCCACCACCTCCAACCGGGTCCGCAGGCGGAGCCTGGACGAGGTGACCGTCGGCTGGGGCAAGCTGGAAACCGGCACCCCCCTGACCGACTCGATGCCGGACACCCCGACCGAGGAGTTCACCTACGTCGAGGACCTCTACGGTCTGGCGAAGATCGGCGAGGACGAGCTGGACGACTCCGACGTGAACCTGGAGGCGTTCGTCCGCGACAGCTTCAGCCGCGCCGTGGGTGAGGCCGAGGACACCGCGTTCACCATCGGCACCGGGCACGCCAGCCAGCAGCCGGTCGGGTTCATGACCGCTGGCGGCGGTGTGTCCACCGTGGCCGCCGCGGCTGCTGCGGCCATCTCGGTCGACGACATGAAGAAGCTGATCTACGCGGTGCCCGCGCAGTACCGCCGTAACGGCCGCTTCGCGATGTCGTCCACGACCGAGCTGGCCATCTCTGTGCTGAAGGACCTGAACGGGCAGTACCTGTGGCAGCCGTCCAACCAGGCCGGCCGCCCGAACACGTTCCTCGGCTACATGCTGGAGAACCAGGAGGACATCGCCTCGGTGGCCGCGTCCGCTCGGTCGGTGGCGTTCGGCGACTTCAACGCCGGATACCGCATCTACGACCGGCAGGGCATGACCGTGAAGGTCCTGGACCAGCTGTACGCCGAGGACGGCATGATCGGCTGGAAGATCCGGATGCGGGTCGGCGGCGACGTCGTCCGCCCGGACGCCCTGCGCATCCTCGCCCACCCGGCCGCCTGATGCGTATCGAGATCACCGCCGTTCCGTCCGTCTCGGACGGGACGGGCAACCGCTACCGCACGGGCCAGGTCGTCACCGTCGACGATGACCTGGCCCGTGCGTGGGTCGCTGCCGGTCACGCCCGCGAGTCGGGCAAAACGGCAGCCAAGCGCACCGCCACCCGGCGGGCACCGCGCACCGCATCCGCCAAGCCCAAGCCGTCCGGCACGGGCGGCGCTCCGCCCGCCGAGCCGGACGCCGGCACCAGCGAATGAGGGAGGTAAGCCGTGGCGTCACCATGGGCCACACCGGAGGACCTGCGGCTTCACCTCCGCCTTGATGCCATCGACGCCGCCCAGGCCGCCGCTGGGCTCGGCGAGGCCGAGGTCATCGTGCGGGCCGCGCTGCGGCAGCACATCGACGCCGTCGCCGGCGACACCGTCGAACTCGTCGGCAACGGGCGGCGCCTGATCAACCTGCCCGAGATGCCCGTCACCGCCGTGGCCTCCGTCCACTTGGACGGCGAGCTGCTCACCAACGGCACGGACTACCGGTGGAACCGGTACGGCATCCTCACTCGCCTCGGCGAGCCGACGTGGCGGGGACGGCTCGCCGCGTGCTGGCCGCTCGATGCCGAGGTGAGCGTGGTCTACGACCACGGCTACGCCCAAGTGCCCGCCGCGGTGAAACAGGTGTGCATCCAGCTCGCCGGTCGGGCCTGGGTCAACCCCCGCAGTATGGCCTCCGAGTCGATCGGCGACTGGTCCGGCACCTGGGACAAGACCCGCGCCGGGGACGCGCTGACCGACTACGAGACCAGCCTGCTGGAGCCCTACGCCCGCGGCCCCGAAAGCCGGTAAGGGGGTGGCCTGGTGAGCGTCGTCTCGCACCTGCTCAACACCACTGTTCCGGTCTGGCGGGCCAGCACGGTCGACGACGGAGGCGGCGGCCAGGAGACCACCTGGGCGCAGGTCGCCACCCCGCGCGCGCGTCGCTCGCAGCCCAGAGCACGAGAGCGGGAGGCCGCCGACCAGGCGGGCGCCCAGCTCGATGAGACCTGGTACCTCGACCCGGGTACGGACGTGCGGCGCGGTGACGAGCTGCGGCCGCCCGGGCGGGTGCTGGAGGTCATCGCCGTGTTCGAGCCGTCCGAGCCCGGCACCTACCTGCGGGCGGACTGCACCATGCGCCAGCAGGCCGACACCTAGGAGGACGCATGGCACGGCGCATCAGGCTGGACGGTCTGGAACGGGCACTGCGCGCCATCGAGCGGGTGCCTGAGGCGATGAACGAGGCCCGCACCGAGACGCTGCACGAGTGGGCAGACGGTGTCCAGAACACCGCCGAGGACCGGGTACCGCGCGACAAGGGCAACCTGTGGGAGGCCCTCGACCAGCGCGTGAACGAGCACTTCGGCCGCGCGGAGGTCGGCGTGTGGGACCCGGAGGAACTGGAGTACGCCGAGTACGTGGAGAAGGGCACCAGCTCCATGCCCGACCAGCCGTATCTGGTGCCGGCGTTCGACGAGCACCGCAGGCAGGTCACGCGCACCTACCGCGCCGCGTTCCGCCAGCACATCGGAGGGGGGTGATGGCGATGCCCGCCAAGGTGACACTGCCGGTCTACATGCGGATCGGCAGCCGCGGCACTGAACATCTGGTCGGCTACACCAGCTGGGACCTGGACACCGGGGAGCCGACCACGGACCTGTCCCGGATGGAGGACGAGTTCCCGCAGATGCTCGACGAGAGCCCCGAGCTGAAGGCCTTCGGCATCGAGCGGGAGGCGAAGTGACGGCCGCACTGTGGCCGCTGCAGGTGGCGGTCGTACAGAAGGCGCGCGCTCACCCGCCGCTCATAGCCCTCGTGTCCGGCGTCTACGACGAGGTCCCAGAACCCGCCCCGTACCCCTACGTCTCGCTCGGCTCCATCACGGAGAACGTGGACGATGCCCACAACCAGCGCGGCCTGGAGGCCTCCGTCGTGCTGCACGTGTGGTCGAAGTACCGCGGCTTCAAGGAGGCCGCCGACATTCTCGCCGCCCTGGACGCGGCCCTGGACCGGCAGCCGCTCACGGTGGCTGGCTTCACCGACGTGTCTATCGCGCACCGGCTTCACACCGAGGTGCGCGACCCCGACCCGACCATTCGGCATATCAACGTCAGCTATCGCGTGTGGCTGACCAAAGCGTAAGGAGGGCAGACCCATGGCTGGTCTGGACGCGTTCGGCACCAAGCTGCAGCGTGGCGACGGTGCTGGACCCGAGGTGTTCGAGGACCTCGCGAACGTCACGAACATCACCCCGCCCGGCATCGAGCGGGAGACCTACGACGTCACCGCCCACGATTCCCCCGATGCCTGGCGGGAGTTCATCGGCGGGCTGAAGGACGGCGGAGAGGTCGAGATCGAGCTGAACTACGACCCCCGCATTCATGACGAGCTGATCGCCGACTTCGCGGACAAGGACCCCCGCAACTACAAGATCATGTTTCCGGGGACGCTCGGTTCCTGGGCGTTCGCCGCGATCATGTCCGGCTTCGAGTCCGAGGCCCCGCACGACGACAAGCTGTCCGCCACGGTCACCTTCAAGGTGTCCGGGAAGCCCACCATCACCGCCGGCGCATGACCGAGGAGCACACGCCCATGACGACGTACCTGTCCGCAGAGCAGATCCTCGGCGCCGACGACCTGTCCTACGAGAACGTGAAGGTCCCCGAGTGGGGCGGCATCGTCCGCGTGCGGGAGATGCCCGGCACTGAGCGTGACAAGTTCGAGTCGCAGTTCGTCGGCCAGGACGGCGCGAGCATCCGCGCCGAGGGGCTGGAAGGCTTCCGGGCCCGCCTCGCCGCCGCCACGATCGTGGACGAGAACGGCAAGCAGCTGTTCCGCTCCGCCGCCGAGGTCAAGCGGCTCGGTGAGAAGTCGGCCACCGCTCTCCAGCGGGTGTGCGACGTCGCGATGCGCCTGTCCAAGATGAACGAGGACGACGTCAAGGAACTGACGGGAAACTGAGGGCGCGGCCGGCCAGACAGTTCTACTTCCGGCTGGCCGCGCACCTCGGCATGACCGTGCGCCGCCTGCTCGCCGAGACCGGTTCCGCCGAACTCGCCGAGTGGCGTGCCTACGAACAGCTCACCGGCCCGCTGGGCGGCGCCCGCGGCGACGTCCAAGCCGCGCTCATCGCCTCCGTCATCGCCGGTGTGAACCGCGGCAAGGGGCAGCGCGCCCCCACCGTCGCCGACTTCATGCCCCGCTGGGACCGGACCAAGGTCCGCAAGAGCCCGGAAGAGCTGTTCCAGATGGCGCAGATGGCGAACGCCGCCCTGGGCGGCAGCTTCAACACCACAACTCGATAGCGACCTGTAGAGGGGGTGATGGCCGTGGCCACGCTCGCCTCGATGACGGTCCGCCTGGGCATCGACACCGACGCCCTGCGCGAGGGTGCCGACCGCGCCAAGGGAATCCTGGGCGGCCTGGGCAAGGCTGTGGCGGGGCTCGGCGTCGGCGTACCGGCGGCCGCCGCCGTGGCGGCTGGTGTGGGCGGCATGGCCGCCGCGTTCGCGAGCGCGGGCGTGGCCGCGAAGGCGTTCCAGCTGGCGGTCGGCCCGCAGATGCAGGACGTCGCCGAGGTCGCCGGCCTCGCCGAGGAGGCAGAGAAGGCCGCGGCCGCCGGCGCCGAGGACGCAGCCGAGAAGCAGCAGGCATACAACGACGCCCTGAAGCAGTTGCCCAAGTCCACGCAGGCCATGGCGAAGGAGTTCGTCGGGCTGAAGAAGGACTACAAGTCGTGGTCCGACAGCCTGTCGGACACGACGATGCCCGTGTTCACCAAGGGTTTGCAGGTCGTGCGGCGGCTGCTGCCGCTGCTGACCCCGTTCGTCAAGGAAGCGTCGAAGGCGTTCGGTGAGTTCGTCGACGAGATCGACCGCAGCACCAAGGGCAAGGGCCTGGAGTCGTTCGCCCAGTCGATGGCGAAGGTCGCTGGGCAGAACCTGAAGTCTCTGCTGTTCGGGCTGAAGAACATCGCCGTGGGGATCGGCGGTGTGATCAAGGCGTTCCTGCCCATGTCGGACGAGATGTCCGGCGGGTTCGAGGAATCCACGGCCGCGTTCGCCCGCTGGGGCCAGGGCCTGTCCAACTCCGAAGGGTTCGCCCAGTTCGTCGACCTGGCCCGCCAGGGCGCCCAGACTCTGGGCAGCCTGGCCTCAGCAGCCCTGAAGGTGCTGGCCGCCCTCGCCCCACTGATCGGGGTCACTGCGGTCATCGCGCTGCACCTGGCCGAGTTCATCAACAGCCTGCCGCCCGCCGCGGTGCAGGCTCTTGCCTACGCCATCCTCGGCGCGGTGGTCGCCTTCAAGGCCTTCAAGGCCGCCTCCTCGGCGGTCGATACCGCGTCGGACCTGATGAACTCCCGCCTCGGGCAGGTCGCCCGCCGCTGGGTCGCCACGGCGGCGACCGCCATCAAGTCCGGTGCCCGCATCGCCGCCTCGGCCGTGGCGAACGCCGCCCGCACGGCGGCCGCGTGGACGGGTGCAGCCCTGAAGGCGATGGCCCGGTTCGCCGCGCAGATGATCCGCACCGCCGCGATCGCCATCGCCCAGTTCGTGCGCATGGCCGCCCGCGCGGTGATCTGGGCGGCGACGATGGCCGCCCAGTGGCTGATCGCGATGGGCCCGGTCGGATGGATTATCGGCATCGTGATCGGCCTGGTCGCGCTGATCATCGCCAACTGGGACACGGTCAAGGCGTACACGAGCGCCGCCTGGAACTGGGCCGTTGCCCAGATCAAGGCCGCGGTCAACGGCATCCTCGCCGGTATCGAGTGGCTCTCCCGGATCCCCGGGAAGATCGGCGCCTGGTTCGGGCAGGCCAAGGACTGGGCGGTCCGCAAGGCGCTGGAACTGGTCGCGTGGATCACCGGGCTGCCGGGCCGCGTGAACCGGGCCCTGGCCGGGCTGCTCGGTGTCCTGCGGCAGCGTGCCAGCAACGCCTTCCAGGCCATGCGTGACACAGCCGTGCAGAAGGCCCTCGCCCTCGTGTCGTGGGCGCGTGGGCTGCCGGGTCGGCTCATGTCCGCGATCGGCAACCTCAACCGGCTCCTGGTGGGCGCTGGCCGGGCGCTGATCCAGGGCCTGATCAACGGCATCTCCGGCATGGTCGGCTCGCTGCGCAGCAAGCTGTCCTCGATCACCAACATGCTGCCGGACTGGAAGGGCCCGATGCGGGTCGACCTGCGGCTGCTCGCCCCGTCCGGTGCCGCGCTCATGTCCGGCTTCATGGACGGCATCGCCGCCCAGACACCCGCTCTGCACGACCAGTTGCAAGGGATCACGCGGGGCCTGCCCGGCATGGCCGGCGTCAACCGCTCCCGCAGCGCCCAGCTGGCTACCCAGGGAGCTGGGCTGCGCATCGAGGTCGTGGGCCCGGCTGACTTCCGGGCGCTCATCCGCCGTGTCGTGCAGACCAACAGCCGCGGGGGCGACGTGCAGACCCTGTTCGGCACCAAGTAGGAGGAGGCAGGGGTGGGGTTCGACCCGCGCTTTGAGCTGCTCGTCGAGGGCGAGTGGATTCCGGTGCGCACCTACGAGCGCGACACCATCGAGGTGGAGACCGGCTGCGGGGACGGCGCCTCGCAGACCGACCCGGGCCGCCTGTCGATCACCATCGACAACCGGTCCGGCCGGTACTCCACCCGCAACCCGGAGTCGGACCTGTACGGGAAGATCGGCCGCAACACCCGCGGCCGCCTGTCCGTGCCCGGCACAACGTCCTACCTGGAGCTCGACGGCACCGTAGACGGCAGAGCCTCCACCCCCCACCACGCCAGCCTCGCCATCACCGGCGACCTGGACGTGCGGTGGGAAGGTGAGGCTGACTGGTACGCGCCCGGCGCAACGTTCCTGATCGGCAAGTGGGGGGCCAGCGGGAACCGGGCCTGGCACATGCGTGTTCAGGACGGAATCCTGTACTTCAGCTTCTTCTACGGCGCCGGCCTGAACCTGTTCGTGGGCTACTTCCTTCCTCCCGAGCTGCCGCGTCATGCCGCGCTGCGCAGCACCGTCGACGTCGACAACGGCGCCGGCGGGGCCACGGTGCGCCTGTACTGGGCCCCCACCCTGGCCGGTCCCTGGACGGAGATCGTCAGCTTCACCGAGCCCGGGGCGCCGCTGACCCTGTTCCCGGGCACCGCCCCGCTGGAGATCACCCCCACCGTCCAGACCGATGTCACCCCGAACCGCCTCCCACTGACCGGGCGCGTGTACAAGGCCGAGGTCCGCAACGGCATCAACGGCACGCTCGTGGCCGCGCCGGACTTCACCGCGCAGGCCGCAGGCGCCCCCAGCTTCGTGGACGCCGCGGGCCGCACGTGGACGCTGTCCGGCACGGCCGTCATCCGCGACCGCGCCGACCTGATCGTGGTCGAGGTGCCCGAGTGGCCGCAGGACTGGCAGCCCGACGAATCGGATGCGTGGGTGTCCATCGAGGGCGCCGGCATCCTGCGCCGCATGGGCCAGGGCAAGAAGGCGTTGCAGTCCACGCTGCGCCGCCGCATCCCCAGCTACTCCCCGCTCGCGTACTGGCCGATGGAGGAAGGCAACGCCGCCAGCCGCGCCTACAGCCCCATCGCCGGCGTCTCCCCCCTCACCCTCACCGGCGCCAACTGGGCCAGCGCCGACAGCCTGCCCAGCAGCCAGGCCCTGCCCGCCCTCGCCCCCACCAGCAGCAACCCCGCGATGATGATGGGCCGCGTTCCCGCCCCCGCCACGGCTCTGACGGCGTGGGCGGTGCAGTGGCTGTACCGGCTCGACCAGGCCCCCGCCTCCCGCTTCACGTTCATGCGGATCCTGGGCACCGGGACGATCGCCGAGTGGTACATCCAGACCGGCGCGGACGGCACCAACCTCATCGGCCGCGACGACGACGGCAACACCCTCGTCAGCCACAGCATCGCCACCGGCAGCGACCTGTTCGGCCAGTGGGTGCTGGTGCACTTCGTCCTGGCCCAGAACGGCAGCAACATCGACTACGACATCTATTGGACCGATGTCGGTGGCGACGCAGGTCACTTCGGCTCGTCGATCGCGGGCAGCGTCGGCCGGCCGACCGCTGTGGCGTCGCCGCCCAACGGCTACGCCGCCGACCTCCAGGGCATGGCCATCGGGCACATCAGCGTGTGGCCCGTGGCGGGCACCAGCGCCTACACCAACGCCGTCACCGCCTGGACCGGCGAGACCGCCTGGCAGCGGGTGCGCCGCCTGGCGACCGAGGAGAACCTGCCGCTGGCCCGCATCGGCGCCCCGGAGACCACCGAACTGGTCGGGCCGCAGACCCCGGACACGCTGCTGAACCTGCTCCAGGCCGCCGCCGACGCTGATGGCGGCCTGCTGCTGGAAGACGCCACCCGGCCCGGCCTGGTGTTCCGCGAGCGCTCCAGCATGTACAGCCAGACCCCCAAGCTGGTCTTGTCCTACAACCAGGCACCGGGCTTGGCGGCCCCGCTCAAGCCCGTCGACGACGACACCGCCGTGCGTAACGACCGCACCGTGCAGCGCGACGGCGGGTCCGAGGCGCGAGCGATCCTCGAGGACGGCCCGCTGTCGGTGCAGGACCCGCCGGACGGGATCGGCCTGTACGACGACTCGGTCACGCTGTCCCTACACGACGACGCCCAGGCCGAGCCGATCGCCTACTGGCGGCTGCACCTGGGCACCGTGGACGGGCCCCGCTACCCGCAGGTCCGGGTCATGCTGCACAAGGCCCCGCACCTCATCCCGGCCGTGCTCGCGCTCGGCGAGGGCGACCTCATCCGCATCACCGACCTGCCCAAGTACGTGGGCTTCGGCGACGTCGACCTGCTCGTCGACGGCAAGCGCCACGAACTCGGGCAAGAACACTGGGAGGTGACGTTCAACTGCTCGCCCGGCGCCCCGTGGAACGTCGGGATCCTCGACGATCCGGTGCTGGGAAAGGTAGACACCGACGGCAGCGAGCTCGCCGCAGCCGTCGACACGGACGACACCGTGCTGTCCGTGACCGTCACGGACGGCCCACTGTGGAACACCGACCCAGTCGAGTGCCCCTTCGACATCCGAACCGGAGGTGAAGTGATGACAGTCCACAGCTGCACGACCGCCGCACAGGACACCTTCACCCGCACCGTTACCACCGGCTGGGGCACCGCCGACTCCGGCCAGGCCTGGACCACCACCGGCGGCAGCACGTCCGACTACAGCGTGGGGGGTGAGTAGGTAGATGGGCGACCTGTACGCCAACTACGCCGAACTGGCGGCCGCGGAAACGGAAGGCGTGGACTACGAGCGCCGCACCGTGGACGTGGCCGGCGCGACGTGGACGTCCATCGCGATCCACGGCGGCGGCATCGAGGCCGGGTCCGGGGAGATGGCCCGCGAGGTCGGCACCAACCTGATGGACCACTACGAGTTCGCCGGCATCAAGCCGTCCGGCAACTGGGATCTGCACATCACCAGCACGAATTTCGACGAGCCGAACTGCGTGGCGCTGGTCGGCGGTTCCAGGCGCACCCTGTCCTTCCACGGCTACACCGGCACCACCGGCGTCGCCGAGACCGCCATCGGCGGCCTGGACACCGAGATGGTCGCTGCGGTGACCGAGCGGCTGGAAACCGCTGGGTTCACCGTCATCACCGCGCCCTCGGAGATCGCCGGAACGGACCCGTCGAACATCTGCAACGAGAACACCCGTAGCGCGGGCGTGCAGCTGGAGATGTCCCGCGCCCTGCGCGAGAGTTTCTTCCCGGACGGGGACACCTCGCGGGCGATGCGGGACAGCGGCCAGCGCACCGACGCATTCAGGCTGTACGCCACCGCCGTCCGGTCCGCGTTCCTCGGCCGGGGCCTGGTCTCTCTCGGCTCGATCAACGTGTCCCGGTACACGACCGTCCCCGCCCCGGGCGCGGACGTCGACCTCACGGCGAGCGTCGCCACCGACAAACTGGCGACCGGCGGCGGGCACTTCCTCGCCCTGGCCGCCCGCTGGCTCGACACCAGCAACACCTACCTCGCGCGGCTGGAGTTCTCCACCAGCCAGGCCGTCATCCTCACCCTGCGCAAGCGAGTGGCGGGCACGGAAACCTTCCTCGTGCAGCACACCACCGGCCTCACCCACGCCGCCGGCCGCCGCTTCGTGATCCGGCTCCAGGTCACCGGGTCCACACTGCGCGCGAAAGCGTGGCAGCACGGCACCCCGGAGCCGATCGCGTGGCAGCTGACGACGACCGACACCGATCTGACCCAGGCCGGCAGTGTCGGCACCCGCTCGCTGCTGTCGTCCGCGAACACCAACACCCTGCCCGTCGTCGCGTCGTGGGACGACTTCGCCGAGACCAGCGGCCCACAGCGGATGTCCGTGACCCGGTCCGTCAACGGCGTCGTCAAGACCCACGCCACCGGAGCGGATCTGCGCCTCGCGCAGCCCTCGATCATCGCCCTGTAGGGAGAGCAACTGCATGTCCAAGTACCCCGCCACCCCGCCGGGCACCACGATCAGGGCCAAGCTGCTGGCGTCGATGCTGCCCGATGAGGTCTACAAGACCAGCGAGACCACCAGGGCGAGCAACACCACGCTGACCGACGACCCCGACCTTCAGTTCGCGCTGGAGGCCAACGCGACGTACTTCGTTGAGTTCCACGTCCGCTACGCGTGCCTGTCCGCAGCCGGATTCCGCGTCCAGTTCAACGTGCCCTCCGGGGCATCCGGCAACTACGGCGTGCAAGGTCTGTGTTCCACCGTCAGCGACGCCGCAGGCTGCGGTGACGCCAGGTTCGGAGTCCACAACTTCAGCACGATCACCACCTTCGGTGACCGTGACAGCGCCTCCAACCAGGTCCTGGCCGTCGTCGAGGCCCTCATCACCACCGGTTCAACGGCCGGGACCGTCGCGCTGGCCTGGGCTCAGGAAACCAGCAACGCGACCGCCACCAAGGTCGCCGCCGGCAGCTACGGGCGCCTCAAACGCGTCGCCTGACCCCGCACACCGTCCGCCCCGAGCCCGCCGGCCGGGGCCTTTCTCATGTCTGGAGGCCCCATGGCCTGGTACGCCCGAGCCACCAAGATGGAGCTGCAACCGGAATCGGACGCACAGCCCGCGATCCGGCCGACCCAGCTCATCGTTCACAGCATCGTCGGCCCGTGGACGCCTCGGCGTACTTACGAGTACTGGCGCGACTCGACGTCCCTCGAAAGCCACTTCGGGCTCGGCTACGACGGTGACATTGCGCAGTACATCGGCACGGAGACCCGCGCGGACGCCAACGCGCAGGCCAACCGGCGCCCCGACGGTACGGGCGCCGTGTCCGTCGAGACCGCGTCCAATACCAGCGCGAGCGACCCGTGGACCGACGAGCAGGTCGAGGAACTCATCCGGCTCGGCGTGTGGATGCACCAGCGTCACGGGGTCCCGCTGCGGATCTGCCGCACGCATTCCGACCCGGGGTTCGGCTACCACAGCCTGTTCCCGCAGTGGTCGACATCCGGCACGGCCTGCCCGGGCCCGGCCCGCATCAAGCAGTTCAGGACGGTCGTGTTCCCGGGGATCGTCGCCCGGGCCACCGGCAAACCCACCGAGGAGGACGACGTGGCACTGACCGACGCCGACGTCAAGAAGTTCTGGTACGGCGACCACATCCCGGCCGTCGCCCCGCCGTACAACAACGCCGACTGGAACGAGGGCAACCGGACCTGGACGGCGAAGTACGCGCTCCACACGGTCGCCGCCTCCGGGCGGGAGACCCTGGCCCGGGTCAAGGCACTGGAACACGCGGCGAAGCAGCTGCTCGCCCAGGGCGCCGCCCGGGACGCGGTGCTGGCGAAGCTCGCCGAAGGCGGCGGACTTACCACCGCCGAGATCAAGGCCGCAGCAGAGGCCGGCGCACAGGCCGCCCTCGACAAGCTCGGCGACGCACTCACCAAGGAGTCCTGACCCATGAAGATCTCCCGCATCGCCAAGGCCGTCGTGTCCGGCATCGCCGCCGGATCCGCGGCCGCCCTCACCGCCGCACAGGACAGCGTGATCACCACCGGCGAGGGTGTCACCATCGCCCTGGCCGTCCTCGGCGCGTGGGGCATCACCTACGCCGTGCCCAACCGCCCGACCCAGACCCGCTCTCTGCCGCGCGACCTGTAGGGAGCCACCTTGGACGCCACCACCATCGGCAGCGTGATCGCGCTCGTCGGGGTGCTGTCCGGCAGCGTGGTGGCGTACCTCGGCAAGCGTGGCGAGAACGCGACCACCCGCTGGAACGCGGAGCTCGACCAAGTTCAGGAAGAGCGCGACAAGCTGCGCGAGCAGCTCACAGCCCGGGACCAGAGGATCGAGCAGCTGCTTGAGCAGCGCATCGCCGACCGGGAAGAGAACGCGCGTCTTCGCATCCAACTCATCAACCTGGGAGGCGATCCACCGTGACCCGTGCAGAACGGGCGCTCGCCGGGCGCTGGCGGTGGATCGCCGTCTTCTGCTGGCTGCTGGCCCTGTCCGGGGCTGCGGTCATCGTGTGGAGCCGCATCGACGCCGAGGCGACCGCACGACAGGAGGCGGTCGCAGAGGCGAACCGCAGAGGCGAGGCGGTCTCCACCCTCGCGACCGACGTGCGGCAGCTGCGGGAGCAGGTGAAGAGCGAGGGGCAGACACCCGTCGCCCCCGATCCGTCCGTGGCCGTGGACGACCTGCCCGACCGGGCCGAGGTGCCCGTGCCCATACCCGGTCGGCAGGGCGACCCCGGCAGGCCAGGGCAGGACGGCTCGCCGGGCGCCGACGGACAGCCTGGTGACGATGGCGCACCGGGCACGCCCGGCCAGGACGGCGACCCCGGCGAACCCGGGGAGGACGGTGCACCCGGAGCGGACGGCGCGCAGGGACCGGCCGGACCGGAGGGACCGCAGGGACCGCCCGGCGAGCAGGGAGAGCAGGGCCCCCGCGGGGAGCAGGGGCCTCGCGGTGACCAAGGTCCGCCCGGCCCAGACTGCCCCGACGGCTACTCCCTCCAGGCCCCGAGCTGGGACCCTGACGCCCTCATATGCCGCCGCGACGGTGCACCACAGCCGAGCCCGAGCGACGAGGGCAACCTGCTCTCCATAGGCCTCGATCCGTACCGTCGCCAGTACCCATGATGTTCGTGAAGCGGCCCCGCTCTCCTCCGGGAGGGCGGGGCCGCTTCGTCATGTCTGGGGTCAGTCGTCGAGGTCGATACGGAAGTCGACCACCGTCGTGTCGCCCCTCCTGACGATCGGGTGGGCGACCTCGACGACCCGGCCGGTGTCGGCGATGTGCCTGCGGGTGTACCGGAGCACGGGCACGCCGGCACCGATCCGGAGTGTGGCCGCCTCCAGCTCGGTCGGCATGGCCGCCGTGAAGCTCTCGGTGATCTGCGTAACGTGGATGCCGAGGCTTCCCAGCTGGGCCCTCGTGCCGCCCGGCCAGGGCTCGTTGATGGGGTCGGCGACCGGAGTGCCGGCCACGTCGGACCACCGCACATAGCTGGTCGACATCTGGGTGGGCTGGTCGTTGTCATAGAACACAAAGTGCCGTGCGAGCAGTTCCTCACCCGGCTCGCACTCGAACAGCGCGGCCAGCTCGGTGTCTGCCTGGACCCGCTCGAACCGCTTGTCGAGCCGGTACTCACTCCAACCAATGCCCTGATCCCGGGTGTACGGCGTCGACTTGGCTCCCGGCGCAGCCCGGTAGCGGTCGGCCGGCATGCGGTGCACGGGCGGCCGCGGGCGCACGCGCGTACCGGCGCGGGCCCGGGTCTCGATGAGGCCTTCCCCACGCAGGATGCCGAGGGACTGCCGGACCGTCGTCTGCGATACGCCGTAGGTAGCGGACAGCTCGGGGAGCGTCGGCAGTTGCGCGCCGGGCGGGTAGTCGCCAGCGTCGATGCGGGCGCGCAGTTCCGCCGCGATCCGCACGTATTCGGCTTGCTCCTGGCGGTCAGCCACCGCGCCCACCTCCCACAGTGATCCATCCGATTCTGTGCACACATAGTGCCGTGACTGACTTGACCGGCGCCAACACGCCCGCCAATCTGTAAGCAGATAACCACTATCCGCAAGCAGGAACTAGGCGGCGGGGGACAGCTATGCCCGAGTCGGGCCAGACGTGGCAGAAGCCCTTCAAGGCCGAGCCCATCGAGGCGCGCCACGTCCGCCTGTGGGTCGCTGGCCGCGTGAGGCACTCCGACGCCCCGACGGTCGCACACGAGCTGTACGTGGCGATCCTCAGCTCGGGCGCCTCGGCCGTCGACATGACCCTGTCGACGGCCGGGCCGCGCGTCCGCATCACCGCACTCGGACCCGACCCGCTTCCCCTGCTCTACAGCCACGGGCCCGGCTGGCAGATCATCACCGGCCTCGCCACAACGTCCGGGCTCACCACCGACGAATGCGGGCTGTGGGCGCAGTTAGGGACGAGCCGGTGACCGGGGACCTGGAAGCCGCCGACACGCAAGCCGCGAGGGACAGCAGATGAGCAGCATCACCGAGAACCCGCCGCAAGCCATACCCCTGACACCGTGGCAGGAGGCGTTCGTGCGCCTCGCGGACCACTGCATCCGCTGTCCGGAGTGCAGCGCCGTGGACGCGAAGGGCTGGAACCTCAACCTCCCCTGCGCCGGGCGCGACCCGCTGCAAGCGGAGTACCGGCAGGCCTGGCGCCAGGCCGCGGCGACCCGAGAAAGGAGCCGGGCATGATCTGCGCACGCTGCGACGAGCCGCTCCGCGAGGGCGACGACTTCGACGAGCAGTCGGTCGACGGGGCGAGCGGCCCCGGCATCACGATCTACCGCCACCGACAGCCCTGCCGTCCGGCCGTGCCCAGGCAGACGGCCCCCGCGCCGCTGCGACGCTGACCCCCGGTGCCGGCAGCGCCGCCGACCGCGCCGGTAGCGGGATGAGCCCGCCGAAGGTGCTGGGATCGCTCGTGGGACCCTCCCCCGCGAGCAATCCCGGAGAGGACACCGGAGGCGGGGCAGGGTGGCCGCCCCCCGTGGGGCGGCCACCCGCTCCCCTTCCCCCCAGGGGAGTTGAACGGCCCTCAGCTGGGATCCCCGCCAGCTGGGGGCCGTTCGCATGTTCAGCATGATCCTTTGACCCTCGGGCCAGCTACGGGCCAGCTAGCGATCATGGAACTTGCCTATAACGGACAAACCCCAGGTCACTCCTGGGTGACCTGGGGTTTTGCGGTAGGCCCTGTGGGACTCGAACCCACAACCAATGGATTAAAAGTCCACTGCTCTGCCAATTGAGCTAAGGGCCCGGGCGATGTTGCTCCCACGAGCATAGCCGGACGAGGCCGAGTCTCCGATCGGGTATCGGTTCCCGGCCGTGCCGGAGGGGGGAACAGACGCTGTGACGGCCGCGGATCCACCCGTGCGGGACGCAACGGCAAAGCGCCGCGGCCCGCCCGTAGGAGAGGGCCGCGGCGCTCGTCACGCGTCTGTGTCAGCCGTTGCGCTTCCAGCGCGGCTTGTCCTCACGGCGGCCGAAGGAACCGCCGCCACGGTGGTCGTCACGACGGCCGTGCGGACGCTCGTGACCGCCGGCACGGTAGCCCGGACGGTCGTCCCGGCGGTCCCGGTTGAAGGGACGGTCGCTGCCGCGGTGCCCACCGCGCTCGTCCCGGCGGAAGCCGCCGCGGTCGTCACGACGCTCGAACGGACGCCCGCCGCGGTCGTCACGACGCTCGAAGGAACGGCCGCCGCGGTCGTCACGACGCTCGAAGGAACGCCCGCCGCGGTCGTCACGCCGGAAGCCCCCGCGCTCACCCCGGTCGCCCTGGTCGGCCCGGTCGTCCCGGCGGAAACCACCACGGTCGTCACGACGCTCGAACGAACGGCCACCACGGTCACGATCCCGGTCACGGTCCCGGTTGAACCCACCGCGGTCGTCACGGCGCTCGAAGGAACGGCCACCACGGTCGTCACGGCGCTCGAACGAACGGCCACCACGGTCGCGGTCGGAGGAACGGCCGCCACGGTCGTCACGACGCTCGAAGGAGCGGTCCCGGTCGGCGTACCGGTCACGTCCGGACCCGCCGCGCTCCTCGCGCCGCTCCCGCCGCTCGTACGGCGCGGGAGCCTCGGCGCGCTCGGCGTCCTGCGCGGTCCGCTGCTCCGGCACCGAGATCTCGACGTCGGCCGGAACCTCCACGGACGCCTCGGACACCGCCGCCTGCGGCTCCTCGCCGCGCTCGCGAGCGACCCGCGCGAGCAGCCGGTCGGACTCCTCACGCAGCTCGTTCGCACGCCGCTGCGCCCGCTCCAGCTCCTTGGTGAGCTGGGCGACCTCGCGCTCGGCCTGCTGCGCGGCGTTGCCCACGGACTCGGCCTGGACCTCGGTCATCGACCGGGCACCGGTGATCTCGGCGACCTCCGGGTCGAAGGCCGCGCCGCCCTGGATGATGTGGCGCGTGGCGTCGACGCCCGCGTCCTCCATCAGCCGGAAGATCTGGCGCCGCTGGTGCGGCAGGGACAGCGACACGACCGTGCCGGTGCGGCCGGCACGCGCCGTACGGCCCGCGCGGTGCAGGTAGTCCTTGTGGTCGCCGGCCGGGTCCACGTTCAGCACCAGGTCGATGCCGTCGACGTGGATGCCGCGCGCCGCGACGTCGGTCGCGACGAGCACGTTGACGTACCCGTCCTTGAAGTCGGCCAGGGTCCGCGTGCGCGCGCCCTGCGTCATGCCGCCGTGCAGCGCGTCGGCCTTCACACCGGAGTCGCGCAGCTGCTCGGCGACTCGGTCGGCGCCGAGCTGGGTGCGGACGAAGATGATCGTGCGGCCCTTGCGGGAGGCGATGGCCGCGGTGACCGGCGCCTTGTCCTTGGGCTTCACGATGAGGATGTGGTGCGACATGGTCGTCACCGCGCCCTGGGCGGCGTCCACCTCGTGGTGGACCGGGTCCTTCAGGTACCGGTCGACGAGGGTCTTGATCTCGTTCTCCATGGTCGCGGAGAACAGCATCCGCTGACCGCCCGCGGGCACCTGGTCCAGCAGCTCCGTCACCTCGGGCAGGAAGCCCAGGTCGGACATCTGGTCGGCCTCGTCGAGAACGGCGATCTGCACGTTCTCCAGCGAGCAGGCGCCGCGGTTGATGATGTCGCGCAGCCGGCCCGGGGTGGCGACCAGGACGTCGACGCCCTTCTCCAGGGCGTAGATCTGGTTGCCCATGGACGTACCGCCGCAGACGACCTTCATCTTGAGGCCGAGGACGTCGCCGTAGGGCTGGAGCGCGTCGGCGACCTGCATGGCGAGTTCACGCGTCGGCGTGAGGATGACGGCCCGCGGCTTGTGCTTCTCGGTCCGGCCGCCGGCCAGCGTGGCCAGGGCCGGCAGACCGAAGGAGAGGGTCTTGCCGGAGCCGGTGCGGCCACGGCCGAGGATGTCCTTGCCGAGCAGGGCGTCCGGGATGGTGGCGGCCTGGATCGGGAAGGGGGTGGTCACGCCGTTCTGCGCGAGCTTGCGGACGACGCCCTCGGGCAGACCGAGGTCGGCGAAAGTGACCTCGGGGGCGTCGTCGGCTGCCTCGTTCTCGGGCAGGACGATGTGATCAGTACTGGTGATGGACATGCGAATGCGAAACCTTCCGGAGTCTCGTCGGCACGCGCCCGTCAACTCCGTGATTCGCGATTCGCAATACGACCGCCTCAATGCGGTCCACCACGGCAAGGGAGAGAGTACGCGCCACACGGCGCGCTCTGCGGTGGCGCCGGGCAAGATGGGATCAAACGATCTGCCACCATACGCACTCCGGGCCCCGCAAGGCAAACCGGAACTACGCAGAAGACAGCGGGATGCTCTCCGACGACCGGAAAGCCTCCCGACCGCTCCCAACCAACCTCCGGCCGGAAATGTTCCCGCCGCGACGGCACACTCCCCGCCCGACGGCGGCGACCCGCCGCAACTGCGCACTCCCGGCCCTACGCCGGCGACCCCGCCTGCGGTGCCGGTTCCCGCTGGGCGAGCTGCGGCTCCGGCGGCTCGTGCGCCGACGACGACGGCTCCGGCTTGTCCGTCGGCTCCGGCGAGGTCGTCACCTCGGTCGGCGTCGGCGATGGGTCGGGATCGGCCGACCGGGTGGGCGCCGGCGGAGCCGGCGGCTTCGGCGGCTTCGGCGACGGCCTGGCCAGCTTGCCCGGCTTCTCGCGCCCCGGCGCGGACGCGCTCACCACGGCGGACGGCGACACCCCGGGAGCCGCCGACTCCCCCGGCTCACCGCCCTTGCCCTTCTCGCCCTTCTTGCCCTTGCCGCGCCCGCGCTCGCCGTCGGCCGCCGCACCGAGCCCGGTACCGCCGCCCGACACCGCCGAGCCACCGTCGGGCGCCTCACCACCGGGCTGCCCGGCGGAGTGCGACGGCTTGACGCTCCCGCCCGCGTCGTCGTCGCCGACGCTCATGCAGCCGGCGGCAGCGGCGACGGCCACGACCGTGGCGGCCAGACGGACGGGTACGTACAAGGGGCGCACGGGGCCACCTCCGGGAAGGGTGATGGAGTCAACACCTCCAACTCCCGCCGCCCACAAGAGGACACGCGCCCCGTGCTCACAACCCGCTCAGCCGTAACCCAGGGCGTGAAGGCGCGCGTCGTCGATGCCGAAGTGGTGCGCGATCTCGTGCACCACCGTGATCTCCGTCTCGGCGACGACGTCCTCCCGCGACTCGCACATCCGCAACGTCGGATTCCGGTAGATGGTGATGCGATCCGGCAGCACACCGGCGTACCACTCGCCCCGGTCGGTCAGCGGAGTCCCCTCGTACAGCCCGAGCAGCTCGGGATCGTCCGACGGCGGATCGTCCTCGACGAACACCGCGACGTTGTCCATCAGTCGCGTCAAC
Source organism: Streptomyces sp. NPDC050164 (assembly GCF_044459945.1). NCBI lineage: Bacteria > Bacillati > Actinomycetota > Actinomycetes > Kitasatosporales > Streptomycetaceae > Streptomyces > Streptomyces sp. NPDC050164. Next base: position 63,190 of record NZ_JBITJK010000004.1, read on the forward strand.
TCCGGCGGGATCCGGTCGAGCGCCTCGGCGACCAGTTCCTCGAACTCCTCGCGCGTCATCTCCAGCACAGGCCCATTGTCGGCCACGACACAGCCGAACGAGAGCCTTCCGGCGCCGCATATCCGGCCCGCTACTTGGGCATACGGGACCAATGGCCCGCGTCCCCGCCGCAGTCCTGAGTGTCCTGAACCCGATCCGCAAGGCCCCGCACACCCTCGCCCGCCGCTACCGCTCCCGTCAGGCCCCGGCCACGATCGAGCTCGTGCCGCAGCCGCACCCGTGGTCCCGGGCGGTGGGACTCGTGGCCGTGGTCCTCCTCGGCGCCTGGCTGGGCCTCCTGGTCGTGGGCAATGTCCGGGTCCCGGTCGGCCCCATGAACACCACCATGACCCTGCGCCCCTCCTTCACCGGCGGCACAAAGATCAACATCTCGCCCCTGGGCGCCCTCCAGCTGGACAGCCACATCGCCCCGGTCCGCCTGGACGTGAACGTCGACCAGCTCGACCCGGTCCGCTCCCAGGTCCTGGTCGACCACCCCGAGCGGCTCTCCGGCCTCCAGGACGAGGTCACCGAGGACGTCGGGCGCGGCACTCTCGACCTGGCCGTCCGCTCGAGCGTCGCCGTCGTCGGCGGCGCCACCGCACTCGGCCTCGCGGTCTACCGCCGCCCCCGCCGCGCCCTGGCCGCCGGCGGCCTCGCCCTCACCCTCCTCGCCGCATCGGGCGGCACGGCCTACGCCACCTGGCACCCCGACTCCGTCCTGGAGCCCAAGTTCTCCGGACTCCTCACCTCGGCCCCCTCCCTGGTCGGCAACGCGCGCAGCATCGTCACCGAATTCGACGTCTACCAGAAGGAATTGGCCCGCCTGGTCACCAACGTGACCAAGCTCTACGACGCCACCTCGACCCTCCCGGTCTACGCGCCCGACCCCTCCACCATCCGGGTCCTGCACGTCTCCGACATCCACCTGAACCCGGCGAGCTGGAAGATCATCGCCTCGCTGGTGGAGCAGTACAAGGTGGACGTGATCGTCGACTCGGGCGACACGATGGACCACGGCACGGCCGCCGAGAACGGCTTCCTGGACCCCATCGAGGACCTCGGGGCCCCCTACGTCTGGGTCCGCGGCAACCATGACTCGATGATCACCCAGCGCTATCTGGAGGGCCTGAAGAACGTCCACGTCCTGGACGGCGGCCGGGCCAAGACGATCAAGGGCCTGCGCTTCGCGGGCATCGGCGACCCGCAGTTCACCCCGGACCGCTCGAAGCAGCCGGGCAACGAGCAGTCCCAGGAGCTGGCCGGCGCCCGCCTGGCCACGGCCCTGCGCGACCAGCGCACGGCCGGAACCCCGGTGGACATCGCCATCGCCCACGAGCCGTCGGCGGCCCGCGAGGTCGACGGCGAGGTACCGCTGGTGCTGGCCGGCCACGTCCACCACGACGAGATGGAAGTCCTGAAGTACGGCACCCGACTCCGTATCGAGGGCTCCACGGGCGGCAGCGGCCTGCGCGCCATCGAGGGCAAGCACCCGGACCCCATCGAGGCGTCGATCCTGTACTTCGACCGGGACACCCGCCACCTCCAGGCCTGGGACGAGATCGAACTGGGCGGCCTCGGCCTCACGACGGCCGAGGTCAGCCGCCACCTCCCGGCGGAGAACCAGCCCGGCGCCACCCAGTCCCCGACCACTCCCACGACACAGTCCCCGTCGGCGTCCCCGACGCCCTCCTCCTAAACCGTTTTGGCGATAGCTCCCGCCATCCCATATGCTTCTCACGTCCCCGACGCGCTGAGAAGCGCCCAGGCGGGCCGATAGCCCTCATCGTCTAGCGGCCTAGGACGCCGCCCTTTCAAGGCGGTAGCACGGGTTCGAATCCCGTTGGGGGCACGCACCACCCTGTGCGACACTGTCGTACGACACGCTTGGTCCTGTGGAGCAGTTTGGAGTGCTCGCCACCCTGTCAAGGTGGAGGCCGCGGGTTCAAATCCCGTCAGGACCGCTGAGGTTTCACGTGAAACCTCGTGGCTGGGTAGCTCAGTTGGTACGAGCGTCCGCCTGAAAAGCGGAAGGTCGCCGGTTCGACCCCGGCCCCAGCCACAACGGAAGCCCCCGTCGAGATCTCGACGGGGGCTTCGCTTTGCCTTCCCCCCCCAGAGGTCCGAAAGGGCGCGTGACCCGGCCAAACCGCCGGAGACAAAAGCGTTAGCCACGAAAATCCGCGGGATGAGATCCTGGATCGCGTATGTCTACGCAATCCGCCCCCGCCCTCGGCGCCCTCGCCTCCCGCCTGACCGAGCTGTCCCTGCGCGACGCGCACCGGCTCGGGCGCAGGCTCGAAGGTGCGCGCAAGATCCGTAAGCCGGAGGCCCGGGCCGCCGTGCTGGCCGAGATCGAGGCCGAGCTCGGCAAGGCCGAGGAGCGGATGACCGGGCGACGCAGCCGCGTACCCGACATCACGTATCCCGAGCAGCTGCCGGTCAGCCAGAAGAAGGACGAGATCGCCGACGCCATCCGCGACCACCAGGTCGTGATCGTCGCCGGTGAGACCGGTTCCGGTAAGACCACGCAGATCCCGAAGATCTGTATGGAGCTCGGGCGCGGGGTCCGCGGCATGATCGGGCACACCCAGCCCCGCCGTATCGCCGCCCGTACCGTCGCCGAGCGCGTGGCGGAGGAGCTGGACACCCCGCTGGGCGAGGCCGTCGGCTGGAAGGTCCGCTTCACCGACCAGGTCGACCCGGACGCCACCTTCGTCAAGCTCATGACGGACGGCATCCTGCTCGCCGAGATCCAGACCGACCGCGAGCTGCGCGCCTACGACACGATCATCATCGACGAGGCCCACGAGCGCTCCCTCAACATCGACTTCCTGCTGGGCTACCTCGCCCAGCTGCTGCCGAAGCGACCCGACCTCAAGGTCGTCATCACCTCGGCCACCATCGACCCCGAGCGCTTCTCCCGGCACTTCGGCGACGCCCCGATCGTCGAGGTCAGCGGCCGTACGTACCCCGTGGAGGTCCGCTACCGGCCGCTCCTGGAGGAGGACGGCGACGACGCCGACCGCGACCAGATCACCGCGATCGTCGACGCCGTCGAGGAACTCCAGAAGGAGGGCCAGGGCGACATCCTGGTCTTCCTCTCCGGCGAGCGGGAGATCCGGGACACGGCCGACGCCCTGACCAAGAAGAACTACCGCTTCACGGAGATCCTGCCTCTCTACGCCCGGCTCTCCCACGCCGAACAGCACCGCGTCTTCCAGCCGCACACCGGACGCAGGATCGTTCTGGCCACGAACGTCGCCGAGACCTCCCTCACCGTCCCGGGCATCAAGTACGTCATCGACCCGGGCTTCGCCCGCATCTCCCGCTACAGCCACCGCACCAAGGTCCAGCGCCTCCCCATCGAGCCGGTCTCCCAGGCCAGCGCCAACCAGCGCAAGGGCCGCTGCGGCCGTACGTCGGACGGCATCTGCATCCGCCTCTACAGCGAGGACGACTTCAACGCCCGCCCGGAGTTCACGGACGCGGAGATCCTCCGTACGAACCTCGCCTCCGTCATCCTCCAGATGACCGCGGCCGGCCTCGGCGACATCGAGAAGTTCCCCTTCATCGACCCGCCGGACCACCGCAACATCCGCGACGGCGTGCAGCTCCTCCAGGAGCTGGGCGCCCTCGACCCGGCGCAGAAGGATCCCCGCAAACGGCTCACCGACACCGGCCGCAAGCTCGCCCAGCTGCCCGTCGACCCGCGCCTGGCCCGGATGGTCCTGGAGGCGGACAAGAACGGCTGCGTGCGCGAGGTCATGGTCATAGCCGCCGCGCTGTCCATCCAGGACCCGCGCGAACGCCCCGCCGACAAGCAGACCCAGGCCGATCAGCAGCACGCCCGTTTCAAGGACGAGACCAGCGACTTCCTGGCCTACCTCAACCTCTGGCGCTACATCCGCGAGCAGCAGAAGGAGCGCGGTTCGTCCTCCTTCCGCCGGATGTGCAAGCAGGAGTACCTCAACTTCCTTCGCATCCGCGAATGGCAGGACATCTACAGCCAGTTGCGCACGGTCGCGAAACAGATGGGCATCCACCTCAGCGAGGACGACGCCCCGGCCGACCGCATCCACGTCTCCCTCCTCGCTGGCCTGCTGTCCCACATCGGCATGAAGGACGTGAAGGACGCCGGGGCGGAAAGCGGGAGAGGCACCGGGAAGAACGAGTATCTGGGCGCCCGCAACGCCAAGTTCGCGATCTTCCCCGGCTCGGCCCTCTTCAAGAAGCCCCCGCGCTTCGTGATGTCCGCCGAACTCGTCGAGACGTCCCGCCTCTGGGCCCGCGTCAACGCCAAGATCGAGCCCGAGTGGGTTGAACCCCTCGCCGGCCACCTCCTCAAGCGCACGTACAGCGAACCGCACTGGGAGAAGGACCAGGCCGCGGTGATGGCGTACGAGAAGGTCACGCTCTACGGCGTGCCGATCGTGGCGCAGCGGAAGGTCAACTACGGCCGGATCGACCCGGAGATCAGCCGCGGGCTGTTCATCCGGAACGCGCTCGTCGAGGGCGACTGGCGCACGCACCACAAGTTCTTCTCGGACAACCGCAGACTCCTCACCGAGGTCGAGGAGCTGGAGCACCGGGCCCGGCGCCGGGACATCCTGGTCGACGACGAGACGCTGTTCGACTTCTACGACCAGCGGATCCCCGAACACGTCGTCTCCGGCGCCCACTTCGACTCCTGGTGGAAGCACAAGCGGCACGAGCAGCCCGACTTCCTCGACTTCGAGCGCGAGATGCTCATCAACGAGAAGGCGGGCGAGGTCACCAAGGACGACTATCCGGACTCCTGGCGCCAGGGGAACCTCAAGTTCCGTGTGACGTACCAGTTCGAGCCGGGCGCGGACGCCGACGGCGTGACCGTCCACATCCCGCTCCAGGTCCTCAACCAGGTCACGGACGAGGGCTTCGACTGGCAGATCCCGGGCCTGCGGGAGGAGCTCGTCACGGAGCTCATCCGGTCCCTGCCCAAGCCGATCCGCCGCAACTACGTGCCCGCGCCGAACTACGCGAAGGCGTTCCTCGACCGCGCGGTGCCCCTCCAGGAGCCGCTCACCACGACCATGACCCGCGAGTTGCGGCGCATGGTGGGCGTGCCCTTCGAGGCGGACGACTTCGACTGGTCCAAGGTCCCCGACCACCTCAAGGTCACGTTCCGGATCGTCGACGAGCGGCGCCGCAAGCTCGCCGAGGACAAGGACCTTCAGGCGCTGAAGCTCAGGCTCCGGCCGAAGGCCCGCAAAGCCCTCTCCCAGGCGGCGGCCGCCACGGCGGAACGCCAGGGCGGCGAGTCCCTGGAGCGCAAGGGCCTCACGGACTGGACGATCGGCACCCTCACCCGCGTCTTCGAGACCCGGCGAGCCGGCCAGCCGGTGAAGGCGTACCCGGCGCTGGTCGACGACGGCGACACGGTCTCCGTACGCCTCTTCGACACGGAGGCCGAGCAGCAGCAGGCCATGTGGAAGGGCACCCGCCGCCTGATCCTGCGCAACATCCCGGTCAACCCGGCCAAGTTCGCCTCCGAGAAGCTGACGAACGCGCAGAAGCTGGCGCTGTCCGCAAATCCGCACGGCTCCATACAGGCGCTGTTCGACGACTGCGCGATGGCGGCCGCCGACAAACTGATCGCGGACTTCGGCGGACCGGCGTGGGACGAGGAGTCGTACCGCAAGCTGTACGACAAGGTGCGCGCCGAGATCGTCGACACGACCGTCCGCACAGTGGGCCAGGTGCAGCAGGTCCTGGCCGCCTGGCAGTCCTGTGAACGCCGCCTGAAGGCCGTACGCAGCCCCGCGCTGCTGCCGAACCTCCAGGACGTACGGAGGCAGCTGGACGCCCTCGTGAAGCCCGGCTTCGTGACGGAGGCAGGCCTGCGCCGCATGCCGGACCTGATGCGCTACCTGGTGGCAGCGGACCGGCGTCTGACGCAGATGCCGACGAACGTCCAGCGGGACACCACGCGGATGCAGAAGGTCCACGAGATGCAGGACGAGTACGCCTGGCTCCTGGAGCAGATGCCGCAGGGCCGGCCGGTGCCGTCGTCGGTCCTCGACATCCGCTGGATGATCGAGGAACTCCGGGTCAGCTACTTCGCCCACGCGCTGGGCACGGCGTACCCCGTCTCCGACAAGCGGATCGTGAAGGCGATCGACGCGGCGGTGCCGTAACGGCGTGCGCACGCAGAGTGAGTTCGACCAGGGACCCACCCTCCTGTACAGTCTCTTCTCGCAGCGCAACGCACGAATGGCGCCGCGAAACCTGGTCCTGTGGAGCAGTTTGGAGTGCTCGCCACCCTGTCAAGGTGGAGGCCGCGGGTTCAAATCCCGTCAGGACCGCAAGTGAAAGAGCCCGGATCTTCGGATCCGGGCTCTTTCGGTTGCCCGAACCCCGCCGCGCCCAGGCTCCTTTGTGCGCCCCTGACCTGCGAGATGCCCCTTCCCGGTCCTTCACGCCGTCTTGACGGCCTGTCGTTCCCTCGGTACCCAGAAACCAGGGCCGTTCCCCGTTCGGCCTTCTGGAGGTGGCGTATGGCGGCATCGGCTAGGCATGAGACGCGGGCCCTGCTCCGCGCGCACCTGGCGGCCGCGTCGTCGTACCGGCATCTCACTCGCCACTGTCCGATCTGCCATCACCTGCTGCGCCTGGCGATGGAGTCCGCCCAGTCCGCCCCTCGCACCGCCCAGGCCTCCCAGGGGGCCGTCGAGAACGAGAGTCCGGCGCGAGCCTGACCGAAGGCCGGCCTCAACACCCGTTCGTACGCGGGGCGCTGGAGCCGATGGTTCCACTAACGCACCCGCGGCGGAGCTAACAAGCCGCTTGGTATGTGACGGGTGTCACTGCATGAGTTTTGGAATGTGCGGTACTTACACCCCGCCTACAACAGGTCAATTTAATATGTGCAATTGCACCCCTTCGACGGTGCTGCACACAGGGGATCCGACACCCCTCCCCAGACTCCGACAAGGCCGCTCACAACTGGGCTCAGCAGGCCGACAGCCGGCGCACAAAAAGGTCGCGCTGGACCCGGCGGAGTCCAGCGCGACCGACGACGCACCCTGTTATATGCCTGGATAGCTCTGACTGGCGTGGGCGTGGGGCCTGTTGGGGCAGGACCCGCGTCGCTTGGAGCCGTGGTTCCGGACCTCTCGGCTGATGGGGGACCAGCCGGTTTGCCCGGTTATTCAGTTGTTCAGGCCTCGCTGCGCTGCTGCGGAATGCCCGCGAGCAGAGCACGGACCTCTGCCTCGCGGTAGCGGCGATGCCCGCCGAGCGTTCGGATCGACGTGAGCTTGCCGGCCTTCGCCCACCGCGTGACCGTCTTGGGGTCGACGCGGAACATGGTGGCGACCTCAGCCGGGGTCAGCAGCGGCTCGGCATCAGGGGTGCGAGCGGTCATGAGCGGCCTCCTCGGGAGAACCGAACCTTCTCGGTTCTTTCCTCTAAATTCTGCACCTTGACCCGCGTTGCCCGAAATGGCGGACGCGAGTCGAGTCGGTTATAGGACGAACGGCTTGTCCTCGGCACTACAACTACACCATCTGTCCAGCCGCGTCGGCCAAACCGATGGAATTGCCCTCCCAGGTGTTCATCAGCGACGGAAGCCGATGGACCATGCCATAGCGGACAGTCACGCCACTGTGACGATCAGTCACAGGACAATCAGGAGTCACCAGACCCCCCAAAGCGTGCAATGCTGAGATTCCGTCCACAATGCAGCACAACGGGACGGAAGGAGCCCCCCGGACTCCTTGTCCTATTTTGGCATGAGGAGGGGCAAGGGGCGCAAGGGCCATGTACGTGCAGTCCGTCACGTTTGGCCTACTTGGGAGGTACGCCCGGATCGGGACCTACGTCCGTTGTTGACAAAGCGTCAGGAAACGCGGAGTGCACTTCAGGAACGTCGGTGCGAGGACGAAACCCCAAAACGGGCGGTACGTCAAACGCCTGTTCGTGACCGACCGCGAGCGGTCCGTAGGGACCGAAGGTCAGAGGTCAGTTCGCCGACCGCAGATCCCGCACGGAACGCCACCGCTCCACCAGACGTGCGTACGCCTCCCCGGCGGCCGCCCCGTCGCCGCGGCGCAGCGCCGCGATGCCCTCGGCCACGTCCGCGGCCGAGTGGTCGCCCTCCAGCGCCCCGGTCGGCACGGCGTGCACCAGGCCGCCGTAGTCCAGCTCCACGAGCGAGCGCGGGTGGAACTCCTCCAGCCAGCGCCCGACGTCCACCAGGCCGTCGATCAGCGGCCCCTCGTCCATGGCCTCCTTCAGCGCCCGCAGGCCCCGGGCGACGCGCCGCCGGGCCTGGACCATGGGTGTGCGGTAGCGCAGCACCGGCGGGCTGTCCACGCTGTCGCCCTTGTCGTACTCGCGCTCCTCGTCGGCGACCAGCACGAACCAGTTGATCGGCACCTGCCAGGTCGCCGTCCGGATCCACGGCCGGGCGTCCGGGTTCTCCGCCAGCCAGCGCTCGTAGTCCTGGGCCGCCTGGCGGCGCAGGAAGGGCGGCAGGACCGCGTCCAGGACCGGCGGCGGCAGCTCCTCGGAGAGCTCCTCCAGGGCCTGCCAGCCGCGCAGCCGGGTGCGCCAGGGGCAGACACAGACGACGCCGTCCACGTCCAGGACGAAAGCGTCCTGGCTCTCGTGCACCGGCACCAGGACCGGTGGGGTGGGCGCCAAGTCGGCCAGGGCGCGGCGCAGTTCGTCCTGGTACGAGGGACGGTCCGGACGGCGGGCGTAGCGGGCCCAGTGGCTGCGCTCCGGTTCCGGGAAGGCGGCCAGCGGTTCGTACACGCGCAGATAGGTCGCGTAGGGGACGATCACCGAGGACACCTTGGGCACGCCTGCTCCCTCCCCCGCCCATCGTCGCGAAAACCTGCGGAACCCACTCACAAACGCGCGGGAAATCTATGCAAATCGTCGCACGGGTGTACTCCGGTCGGAGGTGATCCTGAGCACTGTGCGGCCGACGGGCCCACCAGGCTCTAATCTCGTGCTCAACAGCCCCGCCACCCGCACGGGAGCTGGTCTCCACCCGCCGCAATTTACTCAGGAGTCACCACAGTGACCGACGTAACCGGCGCACCTGCTGATGTACTGCACACCCTGTTCCACTCGGACCAGGGCGGTCATGAGCAAGTCGTGCTCTGCCAGGACAGCGCGAGCGGCCTCAAGGCCGTCATCGCCATCCACTCCACCGCCCTGGGCCCCGCGCTCGGCGGTACGCGCTTCTACCCGTACGCGAACGAGGCCGAGGCCGTCGCCGACGCGCTGAACCTCGCCCGCGGGATGTCGTACAAGAACGCCATGGCCGGTCTCGACCACGGCGGCGGCAAGGCCGTGATCATCGGCGACCCGGAGCGGATCAAGACCGAGGAGCTGCTCCTCGCCTACGGCCGGTTCGTCGCCTCCCTCGGCGGCCGGTACGTCACCGCCTGCGACGTCGGCACGTACGTCGCCGACATGGACGTCGTGGCCCGCGAGTGCCGCTGGACCACCGGCCGCTCCCCGGAGCACGGCGGCGCCGGGGACTCCTCCGTCCTCACCGCCTACGGCGTCTACCAGGGCATGCGGGCCTGCGCGCAGCACCTGTGGGGCGACCCCTCGCTGCGCGCGAAGCGGGTCGGCATCGCCGGCGTCGGCAAGGTCGGCCACCACCTGGTGGAGCACCTGGTGAAGGAGGGCGCCGAGGTCTTCGTCACTGACGTGCGCGAGGACGCCGTACGGCGGATCACCGAGCGGCACCGGGACGTCATGGCCGTGCAGGACACCGACGAGCTGATCCGCATCGACGGTCTGGGCATCTACGCCCCCTGCGCGCTGGGCGGGGCGCTGGACGACGACACCGTGCCGGTGCTGACCGCCGAGGTGGTCTGCGGCGCCGCCAACAACCAGCTCGCCCACCCGGGCGTGGAGAAGGACCTCGCCGACCGCGGGATGCTCTACGCGCCGGACTACGTGGTGAACGCCGGCGGTGTCATCCAGGTGGCCGACGAGTTGCACGGCTTCGACTTCGAACGGTGCAAGGCGAAGGCGGCGAAGATCTTCGACACCACGCTGGCCATATTCGCACGTGCGAAGGACGACGGCATTCCGCCGGCTGCAGCGGCCGACCGGATCGCCGAGCAGCGCATGCACGACGCGGCCATGGCCCGCCGGGCGCGCTGATTCGAAAGCGTCCTCGTACGTTTGGCCGGTACCCGTCGGTGGGCAGTTAGAGAGAACTCTCACTTCTACCGGCGGGTCGACCGCCGATAAGTGGTTAAAATCGCGGTTGACCAGCGAGGACGGGGCGCCTCGAAGGTCCTGGGCGCGGGCACGTCATGCGGGCGACGTACCGTATGGGCGCGGGCTCAGGTACCGTGGAAGCCCTACGGACCGGTCTCTCCGCGGAGAGTCCGTGCCGGACCATGAACGCGTGTCAAGACTCTGGGGCCGTCGAGCCCCGTCGTTGAGGGGGTCGAGCCATGGGGCGCGGCCGGGCCAAGGCCAAGCAGACGAAGGTCGCCCGCCAGCTGAAGTACAACAGCGGTGGGACTGACCTCTCACGCCTGGCCGAGGAGCTGGGTGCATCGCCTTCGAATCCGCAGCCGCCTAACGGCGGGCCGTTCGAGGACGATGATCAGGACGACGACCTGTACGCACGGTACGCCGACCTCTACGAGGACGACGATGAGGACGAGGACGACCAGTCTTCGCAGCACCGTCGCGGCGCTTGACCTTGCACTGAGCATTTACCCGGTCGGTGACTTCGGTCACCGACCGGGTTCTGTGCTGCCCGCAGGGTTACGGCCCTCCGTGCCTCAGTTCGCGTAGTCACCGATCAGGGCGGCGCCGGTGGTGTGCTCGCCCCGGTCCGTGATCTCGCCTGCCACCCAGGCGTCCACGCCACGGTCGGCCAGGGTCGCCAGGGCCACGTCCGTGGACTCCTGCGGCACGATCGCGATCATGCCGACGCCCATGTTCAGGGTCTTCTCCAGCTCCAGGCGCTCGACGCTGCCCGTCCGGCCGACGAGGTCGAAGACCGGGCCCGGGGCCCAGGTGGAGCGGTCGACGATCGCGTGCAGCTCGTCCGGGATGACCCGGGCGAGGTTGGCCGCGAGTCCGCCGCCGGTGACGTGGCTGAAGGCGTGCACCTCGGTGGTGCGCATCAGGGCCAGGCAGTCCAGCGAGTAGATCTTCGTCGGCTCCAGCAGTTCCTCGCCGAGGGTGCGGCCGAGCTCGTCGATGTGGGTGTCCAGGGCGAGGCCGGCCTGGTTCAGCAGGACATGCCGGACGAGGGAGTATCCGTTCGAGTGAAGACCGGAGGACGCCATGGCGACCACCGCGTCACCCGTCCGGATACGATCCGCGCCGAGCAGCCGGTCGGCCTCCACGACGCCCGTACCGGCACCGGCGACGTCGAAGTCGTCCTCCCCCAGCAGGCCCGGGTGCTCGGCCGTCTCGCCGCCCACCAGGGCGCAGCCGGCCAGCACACAGCCCTCGGCGATGCCCTTGACGATGGCGGCGACACGCTCGGGGTGGACCTTGCCCACACAGATGTAGTCGGTCATGAACAGCGGCTCGGCGCCGCACACCACGATGTCGTCCATGACCATGGCGACCAGGTCGTGGCCGATGGTGTCGTAGACGCCCAGCCGGCGGGCGATGTCGACCTTGGTGCCGACGCCGTCCGTGGCCGAGGCGAGCAGGGGCCGCTCGTAGTTCTTCAGGGCGGAGGCGTCGAAGAGGCCGGCGAAGCCGCCGAGGCCGCCGAGGACCTCGGGGCGCTGGGCCTTCTTCACCCACTCCTTCATCAGCTCGACGGCGCGGTCGCCCGCTTCGATGTCGACGCCCGCGGCTGCGTAGCTGGCACCAGTTGTCTCAGACATGGCTAATGAGAACCTTCGTGTCGTACAGCAGGTATTGCGGGCTGCCTACGGGCGGCGGATCGCGTCGGCGGCGGCCGTGGCGGCCGGGCCGGCGGCCAGCTCCGTCTCCAGGAGCTGCTTGCCGAGCAGCTCGGGGTCCGGGAGGTCCATCGGGTACTCGCCGTCGAAGCAGGCGCGGCACAGGTTCGGCTTGGCGATGGTGGTCGCCTCGATCATGCCGTCGATGGAGATGTACGCCAGGGAGTCGGCGCCCAGCGAGGTGCCGATCTCCTCGATCGTCATGCCGTTGGCGATGAGCTCGGCGCGGGTGGCGAAGTCGATGCCGAAGAAGCAGGGCCACTTCACGGGCGGTGAGGAGATCCGGATGTGGACCTCGGCTGCGCCCGCCTCGCGGAGCATGCGGACCAGGGCCCGCTGGGTGTTGCCGCGCACGATCGAGTCGTCGACGACGACCAGGCGCTTGCCCTTGATGACTTCCTTCAGCGGGTTCAGCTTCAGGCGGATGCCCAGCTGGCGGATGGTCTGCGAGGGCTGGATGAACGTACGTCCGACGTAGGCGTTCTTCACCAGGCCGGCACCGAAGGGGATGCCCGAGGCCTCGGCGTAGCCGATGGCCGCCGGGGTGCCGGACTCCGGGGTCGCTATCACCAGGTCGGCCTCGACCGGGGCTTCCTTCGCGAGCTTGCGGCCCATCTCCACGCGGGAGAGGTAGACGTTCCGGCCGGCGATGTCGGTGTCCGGGCGGGCCAGGTACACGTACTCGAAGACACAGCCCTTGGGCTTCGCATCCGCGAATCGCGACGCGCGCAGGCCGTTCTCGTCGATGGCGACGAACTCGCCCGGCTCGATCTCGCGGACGTAGGAGGCGCCGCAGATGTCGAGGGCGGCGGACTCGGAGGCGACGACCCAGCCGCGCTCAAGACGGCCGAGGACCAGCGGGCGGATGCCCTGCGGGTCGCGGGCCGCGTAGAGGGTGTTCTCGTCCATGAAGACGAGGCTGAAGGCGCCGCGCACCTGCGGAAGGACCTGGCCGGCCGCTTCCTCGATGGTCAGCGGCTTGCCGTCCTCGTCGACCTGGGCCGCGAGGAGCGCGGTGAGCAGGTCGGTGTCGTTGGTGGCCGCGACGCGCGGGGTACGGCCGCCCTCCTGCTTGGGCAGGTCGGCGACCATCTCGGCGAGCTGGGCGGTGTTGACGAGGTTGCCGTTGTGGCCGAGCGCGATGGAGCCGTGCGCGGTCGCACGGAACGTCGGCTGGGCGTTCTCCCACACGGAGGCGCCGGTGGTCGAGTAGCGGGCGTGACCGACCGCGATGTGACCCTGGAGCGAACCGAGCGAGGTCTCGTCGAAGACCTGGGAAACCAGGCCCATGTCCTTGAAGACGAGGATCTGTGAGCCGTTGCTGACCGCGATTCCCGCGGATTCCTGGCCTCGATGCTGGAGGGCGTAGAGCCCGAAGTACGTGAGCTTGGCGACCTCTTCGCCCGGAGCCCAGACACCGAAGACGCCGCAAGCATCCTGGGGGCCCTTCTCACCGGGGAGCAGGTCGTGGTTGAGTCGTCCGTCACCACGTGGCACGCCACCGAGTGTAGGCGAGGTCGTCCACTGGTCCGAATTGGGGATACCGGACTTTTCAGTGGATCACTGCTCGGCGACGGCTCGGACACTCGTGCCGTTTTCGCTGGTCAGCGTCAGAGTTTGGTGATCGACTCCGTACTTCAGCTTCCCGTCGAAAAGTCGCAGCAGGGCCTTCTCGTCGGACATGAGTGAGTCTTCGCACATCATTCGGGTCGTGGACGGGGGGCCGAGGGTGATATGGCCGTCGCGGACGGTGGCCTCGGCGTTGACCTTGTTGCAGCCGAGGCTGCCGGCGACGGTGCCCTTCTTCTCGTCGAAGGTGAGGTGGGCGCGGCCGTCGGTCCGCGGGGTCGTGACGGTCCACTTGGTGCCGCTCAGCGGGGCGTCCTCGGCCTCGGTCAGGCGGACGGTGTCCCCCTGGTCGGTCGTCAGGGTGAGGCGCTCGCCGTCCACCCGGGCCTTGAACTCCCGGTCGGAGAGGGTGCGGGCGAGGGTCTCCTCGAACTCCATCGGCTTGTTCTCGCAGGCCATCTCCGTGGCCATGGTCTTGCTGAGCCGGATGCGGTCGCCGTCGACGGTGGCCTCGGCGCCGAACTTGTTGCAGCCGAAGCTGCCCTCGGCCCGGCCCTTGTCGATGGTCACGTGGGCGCCGGTCGGGGCCTTGTGGGTCCTGCCGTCCGTGGTGACGCTGTCCACGCTCCACCGCACGCCCGTCACCGGCTGCTCGGCACCGACCGAACCACTGCCGCTGTCCGCCTTCTCGTTGCCGCAGCCCGCCATGAGCGGGACGAGCATGGCGGCGGCCGTCAGGGTCATGCGCTGCTTCTGCCTGTCCATGCCACTTCGACGGGGGACCCGGGGGGATCGGTTCCCCTTACGGCGCGCGTGTTCCTTCTGCTGCCTGAGCGCCTATGCCATGAGCGGCAGGTGGGCCGACAGATCCGCCCGCTCCCCGCTGGCGCTGACCTGGGCGTCCCGGAGCGCCTGTGCCCAGTCCAGCCGTCCGGTCGCCAGCCGGATCCAGGTCAGCGGGTCCGTCTCGACGACGTTGGGCGGGGTGCCCCGGGTGTGCCTCGGGCCCTCGACGCACTGCACCACGGCGTACGGCGGAACCCGTACCTCCGTCGAGCCCCCGGGTGCCTTAGCCGCCAGCGCGTCGGCGAGCAGCCGGGTGCAGGCGGCGAGGGCCTGACGGTCGTAGGGGATGTCCAGGCCGGGGACGGCGGCGTTGAGGTCGTCGGTGTGGACGACGAGTTCGACGGTGCGGGTGACCAGGTAGTCGGCGAGGGTCATGGCGCCGGTGCGTGTGGCGAGCAGGCGGGTGCCGGGGGCGTCCGCCAGCTTCTCGGTGAGGCTCTCCCCGGTGCAGGCGTAGAGGGCGTCGAGGTCGGGGTGGGCCTCGGCGAGCTGCCGGGTGTCGTCGGCGATGCCGGCGGCGCGGGCGGCGGTGGCGAAGGGCCAGTCCAGGAGGGCGAGCTCAGGCTTCGCCGGCTCCTCGCGGTCGAGGTTGCGGCTGACGCTCTCCACTGCCAGCGTCACGTGCGCCGCCAGCTCCCTGACCGTCCAGTCACCGAGCCGCGTCTGCCGCGCCAACTGCTCGGGGCCGAGGGCGCGGACGGCCTGCCGTACGTTCCCGAACTGGGCGAACACGGCCGTGCGGATCTTGGCGGGGTCGTAGCTGCGGGTGCGCTTCTTGGCCGGGGGCATGGCGTCAGCCTAAAAGGCGAGTCAGGGCTGTCCACGTGTGCCTTCACGGCTGCCGGGGGCGCCTCGTACCTGCCCGGCGTGCACGCGCTCGCCCTCGGGGTTGCCGAGGATGTGGCGGACGCCGGACATCTCTCGGACCGAGCCCTCGATGAGCATCAGGTACAGCAGGCCCGGCAGCGAGTTGCGGCTCAGGTGGTCGCGCCGGCCGTCGGCGGCCCGTACGACGGTGCCCTCGGCGACCGCGAGGATCGGGGCGCCGAAGGCCGGGAAGGCCTGGGGGCGGCGGGCGAGCGGCCACAGCGGGCGGAACGCGGGGCGGGAGCCCGGCTCGGGCTCGGCGAGGATGTCGATGGCGTACGACTGCCCGTGGGCGTGGATGCCGTGACTCGGGGTGCGGTCGGCCGGGCTGTTCAGCGCGGACCAGCGGCCGGTGACGGGCGGGGCGACCTCGACCGGCTCCCGTGCCCGGCGAGGGCTGTCGGGGGCACCGCCTCACCGGTTGGCGACCACGACGACGACGTACGCGAGGGCCGGCAACAGGCAGTTCCACAAGATGTCGTAGCCCCAGCCTAAGCAGATGTGGGCGATCACCAGCGCGATGAAGGCCAGCTGAAGGCCCTGGAAGGTCACCATGCCGAGCTTGCGTGCGGACATACTCTCCCCCGGTTCGGTCGCCGTCACGGGCGTGCCGTCGTCACCGCCACCAGCAGTGGTACGACCCGCTCCGACGGCACCTCGTAGCGGCCCCGGACGGTCGTGCGCAGCCAGCCGGTGCCGGTGAGCTGGCGCAGGTGGTGGTAGATCTGGCCGGTCGTGCCGACCTCGTCCAGCTCGGCGAGTTCCGCCGCGGTGCGCCGGCCGCCGAGGATCTCGCGGAGCAGCCGCAGCCGGACCGGGTGGCCGAGCGCCGCGAACGACTCGGCGACCGGGCTCCAGTCGTCCTCCATCAGCCCTTCCGTCAGCGTCCCCATCTGCCACGCGTGCTCCTCGCCCCCTGGCAGGCGTACGAAGCCGGTGTAGAGGACGCCTCCGTCGGCGGCTTCCAGCTCGGACAACTGCTCCTTCAGCCCGTTCAGGGCCCAGAAGTCGCCGGCGTCGAGGCGGGGTCCGGCGCGGTGGGCGCCTTCCAGGGCCGCCAGCCGGCGCTCGAGGTCGTCGACACGTTGCTCCAGTTCCATTCCGTCGAGATTACGGAACTACGTAATTACGCGCAAGAGCCTCCGGGCCTGACCGGGAGCGAGCACGCGGCCGGCAAGCGGGGTCCCGGAACATGCGAAGGCCCCGCCGGTCGCCATGACCGGCGGGGCCTCCGTCGTCGTTGCTGTCTCCGTCGCTACGCCAGCAGCGCCGGGATCGTCCCCTCGTGGGTCTCGCGCAGCTCGGCCAGGGAGAGCGTGAACTCGCCCTGGACGTCCACCGAGTCGCCGTCCACGACACCGATGCGGGTGGCCGGCAGGCCCCGCGCACCGCACATGTCGTTGAAGCGGACCTCCTCCGAACGCGGCACGGCCACGACGGCGCGGCCCGCCGACTCGGAGAAGAGGAAGGTGAAGGCGTCCAGACCGTCCGGGACGATCAGGCGGGCGCCCTTGCCGCCGAGCAGCGCCGACTCGACGACCGCCTGGATCAGGCCGCCGTCGGACAGGTCGTGCGCGGAGTCGATCATGCCGTCGCGGGAGGCGGCGATCAGGATCTCGGCGAGCAGGCGCTCGCGCTCCAGGTCGACCTTCGGGGGAAGGCCGCCGAGGTGGTCGTGGACGACCTGCGACCAGGCCGAACCGCCGAACTCCTCACGCGTGTCGCCGAGGAGGTAGAGGAGCTGGCCCTCCTCCTGGAAGGCGACCGGCGTGCGACGGGCGACGTCGTCGATGACGCCCAGGACCGCGACCACCGGGGTCGGGTGGATGGCCGCCTCGCCCGTCTGGTTGTAGAGCGAGACGTTGCCGCCGGTCACCGGGGTGCCGAGCTGCCGGCAGGCGTCCGCCAGACCGCGCACGGCCTCCGCGAACTGCCACATCACCGCGGGGTCCTCGGGCGAGCCGAAGTTCAGGCAGTCGGAGACGGCGAGCGGCTTGGCGCCGGTGGTGGCGACGTTGCGGTACGCCTCCGCCAGCGCGAGCTGCGCGCCCGCGTACGGGTCGAGCTTGGCGTACCGGCCGTTGCCGTCCGTGGCCAGGGCCACGCCGAGGCCGGTCTCCTCGTCGATCCGGATCATGCCGGAGTCCTCGGGCTGGGCGAGGACCGTGTTGCCCTGCACGAAGTGGTCGTACTGGGAGGTGATCCAGGACTTGGAAGCCTGGTTCGGGGAGCCGACCAGCTTCAGGACCTGGTCCTTCAGCTCCTCTGAGGTCCGCGGCCGCGGCAGCTTGTTCGCGTCGTCCGCCTGGAGGGCGTCCTGCCAGGACGGGCGGGCGTAAGGGCGCTCGTAGACCGGGCCCTCGTGGGCCACCGTGCGCGGGTCGACGTCGACGATCTTGCCGCCGTGCCAGTAGATCTCCAGGCGGTCGCCGTCGGTCACCTCACCGATGACGGTGGCGATGACGTCCCACTTCTCGCAGATCTCCAGGAAGCGGTCGACCTTCTCCGGCTCGACGACCGCGCACATGCGCTCCTGCGACTCGCTCATGAGGATTTCCTCGGGAGAGAGCGTGGAGTCGCGCAGCGGGACGTCGTCCAGGGTGACGCGCATGCCGCCGGAGCCGTTGGAGGCCAGCTCCGAGGTGGCGCAGGACAGGCCCGCCGCACCCAGGTCCTGGATACCGACGACCAGCTTCTCCCTGAAGGCCTCCAGGGTGCACTCGATGAGCAGCTTCTCCTGGAAGGGGTCGCCGACCTGGACGGCCGGGCGCTTCGAGGGCTTGGCGTCGTCGAACGTCTCGGAGGCCAGGATCGACGCGCCGCCGATGCCGTCGCCGCCGGTCCTGGCCCCGTACAGGATGACCTTGTTGCCCGCGCCGGACGCCTTCGCGAGGTGGATGTCCTCGTGCCGCATCACGCCGATGCATCCGGCGTTGACCAGCGGGTTGCCCTGGTAGCAGGAGTCGAAGACGACCTCGCCGCCGATGTTGGGCAGACCCAGGCAGTTGCCGTAGCCGCCGATGCCCGCGACGACACCCGGCAGCACACGCTTGGTGTCGGGGTGGTCGGCGGCGCCGAAGCGCAGCGGGTCGACGACCGCGACCGGGCGGGCGCCCATGGCGATGATGTCGCGGACGATGCCGCCGACACCCGTGGCCGCGCCCTGGTAGGGCTCGACGTACGACGGGTGGTTGTGCGACTCGACCTTGAAGGTGACCGCGTAACCCTGGCCGACGTCCACCACACCGGCGTTCTCGCCGATGCCGACGAGCAGGGCGTCGCTCTCGGGTGCCTTCTCGCCGAACTGGCGCAGGTGCACCTTGCTGCTCTTGTACGAGCAGTGCTCCGACCACATCACCGAGTACATGGCGAGCTCGGCACCGGTGGGCCGGCGGCCGAGGATCTCGACCACGCGCTCGTACTCGTCCTTCTTCAGGCCCAGTTCGGCCCAGGGCAGCTCGACGTCGGGGGTCGCGGCCGCGTGCTCGACCGTGTCCAGAGGCGTCCGGCTCATGCGTTGACCAGCTTCTTGAGGATCGAGGTGAAGAACGGGAGACCGTCGCTGCGACCGGTTCCGATCAGCGGCTCGACGGCGTGCTCGGGGTGCGGCATGAGGCCCACGACGTTGCCGGCCTCGTTGGTGACACCCGCGATGTCGTTGTTCGAGCCGTTGGGGTTGACGTCCAGATACCGGAAGGCGACCCGGCCCTCGGACTCCAGCGCGTCCAGCGTGCGCTGGTCGGCGACGTACTGCCCGTCGATGTTCTTCAGCGGGATGTGGATCTCCTGGCCGGCGGTGTAGTCGCTGGTCCAGGCGGTCTCGGCGTTCTCCACGCGCAGCTTCTGGTCACGGCAGATGAAGTGCAGGTGGTTGTTGCGCAGCATCGTGCCGGGCAGCAGATGGGCCTCGGTGAGGATCTGGAAGCCGTTGCAGATGCCGAGGACCGGAAGGCCGGCCTTCGCCTGCTCGATCAGCGGCTCCATGACCGGCGAAAAACGGGCGATGGCCCCGGCGCGCAGATAGTCGCCGTAGGAGAAACCACCGCACAGCACCACGGCGTCGACCTGCTTGAGGTCCTTGTCCTTGTGCCACAGGGCGACCGGCTCGGCGCCCGCGAGCCGGATCGCGCGCTGGGTGTCCCGGTCGTCCAGACTGCCGGGGAAAGTGACGACGCCAATACGAGCGGTCACTTCACGGCCTCCGCGACTTCCTCGACCCGGACCGTGAAGTCCTCGATCACGGTGTTCGCGAGGAACGACTCCGCAAGATCGTGAATGCGGGCGAGGGCGGCCTCGTCGACCGGCCCGTCAACTTCCAGTTCGAAACGCTTTCCCTGGCGGACATCCGAGATCCCTTCGAAACCCAGCCGCGGCAGTGCGCGCTGCACCGCCTGGCCCTGGGGGTCGAGGATCTCCGGCTTGAGCATGACGTCGACTACGACGCGTGCCACTGGCACTCCCGGTGTGTGGTGCTGAGCAGGTTCCTTCAGACTACCCGCACAAAATTTCTACGCGCGTCGACTTGTAGGAATCTACGTGACGGTCATCACGATCCGGCATCAACGTGCCCACACACGAAAATTTCCGGGAAAGATTCCGGGTCGACACCCGAAACCTATTGCGTTCGGACACGCGGAAGGATTTAGTCGGGTTTCACATTGCATTGCCAGGCACTGTAGAAATGAATTGGCAAGTGCCGCAGGAAGGGACCGATATTCGTGGCGCAGAAGGTCGTGGTCACTCTCTTTGACGACATCGACGGCTCGGAAGCGGCGGAAACGATCGCCTTCGGACTGGACGGCAAGTCGTACGAGATCGACCTGAACGAAGTCAATGCCGGCGCACTGCGGAAGGCGCTCGCGCCCTACGTGGAAGCCGGCCGCAAGCGGTCCCGCTCGGGCAGGACGTACCGGCAGACGGAGGTCGCCCCCGACCCGTCGGCCGTGCGCGCCTGGGCCCAGGCCCACAAGATGGAGGTCCCCGCGCGCGGGCGCATTCCCAAGAGGGTCTACGAGGCGTTCACCGCCGCGCAGTGACCGCCCGGTGAGACCGGGCGGACGACCGGTCACCCGCCCCTCGCGGCAACCGACTTGCGCAGCACCCCGGCTGATCAGCTAGAGTCTGGAGCACGCCGAGGGGCGAGGCCGAAAGGCCCGGCTCACGGAAACACGCGGGTGTAGTTCAGTAGTAGAACATCCCCCTTCCAGGGGGAAGGCGCAGTGTGCGATTCCTGTCACCCGCTCTGCATCGCCAGTACCGACCACTCTTGTGGATCAGGTAGGCTGGTGCCCGCACCGATCGGTGAGAGCCGGTCGGGAGCAAATGCGGACGTAGCTCAGTTGGTAGAGCGCAACCTTGCCAAGGTTGAGGTCGCGAGTTCGAGCCTCGTCGTCCGCTCGGGAATGAGACCCCGGTCCTGATGGACCGGGGTCTTCTTCGTGTTTCCTTCTCCGCTTCTGACATTTGTCATGCCGAGTGATGACAGCGCGCACTGCTCCCGGGGCCGTGCGGCCGGGACGCTGAAGACATGGAAACCAACGGACACGAACACGTGATTGAGGTCACTGACCTGCGGCGTGTGTACGGGGGCGGGTTCGAGGCGGTAAGCGGAATCAGCTTTTCCGTACGACGCGGGGAGATCTTCGCCCTGTTGGGCACCAACGGCGCGGGCAAGACGTCGACCGTCGAACTGCTGGAGGGACTCGCGGCCCCTGCGGACGGCCGGGTGCGGGTCCTCGGGCACGACCCGTACACCGACCGGGCCGTCGTACGGCCCCGCACCGGGGTGATGCTCCAGGAAGGCGGCTTCCCGTCCGAGCTGACCGTCGCGGAGACCGCGCGGATGTGGGCGGGATGCGTGAGCGGGGCCCGGCCGTCGGCGGAGGTCCTGGCGCTGGTCGGGCTGGAGTCGAAGGCCGGCACCCGGGTCAAGCAGTTGTCCGGTGGCCAGCGGCGCCGGCTGGATCTGGCCCTCGCGCTGCTCGGCGACCCCGAAGTGCTCTTCCTGGACGAGCCGACCACCGGCCTTGACGCGGAAGGCCGCCGCGACACCTGGGAGTTGGTGAGCGCGCTGCGCGACGGCGGTACGACGGTGCTGCTGACCACGCACTACCTGGAGGAGGCCGAGCACCTCGCCGACCGGCTGGCGATCATGCACGAGGGCCGCATCGCCACCACCGGGACCCCGGCCGAGGTGACCGCCGCCGAACCGTCGCGGATCTCCTTCGAGCTGCCCGAGGGCTACTTCGTCGCCGATCTCCCGCCGCTCGGCGAGCTCGGCGTGACCGGGCACGAGACCGACGGCCGGATCATCCGGCTCCGCACCCGTGAACTGCAGCGGACGGCCACCGGTCTGCTGACGTGGGCCGCGCGGGCCCGGGTGGAGCTGCGCCGCCTGGACGTGCGGTCGGCCTCCCTGGAGGAGGCGTTCCTCGGGATCGCCAAGAGCGTCTCCGCGCAGCAGGCCATGGGGATGACGACGAAGGAGTACGCGGCATGAGCGCCACCCGCACGACCCCCCGCCCGGCGCCGGCGGTGACTACTCCACTGAGCCGGATGGCGGCGCTCGCCCGTGCCGAAATGACCCTGCTCGGGCGGACCAAGGGCGCGCTCGTCGCCGCGCTGTTCGCACCGCTGGTACTGCCGGTCACCACCTCGCAGATGTCCAACGAGATGGACCTCGCCGAAGTCGGGCTGAGCACCGGCACCCTGGTGCTGCCTGCCTCGGTCGGCTTCTCCCTGCTGTTCGCCGTCTACTCGGTGCTCGTCGGCGCCATCGTCGTCCGGCGTGAGGAACTGGTCCTCAAGCGGCTGCGCACCGGTGAGCTGAGGGATGTCGAGATCCTGGCCGGTTCCGCGCTGCCGGCCGTTCTCACCGGGCTCGTGCAGTGCCTGGTGCTGGCGGTGGGCTGCTCGGTCCTGCTGGATCTGCCCGCGCCGGCCGCGCCCCATCTGGCCGTCGCCGGCCTGCTGTCGGGGCTCGTGATGTGTGCCGCGCTGGCCGCCGCCACCGCGAGCTTCACCAGGACCGGCGAGAGCGCCCAGGTCACGCCCATGCCGCTGCTGATCATCTCGATGATGGGCTCCGGCATGTTCTTCCCGCTGGAGCTGCTGCCGGACCGGGTGGCCTCCGTCTGCGAACTCCTGCCGCTGACACCCGTCGTCACCCTGGTGCGCGGCGGCTGGACCGGCGACCTGCCGGTGTCCGAGGCGCTGGGCGCCGTCGCGACGGCGGTGGTCTGGATCGTCATCGCGGTGTTTGCTGTACGGCGGTGGTTCCGCTGGGAACCGCGGCGCTGACCGAAGGGGGAGTGACGGGCTGATGCGCGGGCCGGGCGGGTGGTGGCGGCGGCAGAGCAAGCCGGAGAAGGTCGAGACGTACACGCGGTGGTCGTTCCACTTCTTCGCGGTGGTCGAGTTCGTCACGGTCGGGCTCATGGCGGTCACCCTGGGGGCGTGGCCGGGGGCCGGGCTGCTGCTGGTGCTGGGCGTGCACACCGCGGTCTGCTTCGTCACCGTGTCACGGTCGCTGGACTGGACGCGGGGCAGGCGGCCACAGCCCGTCCGGCTGCTGTGGACGCTGGCCGCCGTCACCGCCGCGGTCGGCGTCACCGCGATCGGCATCGCGGACCGCGGACCGGACGGCGAGCACGTGGACACCGCCGCGGGCGGGGCCTTCGGGGTGGTCGTCATCGTCGGGACCGGCATCATCGCGCTCGGCATCCGTGAGCGGAAGCGCGTGTTCGCCGTCGTCGGGGCCTTCGCTGCGGGCTCCTGGGCCGTGGCGTTCACTCGGGGCGCCCCGGCGGGCGAATCGCTCCTCGCGTCGGTGATGGTGCTGTTCTGCGGTGGGGTCATGGCCTTCACGGCCATCATCTCGGTGTGGCTGCTCAACATCGTCTATGAACTCGACGAGGCACGTGAGACCCGGACCCGGCTCGCCGTCGCCGAGGAGCGGCTGCGGTTCGGGCGGGATCTGCACGACGTCATGGGGCGGAACCTCGCCGTCATCGCGCTCAAGAGCGAACTGGCCGTGCAGCTCGCCCAGCGGGACCGACCGGAGGCCGTGGCGCAGATGGTCGAGGTGCAGCGGCTCGCGCAGGAGTCGCAGCGGGAGGTCCGCGAGGTCGTCCGGGGCTACCGGGAGGCCGACCTCACCTCGGAAGTCGCCGGTGCGCAAGGCGTGCTGACCGCGGCCGGCATCGACTGCACGGTGAGCGGGCGGACCCCGGCGGGGCTGCCGGCCGGGGTGCAGTCCGCTCTGGGGTGGGTGGTGCGGGAGGCCGCGACGAACGTCCTGCGGCACGGGGACGCGCGGCGGTGTGCGGTGAGGCTGCGGGTGCTGGAGGGGCACGTGGTGTTGTCCGTGGAGAACGACGGGATCACCGAGGCCGGGGACGGGTCGTCCGACTCGACCGGCTCCGGGCTGGCAGGACTGCGGGAGCGGCTGGCGGAGATCGACGGGACGCTGGAGGCCGGGCCTACGGGCAAGGGGGTGTTCCGGCTGACGGCACAGATTCCACTGCCGTCGCAGAGTTCGCTGCCGTCGCAGTCCGACCCTTCCGGCCCTTCCGGGTCCATAGCCGCTGTGCGTTCTGTGAGTGAGGTCATGCCATGACGGCCGTGGAGCCCGTGCGGCTGCTGCTCGCCGATGACGAGCACCTCATCCGTGGCGCGCTCGCCGCGCTGCTGTCGCTGGAGGACGACATCATGGTCATCGCCGAGGCGGCCACCGGGCCGGAGGCGATGGCGATGGCCCGGGCGCACAAGCCCGACGTCGCCGTACTGGATCTCCAGATGCCCGGCGCCGACGGTGTGAAGGTCGCCACATCCCTGCGCACCGAACTGCCCGGCTGCAAGGTGCTCATCGTCACCAGCCACGGGCGGCCCGGGCATCTGAAGCGGGCCCTGGAGGCCGGGGTGCGGGGGTTCGTGCCGAAGACCGTGAGTGCGCAGCGGCTCGCGGAGCTCATTCGCACGGTGCACGCCGGGAACCGTTACGTCGACCCCGAGTTGGCCGCCGACGCGATCGCCGCCGGGGACTCGCCGCTGACGGCCCGGGAGGCCGAGGTGCTGGAACTCGCAGCCGACGGCGCGCCCGTGGCCGAGATCGCGGAGCGGGCCGCGCTGTCGCAGGGGACCGTGCGGAACTACCTGTCGTCGGCCGTGTCGAAGCTCGGGGCTGAGAACCGGCATGCCGCGGTGCGGCTCGCGCGGGAGCGAGGTTGGGTATAGTGGTTCTCGCGCCACGGCGCATGCGAACGTAGCTCAGTTGGTAGAGCGCAACCTTGCCAAGGTTGAGGTCGCGAGTTCGAACCTCGTCGTTCGCTCCAGCGAGAAGCCCCCCGGTTCCGGCCGGGGGGCTTATCCGTGTCCTGGGTCCAGGTCCTACGTCCAGCTGGTGCCGGTCAGGCGCTCGTACGCCTCCACGTACTTGGCGCGGGTGGCGTCGACGACCTGCTGCGCCAGCGCGGGCGGCGGCTGCTCGCTCCTGCGGTCCCAGCCGGACTCCGCCGAGGTCAGCCAGTCGCGGACGTACTGCTTGTCGTACGACGGCTGCGCGCGGCCCGGCTGCCACTGGTCGGCCGGCCAGAAGCGGGAGGAGTCCGCGGTCAGGACCTCGTCCGCGAGGACCAGGGAGTCGCCGTCGAAGCCGAACTCGAACTTCGTGTCCGCGAGGATGATGCCCCGGTCACGGGCGATTTCCCGGCCCCGGGAGTAGGCGGCAAGGGTCGCCTGGCGCAGTCGGGCGGCGGTGTCGGCGCCGACCTGGCGGGCGACCTCCTCGTAGGAGACGTTCTCGTCGTGCTCGCCGACGGCGGCCTTGGTGGCAGGGGTGAAGATCGGGGCGGGCAGCTCACTGCCGTCGACCAGGCCTTCCGGGAGGGCGAGGCCGCAGACCGTGCGCGACTCGTTGTACTCGACCAGGCCCGAGCCGGTCAGGTAGCCGCGGGCCACGCACTCCACGGGGACCATCTGGAGGGACTTGCAGACGAGCGTGCGGCCCGCCCAGTCGGCGGGGGCGCCCGCGGGCAGTTCGGTGCTCAGGACGTGGTTCGGGATCAGGTCGGCGAGCTGGTCGAACCACCACAGGGAGAGCTGCGTGAGGATCCGGCCCTTGTCGGGGATCTCGGTCGGCAGCACCCAGTCGAATGCGGAGATGCGGTCGCTGGCCACCATCACGAGGTCGCCCGCCTCGTTCTGGTACAGCTCACGCACCTTTCCGGTGTGCAGATGCACCAGGCCCGGAACCTGGATCGGCTCGGGCTTCTCTACGAATCCGGACACGGTTCCTCCCCGTGGTTCTGTCCTATGGGTCGATTCTCCCGTACGCGGGACTGATCACGGACAGTGGGTCAGTCGCGTTTGCAGATGCGGTCGAGGAGGTTTGCGGTGGCCCGTTGGATGCGGGGGTCGACGTGGCCCGGGCGGTCCAGGGCCGGGGTCCAGGCGAACGTTCCGGATGCGAAGACCCAGGCGCCGGAGGGGGCGCGGTACAGGGACGTCTCCTGGTGGCGGGGTGCGCCCTCCTTGTCGGTGTACGGGGAGTGGGCGAGCAGCACGCGCTCCTCGTACTCGGGCAGCGGGGTGCGCGGGAAGTAGCGGTCGGCCTCGCCGGCCACCATGCCCTCGATCTCGTCCCCCTCCTGCGCCCCGGTCGCCTCCCACAGCCAGTGGCCGGCGTTGCGCACGATCAGCGGATGGGGCACGGGGACGGGCCCGGCGTACTGGATGCCCATGAGCTGCTGTTCCGCCCGGTCGATCTCCCGCCACAGCACCGGCTTGCCGGGGCCCCTGCGCTTGCGGCAGGTCAGCAGGCGGTCGGGGACGCCGGACGGGGAGGGGCCCAGCTCCACCTGCCAGTACATCGAGTTGGCGGAGAGGAACACGAGCGAGGTGCCGGCGTCGCGGGCGAGCTCCACGGCGCCGCGCATCGGGACCGACCAGTACTCGTCGTGGCCGGGGAAGACCAGGCCTCGGTAGCGGGTGGGGTCGACGCGGCCCGCGTGCAGGTCGCCGGCGGTGGCGTAGGCGACGTCGTAGCCGTAGCGCTCGGCCCAGCGGATGAAGTCGTAGGCGTGGCCGACGTGCAGGGGCAGGCCGGCGCCCGCGTACGGGCGGTCGAAGGAGACCGTGGTGGCGGCCTCGGACTCGCCCAGCAGCCGGCCCTTCTCGTCCCAGGCGTGGTAGAGGCTGGCGCCGGTGCGGCCGTCCTCCGGGTAGAGGTTGTACGCCTGCCAGGTGATGTCGGGCAGGACGAGGAGCAGGTCGGCGGGCTGGTCGTGGCGGACCGTGAACGGGACGTGGGAGCGGTAGCCGTCGGCGGTGGTGAGGACGGCGACGTACGCGCCGATGTTCCAGTACGACGGGATCTGAAGCCGCCAGGACAGCCACCAGTGGTGGCAGGAGACCGTACGGTCCGCCGTGAGCAGCGGGGGCTGCACCATGCCGGACAGGCGCGGGCTGGTGGTGATCTTCGCGGCGCCGTCACCGCCGTAGTGGCCGATGCGGTAGATGTCGACGCCGAACTCCTGGGGCGGGTCGACGGTGATGTGGAAGTCGATGGCCTCGCCGGGCGCGACCGCGCCGGTGGAGGTGAAGCCCTTGATCTGGCAGTGGACGTCGTCGGCCGCGCGGGGGCCGCCGGAGCGGCTGCCCTTCTTCGGGGCCTGGGCCGGATCCTGGTCCACGTACCAGGGGACGACCTGGCCACTGTCGTCGATGTACGTCACGTTTCCGCGCAGCCACGGAACGGGGCCCTGCCCGAAGGGATCCGTCACGACGTGCGCCAGCGCTCCCGACTCCCAGCGGCGGATCTGCTCCGAACCCATGGTTGCTTCCCCTCCCCTTCGCCCCCGTGGTTGTGCGTGCTGGTGTGCGTTGCCTACTGGTGTGGTGTCTGCGTGTTCTGCGGCCTGTGCTGCGTTCTGGGGGCTGTGCGGTCCCGTCGTGCTTATGTGCTTGTCGTATGTCGCAAGCCCTTGCCATGTGCGCGAACGGTCCAAGCACATCACATAACGCGCGCACTTCGTCACTGTTCGTTTCGAATTGGCCAGAAGCGGAAGCGGGTGCTCCGGCGGTCAGCCGAGCCGGACCGGCTTCTCGGGGCGTATCCCCAGCTCGGCCAGCCAGGCCCGCAGGGGGGTGGAGTCGCCGTCCTCGATCAGGGTGAGGACCTTGGGCGCCAGGTCGGCGGTGCGTTCGCCGTTGTGGAGGAGGGTCGGGCCGTCCAGCCAGTCCAGGCCCGGTGTCGCACCGGCGGTGTCCATCGCGGCGCAGCAGATCATCGCCGTGAGGTGGTCGGCGAGCAGTTCGCGGGCCGTGCGCGGGGGCTGGAGGGGGAAGAGGGGGAGGGTCCGGTCGTCCCAGAGGGCGGGGTCCGGGGTGGCCGGGGAACCGGCGGGTGAGGAGGCCGCGGTGGAGGGGACGGTCGAGGGAGCGGTGGCTGACGGGCTCGGCGTCGCGGTGGTCTCCTCGCGGGACAGTGCGGCGCTGAGCCGGGCGGCGAGGGTGGCGCTGCGGGGGGTGGTGCCGGAGAGGTCTTCTTCGTCGTCGTCGGGGGGTGGTTCCGGGCTTCGGGGTGGTTCCGGACTTCGGGTGGTGAAGGGGGTCTCTCCGGCTTGGTCCGTCAGACGGTCCGCTCGGTCCGTCAGGTGGTCGAGGACGCGGGAGAGGGTCGGGCCGCCGGTGTTCGGGGCCGTGCTTCCCGGGGCCGGGCGGACGCCCATGGTGTCCAGGACGCGGTGAAGGCGGGCCGCGTCGACGCGCCACTTGCGGTCCACGACCTCCTCCGGATACTCGCTCCAGCCCACCGGCGACCAGTCGGGACCGGGCCCCGCGGGGCCGCCGTGGAAGAGGCGGGCGGCGAGGAGGGAGGCGGCCTCGTCGACCGCGCCCGGCTCCTCCAGCAGGTCGCAGGCGGGCCGCTCACCGAGACGGGAGGCGAAGCCCTCGGCCAGGCGGTCGCGCCGGGACAGCTCCGTGAGCGCCGCCACCACACCGGCGTCCAGCCGGGACGGCCAGCGGCCCATCCGCCAGGCGGGCAGCGCCACCCGGGTCAGCAGCCGGTCCCAGCCCGCGTACGCCAGGCCCACCTGCTCCTGCGCGACGATCCGCAGCCCGTAATCCACAGCCTGTGCACGCTCCGCGGCCGCGGCGGCCACGCCCCGCTCCAACTCGACGGCGTGCACACGGCAACTGCGCAGCAGAAGCCGGGCCACCCAGCCGACACCGGCCAGCCCGGCCCGCGACAGGCGCCCGCGGTGCGGCGCCGAGGCCACGGCCACCGCGGCGTCCAGGCCGCGGACGAAGCGCCGGGCGGCGGCTATGTCCGGGTGCGCCGAGGGGCCCGTACCGGCGACGACCGGGGCGAGGACCGCGCGCAGCTCGCCGACCCGCATCCACCACAGGAAGGGCGAGCCGATGACGAGGACGGGGGCGACCGGGTGACGGCGGTGGGTGTGTGTTCCACCGCCCGCTATGTCGTCGTGCTCCTCGGCGGGGGGCGGGCCGTGGGCCCGGTGCGTGCGGTCCTCCAGCCAGCTGTCGCAGTCCGGTGTGAGCGCTATCGCGGAGGGCGCGGGGACGTCGAGGCGGTCGGCGAGGTCGCGCACCATCCGGTACAGGTCGGGGGCCGCCTCCTCGTTGACCGGGATGGTCGGGCTCATGGCGGGGCGGGCCCGGGCGACGACCAGGGCGACACCCGCGGCGGCGAGCAGCACGAGGACCGCGACCGGCGTCAGGATCCAGCGGGCGGCATCCCAGCCGGGGCCGACGAGGCGGCCGGTGGCGGCACCCGCCAGCAGGATCACGGCGACGGCGGCGGGCAGCAGGGCGACGGCCAGCGCGCGGCTGCGGATGCGCAGCACGACGAGCGCCCGTGACCGCGCGGCCTGCGCGCCTGCCTCCACACCCATTCCGGTCACGACCGACCTCACCCCCTCCCCGTTGGCCTGACGCTTTCCTTGCTCACTCCCCCACTGTGGCACCCGTCACTGACATCGCAATGCCGGTGGGCCAAGTGCCGGAACGCTTGCGCCGCACCCTAGTTGGGGCTCCGCCCCCCGTCAGCCGGATAGGGCATCGGTCACTCGATGGAATGGCTTTGGGGAGAGGTGGATGACGGACAGCGAGGATCGGGCCCCGCATACCGAAAACTTCAGGCCCCGGATCCTGAGACGGATCCGGGGCCTGTGGGGTTCATCGCGCGGGGGCGGTTTCCCAGCCCGGTGGGGGCATGGGACCGGTTACGCGCCTGCCGCCTTCGCGGCGATGTCCGTGCGGTGCTGGGAACCGTCGAGCCGGATGCGGCCGACGGCCGTGTAGGCGCGGTCACGGGCCTCGGCGAGGTCCTTGCCGGTGGCCGTGACGGACAGGACGCGGCCGCCCGCGCTGACGATCGCGTCGCCGTCGCGCTTGGTGCCGGCGTGCAGCACGTACGCGTGCGGGGCGTCCTGGGCGGCGACCTCGTCGAGACCGGTGATCGGGTCGCCGGTGCGCGGGGTGCCGGGGTAGTTGTGCGAGGCGACGACCACCGTGACGGCCGCGTCCTCGCTCCAGCGCAGCGGCTCCAGGTGGGCGAGGTTGCCGGTGGCCGCTGCCATCAGGAGACCGGCCAGCGGCGTCTTCAGCCGGGCCAGGACGACCTGGGTCTCGGGGTCGCCGAAGCGGGCGTTGAACTCGATCACGCGGACGCCGCGGGAGGTGATCGCGAGTCCGGCGTAGAGCAGCCCGGAGAACGGCGTGCCGCGGCGCTTCATCTCGTCCACGGTCGGCTGGAGGACGGTCTGGAGCACCTCGTCGACCAGCTTCGGGTCGGCCCACGGCAGCGGGGAGTACGCGCCCATGCCGCCGGTGTTCGGGCCCTGGTCGCCGTCCAGCGCGCGCTTGAAGTCCTGGGCGGGCTGGAGCGGCACGACCGTCTCGCCGTCGGTGACGGCGAACAGGGAGACCTCGGGGCCGTCGAGGTACTCCTCGATGACCACGCGCTCGCAGGCGGCGGCATGGGCCCTGGCCGTGTCGAGGTCGTCGGTGACGACGACACCCTTGCCGGCGGCGAGCCCGTCGTCCTTGACGACGTACGGGGCGCCGAAAGCGTCGAGGGCCGCGTCGGCCTCCTCGGGGGTCGTGCAGACGTACGACCGTGCCGTGGGCACCTCGGCCGTCGCCATGACGTCCTTCGCGAAGGCCTTGGAGCCCTCGAGCCGGGCGGCCTGCCCGGACGGGCCGAAGACCGGGATGCCGGCCTCGCGGACGGCGTCGGCGACACCGGCGACCAGCGGCGCCTCCGGGCCGACGACCACGAGGTCCGCGCCGAGCTGCTTGGCCAGCGCGGTGACGGCCGTGCCGTCCAGGGCGTCGACCTGGTGCAGCTCGGCGACCTCGGCGATGCCGGCGTTGCCGGGGGCGCAGTGCAGCGCGGTGACGTCGGGGTCGTGGGACAGGGAGTGGCACAGGGCGTGTTCGCGGGCGCCGCTGCCGATGACGAGGACCTTCACGGGGGTCAGCCTAACGGGAGGCGGCGGGTTTCCTTTGTGCGGGCTTCCGAAGGGTGTGGGGATCTTGGGTTGGAGGTTCCTCCAGGTGGGGGTGTGCAGGGTCCCCTCGGGCAGGGTTGTCCGCTCGGGCAGGGTTGTCCGCCCGGGCAGGGTTGTCCGCCCGGGCAGGGCTTGTCTGCCGCTCAGGGCTTGCCCGGTCGATCAGGGCTCGTTCGAGAACTCCTCCACCACCGTCGCCCCCAGCTCCCGGACGATCAGCTCCTGGCCGGAGAGGGCCGACTCGTCGAGGTCGGGGTCGTCGTCCTCGGGGATGTCGTCCTCGACGGAGACCGAACGGGGCTCCGGGGCGGAGGGCTGGGGTACGGGGGCAGTGGGCGCGGGGGTCGGGGCGGAGCTGCGGGTGGGCGCGCTCGACTGCTGGGCGGGGGTGGACGGGGCCGCCGACTGGGACGTGGCAGGGCGCTGGGCGGTCGCCGTACCGCCGCTGCCGGGGCCGGGGCCGGTGTTGTATCCGCCGCCACCGCCGTAGCCACCGGCGCTGCCGCTGTGGCCGCCGGCGCTGCCGCTGTGGCCGCCGTGGCCACCTCCGAACCCGGAGGGGCCGCCCGGGGCCTGCGGCGCGGAGCCGCCGGAGGGGTCGACGATCGCCTCGATCTTCCACTGGACGTTGAACTGCTCGCCCAGCGCCTGCCGCAGCACGTCCTCACTGCCGCTGCTCAGGAAGTTGTCGCGCGCGCCGGCGTTGACGAAACCGAGCTGGAGGGTCGTGCCGTCGAAGCCGGTCACCTGGGCGTTCTGGCTGAGCAGGATCCAGGTGAAGCGACGGCGGTTCTTGACCGCTTCCAGGATGTTCGGCCAGAGCATGCGGGGGTCGAGACCGCCGGGCGCCGGGGCGGGGGCGGCCGGTGCCGGGGCCGAGGGTGCCGGTGGGGTGGTGGGCGGGGGCGCGCTCGGAGCGGGGGTGCTCGCTGCCGGGGGCATCGACGCGGGTGCGGGAGCGGGCGCGCCCGAGGCGGCCGTGGGCCAGCCGCCGGGGCGGCGGCCGCTGCCTGCGGAAGCCGCGGTGGGCCAGGCGCCGGGGGCGGGGGCGGAGGCGGCTGCGGGAGTGGAGGGAGCGGGAGCCTGAGCGGGCGGTGCCTGGGGTGGCTGCGCGGGCTGGGCCTGGGCAGGCTGGGCGTGCCGAGCGTGCCCGCCGTCGGCGGGGCCGGAGGGGGTTGTCGGGTCGGCGGGAGCGGGGTCGGCGGGAGCGGGCGTACCCGACACCGCCGGCTGCTGCGCGCCCTGACCCGCCGCAGCGGGGGCATGCGCATGCCCGCCCGCAGCCGCCGCATGACCGCCACTGCCACCGCCACCACCGGGACTCCCGGGGCTCCCGGCACCCGGCGCTCCGGAGGCACGGACCGCCGCCCGGGCCGCGGCCGGACCGCCACCCGGCGGAACGGCGGCGGCCGCCGGACCGGCCGCCGCTGCCCCATGCCCCTCGGGCCCGGGCGCGTACCCCATGGCGGGCATGCCGGCGGGGCCCTGGGAGGAGAAGTTCACGCCGCGCTCGATCCGGTCCAGGCGGGCCATGACGGACCGCTCGTCACCGTAGGCGGCGGGGAGCAGAACGCGTGCGCAGATCAGCTCCAGCTGGAGGCGGGGCGAGTTGGCGCCGCGCATCTCGGTCAACCCCTCGTTGACGAGGTCGGCGGCCCGGCTCAGCTCGGCGGCGCCGAAGGTGCCGGCCTGGGCCTGCATGCGCTCGATGACGTCGGCGGGGGCGTCGATGAGCCCCTTCTCGGCCGCGTCCGGGACGGCGGCGAGGATCACCAGGTCACGCAGCCGCTCCAGCAGGTCGGCGACGAACCGACGGGGATC
Source organism: Streptomyces sp. NPDC050164 (assembly GCF_044459945.1). NCBI lineage: Bacteria > Bacillati > Actinomycetota > Actinomycetes > Kitasatosporales > Streptomycetaceae > Streptomyces > Streptomyces sp. NPDC050164. The sequence continues at coordinate 95,822 of NZ_JBITJK010000004.1, forward strand.
GTTCCCGCCCTCGATCACACGGTCGACGACTTCGAAGGCCGCGGCCCCGTCACCCGTGGCGAAGGCCTCGACGACGGAGTCCAGGAGGGAGCCGTCGGTGTACCCGAGCAGGGAGGTCGCCATGGCATACGTCACACCGTCCGCGGCGGCGCCGGCCAGCAGCTGGTCCATGACGGACATGGAGTCACGCACGGACCCGCCACCGGCGCGCACGACGAGCGGCAGCACACCGTCCTCGACCGGGATGGCCTCCTTCTGGCACACCTCGGCGAGGTACTCCCGCAAGGTCCCGGGCGGGACGAGCCGGAACGGATAGTGGTGGGTCCGCGACCGGATGGTCCCGATGACCTTCTCGGGCTCGGTGGTCGCGAAGATGAACTTGAGATGCTCCGGCGGCTCCTCGACGACCTTCAGCAGCGCGTTGAAGCCGGCCGACGTGACCATGTGGGCCTCGTCGATGATGTAGATCTTGTACCGACTGCGCGCAGGTCCGAAGAAGGCCTTTTCGCGCAGGTCACGGGCGTCGTCCACGCCACCGTGGGAAGCGGCGTCGATCTCGATGACGTCGATGGAACCGGGTCCGTTGCGCGCGAGGTCCTGACACGACTGGCACTCACCGCACGGCGTGGGCGTAGGGCCCTGCTCGCAGTTCAGACACCGGGCCAGGATCCGCGCACTGGTCGTCTTGCCACAGCCGCGCGGCCCGCTGAACAGGTACGCGTGGTTGACCCGGTTGTTCCGCAGCGCCTGCTGCAACGGGTCGGTGACGTGCTGCTGCCCGATGACCTCGGCGAAGGTCTCCGGGCGATAGCGGCGGTACAGAGCGAGAGACGACACGCATACGAGGTTATAGGCGCCCACTGACAACGGACCCCGCCACAGGAAGCCCGGAACGCAAACGCCCCCCACGCACCCGCCAGAGCCAACCTACCCTTGCTGCCTTCCGGCCCTGGGGGAGTTCAGTCAGATAGCGCCGCGTGAGGGGCTGCGCCAAGGCTACCTGATGTCGGGGGCAGGGAACGAGTTCGCGAGCACTCCTCTCGGTCATGTAATGTTTCCGGCGGAGGATTCGCCTAGAGGCCTAGGGCGCACGCTTGGAAAGCGTGTTGGGGGCAACCCCTCACGAGTTCGAATCTCGTATCCTCCGCCAGTGCCTCACCGGGCACGATGTCGAAGGGCCCCACCGCTTGCGGTGGGGCCCTTCGGCTTGTCCGTCTCAGTTTCCGTCTCATTGGTTTTCGGGAGCTCCCACAGCGCGTCGCCGACCTGCTGCGCGACCTTGAGGGCTTGGGATCATCCATGCATCACAGATCACTGCCCTGTGATGCCCAAGCGTTCGGCGCCCCACGGTGAGAACGTCATGGGGCCGGCCCATCCCTGCTGGATCTGAGCTACCTGGGACGGCACCGGACTCACCGGGTATACATCCCTGCCTCGCGCCCAGTTCGCCAGCAACCCCAGCGTCGTATCGACCGACGAGACCACCATGGTGACCCTCGCCCCGCCCTTACCCCAGGTGTTCCACAGTGCCCAGCCCTCGGCGCGGGCTTCGACACCGAGGCGGGCACACGCCTCCTCGTAGGTCTCCTCCGTACCCGGAGGCAGAGAGGTCGGCCGGAGCACCACCACGCCCGCCAACCGCACCGGTGGACGGTCCTCCTCGGGCAAACAGCCGTCGCCGGGAAAGTGGTAGTGCCGGATCTCGCGTGCAAGTGCGTTTACCGCTCGCTGCAGCGGCGTGGCATCGTCCGGGTCTGGTGCGTAAGACAGGTGGCCCTCGGCGGACGCCGCAGCGGTCACCGCCCTGGCAAGCCGCTCGATCTCCCGCAGGTAATCCAGCTCAGAGAGTTCAGGTCGAGGCACGCGACGGAGTCTCGCACCCCAGGAAGCGCCGTCTCAGTTCCCGTCTCATTCAGCCCCGTTCACGGCCGTTCAGGCGGGACACGCAGTCGCCCCCTCACCGGCTGTCAGTCGGCCATGAACGCAGGCGAACGCCCCTGCACACCGCACCGCAGGCCACCAACACAGTTGGAAAGCGTGTTGGGGGCACCCCCTCACGAGTTCGAATCTCGTATCCTCCGCAGCCGCCTGAACAGGCGAAACGAGGACCCCGGCCGCTCAGCGGCCGGGTCCTCGGCATGCCTGGTCTCAGTTTTGATCTCATTTATTTCCGACGTTCAAGGCATTCCTCTCAGGCGAGGCGTCGGCAGCGCCACCCGCGGAGGCATGGCCGGCTGTCTGGAACATTCAGCCGCAGACCGAGGGCAGCCATGTTCCGTTCGCGTCGGCCACCTGGCTGCGCACGTGTTCCAGCCGTTTGAGCAAGGTGTCGAGTTCACCGGACGAGGAGAGATAGGTGTCGGGGGAGGAAATGAACGTCAGAACCGCGTGGTGGAAGGCGTCCCGCATGGGCGGGGGCATGGAGTCGGAGGCATCCAGACACCGGGTCCCGGTGCCGCGGAGGGTGGCGGCGATCCGGCTGGTCACCTGGTCGGCGGCATACGTGCTGGGCGGGACCTCCCGATTGGCGGACAGCGGACGCGGCAGGTCATCGGGGGTACTGACGGCCCACTCCCGCTGTGCCGGGGCAGAGGCGAGAAAGCGCATCAGCTCCTTTGCTTGTGCGGTGGCTCGGAACATCCCGGCGAAGTCCGCCGACACCTCCCATGCGGTCTGGTCGGTCCGGTCGGTCCCCTCGGGGATGAGGAAATGGGAGGAGGGCAGGTAGTCGGCCCGTGGCGCCGACGCCCCGTCCTCCGGCCGCTCGTAAAGGCCGCGGATGAAGGACCCCTGGTGGTCCAGCGCACAGCTGGACGGCTGCGCGAAGAGGCCCCGGGAGGCCGTCTCGAAGTCGGTGGTGAGGGCTTCGGCGAAGGCCTCGGAGCTCTCGCCGGTGAGGATCCGTCCCCAGGCCCGCCAGGCCTCCCGAACTTCGTCGGAGGTCCAGCTGCCAGGTTTGCCGGTCGCCCAGTCCGCATAGACGCGGGGGCCGGACCGCTGCAGCAGGATGTCCTCGATCCAGTCGGTTCCGGGCCACCCGGAGGTGGCGTCGTTGCCCATGCCCAAGCACCATGCCTCACCGTCGTCGGCCAGCCGGGTCAGCAGACCCTGCCGCGACGCGGGGTAGCGCTGGGCGTCGTACCAGACGGTGCTCTTGAGGTCGGCCTTGACCGGGACCCAGTAGACGTTGTCCTCGCCGTTCTCGCCTGTGAGCTCCAGCCGGGGGATCCACGGTTCGCCGTACTCGGCACGCCGCTCGCTGCCGATCACGGAGCCCAGCGGCAGCAGATCACCACGCGCCGCGTACTCCGCGAGTTCGCCGGGGCTCGGCAGGATCGCGATATCGGGCGGGGTGCCCGCCTGGACACCGGCCTGGAGCACCTCGCGCTGCGCGGTGGTGCCCTGGTAGTCGACACGGATGCCGGTGCGCTCGGTGAAGGTGTCCAGGACCTCACGGAACGCCTTCTCCTCGTCCCCGGTCCAGGAGGCCAGGACGGAGACGCTGCCCGGCGTGGCGGTGGTGCGGACCGCACCGACGACGACGGCGCCGAGAACGACGCCCAGGACCAGCACGAGAACGCTGAACGCGTGCGGGCGCCTCATCGCGACTCGTACCTGTACTCGGCGATACGCGGCTGGAGCCCCCGTACGATCAGGGCGGCGAGCAGCAGCCCGAGAACCGGGGTCCAGCCGGCCAGATCAGCCCGCCAACCGGTGTTCCGCATCTGTGTGCCGACCTCCTCGGCCGTGCTCTTGATGGTGTCGCCGACGGCCACCACCTCGGTCCGCGACGAGTCCGCCCGCTGCCAGGTGCTGACGGTCCGGGCGAGATGCTCCCGGCTGCGGTCCATGTCGGACTGGGTTTGTACGGTGAACACGGTCAGCGGCACCACCACGAGCGGTACGAGGGTGGCGCTCAGCAGCCAGGGATTGACGCGCCGCCGGAAGCGGCGCCGCACGAAGCGCTGGGTCTCGATGAGCAGCCCGGCCAGCGCGAGGAAGAGCCCTCCGGTCACGATCCAGCCCAGCCAGAGCGGCCAGTCGAACGCCGTCTGCCGGTCCAGCGTCCGGCGCTGCTCGGCCTGCAGCGCATCGAGCCGGGCCAGGATGCCGCTGTCCGGGCGGGTCAGCATGCGGTCGGCGTAGTAGAGGTAGGCGGTGCGCAGCCGGGAGTCGGCCCGCGACCGGCCGGCCTGCTCGATCCAGCCGGTGTAGGAGGTGATCAGCCCGACGACGGTCTGCAGAGCCCGGCGCCCCGACTCGCCCGCCACGTTGCTCTGAGCCGCCCGGGCCAGGCTGTTGTTGGCCACCGCGAGTTGGCTGCGGTACGCGCTGCCGGCGCCGACCAGCTCTCCCTGCTCGGTGCGCAGGCTGTCCCGGGCGGCGCTGTTGGCCAGCACCAGCGCGGTCTGGGCCGCGGTCACATCGAGCACGGCGGGGGCGGTGTCGGTACGCAGCGGCGCTGAGCTGCGGTGTACCCCCGCGTACGACATGACCAGGGCGCTGACGGCTGTGACTGTGAGCGCCAGCAGCACTGTCAGGCGGCGGGTCAGGGAGCGCCGGGTGCCGCTCATACGGTCCCTCCCTCCACGGCGCCGTCGTCCTGCCCGTCGGGCTCTGCCACGGGCCGCTGGCATTTGATGCAGAAGCGCGCGTCCGGGGGCAGCAGCGCGTCGCAGTCGGGATTCAGGCAGGAGCGCAGTTGGGCCGGTCCGTCGGGGCGGGGTGCGTCGGCTGCCGGGAGAGGATCGAACCGCTCGGGCGGTGTGCCGGTCCGCGGACCGGGCGGGGGTGCGTGCTCGGCCTGCGGCCGGGGCTCGGAGTCCAGGCCGGGTGTGATGGTGGTGTGGCTGCTCACCATCAACAACCGCCCCATCCGGACCCCGTCGACCGGCTTCCTGAGGCGCACCAGGCCCGCCGCCGGGTCGGTGATGTCGAGCAGGTCCGCCAGCCGGCTCAACAACGACTGGTCGCCCAGCTGATGGGCGAGCCGGACGGCCTCGGAGAGCCGGACCTCGGTGGTGGTGAGATCGCCGCCTTCGTAGGCGTCGTAGGCCCGGGAGATCGCCTGGCCCAGCTTGGTGTAGAGGGTGAGGTGCGTCAGGGCGGGGTGCAGTTCGGTGGACGGCCTGGAGTCCTCGGTCCAGTGGACCAGGACGGGGACCGGGTCGGGCGGTGGGATCGTCGCTGATTCGACGAGCACCTGGACGTAGCCGAGCTGGAGATCCTCGTAGCGCGGCGCGCCGTCGGGGTCGGCCTTCAGACAGAGGTGGTACTGGCGAGTCTCGTTGCCCCAGGCACTGGTCGGAAACTCCACCGTCCGTAAGCCCGTCTGCCGACCGGTGTCGGTGAGGTCGAGCTCGGTGGGGAACATCTGCTTGAAGAACCGGATACCGCTGCTGGGCAGGAAGTTCACCCGAATCCGGAGATCGGCAACGGCACGCCCCATGGAGGCGCGCACCATCGCCTCGAACTCGGCGGTCAGATCCGAGTCCTTCAGCACCGCGTCCGCGGTGCCGTGCAGCCGGGTGACGATCCGGGTCAGCTCCCGGGCGTCCCAGTCCTGGCCGATGCCTCTGGCGTCGCAGGTGTAGAGCCCCTCGCCGCGGGCGAGTTCTTCTTCCAGGACCTGCGGCGGACCATTGTGCTGGCCGTCAGTCAGCATGATGGCGTGGCGGATCTGCGCGGAACAGTCCTCCAGCAGTCTGCGGGTCTGGATGAGCCAGGCCCCCATATCGGTGCCGCCGCTCGCATGCAGGTGGCGGGCACGGTCGATGGCCTCGGCACGGGTGCGGGCATCGGCCACCGCCAGGGCCTGCCTGGGCGGATAGACCATCTGGGCCCTTTCGGTGCCCTGGACGATCCCGAACAGAGTGCCGTCGCGCAGCGCGCTCACGGCCGCGACCGTCGCCTCGCGGGCCGCCCGCATCTTCGTCATGGGATAGCCCATCGAACTCGAGCAGTCGACGACGATGACCTCCGCGGCCATCGGCCTCGCCGTGGGCGCGGCGGCGTCGAGCCCCTGCGTGCGGACGGTGAGAACGGCGTGCATCCCGTCCCCGGCGGAGCCGATCGACAGTTCCATGCCCTGGCTCGCGGTCAGGGTAATGGCAGGGCCGGAGTGCGGACCGTCCGGTGTCTCAGCCATCGGCTCTCCTCACGCCTTTCGGTCGCCGTCGCGGGGGCACCGCGAGGGTTGCTCAGCGTCAACGGGTCATCTCAGCGTCAGCGGTCGTACCTGGTTGGCGCGGTCGATCAACGCCTCGTGCTCGTCCCGGGTGGAGGCCTGCCGGGCGAGGTCCCGGAAGGACCGTTCCAGCAGTTCCCTGAGGCTCGTCTCGTCCAGCGGGCTGCCCAGCAGCGGTCCGCCGTCGAGACCGGCCAGGGGCCCGGCTGTGCCCGCCCAGTGCAGGGCGGACTCTCTGATCTCGGCGGTCAGCCGCACGCGTTCCTCGCCGTCCGGCCGGCCGCCGTCCAGCCTCAGGCCTGGGAACCCGTCCAGCGCCCGGCGGACGTCCTCGACAGAGGGCGGCCGGCCCGCGAGCCAGCCCGCGCTGATCCGGAAGGCGGCGAGCCGGGCGGCGTCACGGTACGGCGAGAAGTCCGGTACCAGGCTGAGGACCTGAACGGCGCCTGCGCGGTCCTGCCGGGCGAGGTGGATGCGGGCCAGGCCGAAGGCGGCGCTGCCCTCGGAGTGGTCGCGCTGCCATACCGCCTGGTAGAAGCGTTCGGCGAGGGCCGTGTCGCGGCGCCGCTCGGCGCAGTAGCCCAGGGCGAGTTTGGGCGCGGGCTCACCCGGCAGCGCACTGTAGACAGCGTCGAACCAGTCCGCGGCGCGGGTCCTGTCGTCCGGTTCGAGTCCGAGCGCCTTGTGCACCGGGCTCTTCCCGTCCTGCGGGTCCCCGTGGGCGAGCAGCAGCAGGCCACAGCGCCAGGCGATCCGCCAGTCGTACCGGGCCGCGCCGCGCAGCAGCTGGTACGCGCGTCGGAGTGATGCCGTGGCCGCGTCCAGTGCGCCGCGTGCCAAGGACGCGTCGTGGTTCTGCAGCTCCCGGGCGGCGGCCGGGGCGTCGGTGTGCGGGACCGGTACCGGCAGGCCGGCCGCCACTTGAGCGGGGGACGGCAGACCGAGGTCCAGTGGTGGTGCGCCGTCGGCGGGGCGCAGCCAGTGCCGCAACGGCGGGACGGATCCCAGGCCCGCGTCGAGCAGGGTCGCGTTCGGGGAGAAGACAGCGGACTGCGCGATCTGCTGCTCGCCGGTGGAAAGGGCGCGGATCTCCCGCAGTACGCCCCGCAGTTGCAGCGACATCTCGGCGGCGGATGAGAAACGGGCCTGCTGGTGGGGCGAAACCGACCGCTCGATCAGCCGTACGAAGGATTCCTCGCCGGGGCTGGGAGCGGCGGAGGCCGCCAGCTCCTGGAGCGTCCTGCCCACGGTGTACAGATCGGAAAGCACCGAGAACCCGGAGGCCAGCTCCTCCCGTGGCAGATAGCGTTCGGTGTGGACCCGGGGGGACTCGTGGTCGTCGATCCGCCGTACCGCCCCCAGGTCGATGATCTTGATCCGGCCCCCGTGGTGTATCACGTTGTCCGGCTTCATGTCGCAGTAGAGCAGTCCCCGGCCGTGCAGATACTCCAGCGCGTCGAGGATCCGGCAGCCGTAGGCGGCCACATGGTCCAGCCTCAGCGGTCCGCCGAGCACCTGCTGCTGTGCCTCGCGGTCGAGCAGTTCGCGAAGCGGGCGGCCGACCACGAACTCCATCACGATGTAGCCGGTGGCCTTCCAGGTGACGAAGTTGATGATGCGGACGACGTCGGGGTGGTCCAGGGCGACCAGGAAGCGGCGCTCCGCCTCGGCGACGCTCAACGCGGTGGAGTCATTGGCGTTGATCAGCCCCTTGAGCGCGACATGGTGGCCTTCGAGCTGGGTGTCACGGGCCAGATAGATCCAGCCGAGGCCGCCGTGTGCCACGCAACCGACCACCTCGTACTGGTCGTTGAGCAGTTCGCCGGGGCGGAGTTGCGGTACGAACGAGTAAGGGTGGCCGCAGCGGTGGCAGTAGCCGCTGGGCTCGGCGGGCTGACCGCCGTATCCGACGCCGACGACGGCCGGACAGCCGTCCTTGCCGCAGACCCGGCCGCCTCTGGGCGGCTTGGGATCCGGGACGACCAGGTCGGACGGGTCCGGCACGGCGACGGTCGGCAGGGAGATCAGGCCGTCACCGGTGGCTGAGGCGGCCGAGGAGTACGCGGAGTTCGGGACCGCCGGGACCGGCGGGGCGACCGGGATCGCCACGGTCGCGCCCGGCGCCGCGGTCCCGGCGGGGCGGCCGGAAGCCGGACGGTGGCCGCACTCGTCGCAGAAGCCGGTGGGGGCGATGGTGCCCCGGCAGCCGGGGCGGTCGCAAGCCGTCACGAAGTGACCTCCCGGGTTTCCGGCCGGGCCGACAGCAGCCGTACCGCGGCCAGATAGCACTCGACGGCCTGCTCGGCGGCGGGCAGATCACAGGGCGCCCGCCACAGCAGGTCGTACGCCCGGCGGTAGTGACCGGCCAGCTCGACGTCCTCGGCGGCGCCTGAGTCACGCAGCGCTGTCCGGGAGGCCTCCAGCCGTCCGCGCAGCACATCCCGGCGGGCGAGTGCCGTGTCCAGCCGGGTGATCGCCCGGTCGATACGGGAGCGAGCCTTGCCGACGTCCTTCAGGTACCTGTCAAGATCACGCTCGAGCCTCGTCAGACCGGTCGGTGCGCCGCTCGGCTGCCGGGCGGAGAGGTGCTCCTGCAGGGCGAGCACCCGGGCCACGGCGCGTTCCGCCTGCTCCTCCTCGGCGACGATCCGGGGCAGCCGGTCGGCCAGCTGCCGCCCCCGGTCGGCGGCCTCGGCGAGTCGGCGGGTGAGCAGCCCCAGCCGGTAGCGGAAGGTCAGCTCCGCCCCGACCCGGCGCAGTCTCTCCTCGCCGGCCGTGTGGAAGACCAGCAGCAGCCGGCTGCCCCGCTCTGCGAGGAGTGCGAGCAGTTCCAGCAGCCCTGAGGGGTCGGGGGCCCGGTCCACGCCGTCCACCACGATGGTGAGCGGCAACGTGCTCTCCCGGATGGGCTCCATGAAGGAGCGGTCGGGCCGGGTGCGCAGCCCCATCCGCTCGCAGACCCGCTGGGCGACCTCCGCCGTGGTGCGACGGGTGACATCGACGGCGAGATCGAGCGAGCCGACCGTCGGAACGGTGCCGGGTGGAGCGCTGGACATCAGGTCGTCCCCATCGCCCGGGGACAGCTCCCGGTCGGCAAGCGTGACCGCCCGCCGCAGGGCCGCCGCGCGGGCACTGTCCTCCGGTGCGACCCGGCAGGTCTCCACCGGTTCGGTCTCACCACCCTCGAGCCAGCGGGCCAGCCGCTCGGCGAAGGGCACGTCTCCGATCCGGTCCACAGCCTGCGAGACGAACGTGTCGTCCACCGCCGACTCACCGAGCACCCACTCGCGGACCTGGGGCAGGTGGCGCATCACCGTCTCAGTGGGGATCATGAAGGACAGCCGCAGACCGTCCCGGTCGGTGTACCGGCTGACCACGATGCCGATGACATGGCCGGTCTCCTCGTCGATGACCGCCGCGCCGCTGAAGCCGGGACGGGCTACCTCGCCCGGCGCCTCCGGGTACATCTGCACCCGTCCGTCCCGCCCGCACAGCCCCGCCAGCCGTGCCCGGAACCACACCCCGTGTTCGAGGCCCTCCGGGAAGCCGTACATACGGACCGCTCGGTTCCAGGTCGGCGGCAGCCGGTGGAGAACGGCCGAGTCGGCCTGGTGCGGGTGCTCCAGCCGCAGCAGCGCCACATCACCGCTCGGGTCGCCCCGGCCTCCGCTCTCCGGAATCCATGCCCGGGGATCCGCCCGTGCGGGAACCGGCGCGGCTCCTGGCATCCCCACCAAGTCCACCAGGACCGGCCGGTCGACCGGGACGACATGGGCACAGGTGAGCACCGCATCCGGGCCGAGCAGCACTCCGGCCCCCAGGATCTCCCCGTCACCGCTCCGGATACGCACACGCCAACTCTCATGTGCTGCACGGGAATTGACGAGGACTCTGTTTCCCTCCCCCATACCACTGAAGGATACAGACGCCCTACGCGGCCCCCTAGACTTCTGCCTGCCAAAGATTGCGGGTGGTGGCACGACGCGGCAGGCGAGTGGCCAACGCGGAGCTCGGCGGCGACGCGGCCCGGGACACACCACCCACCGAGTCCAGATGAGCTCGGACCCGAGCACGACGGCGGCACCCTCAGGGTGGGTCGTCGGCCAATGGGCCTGGAGAGACTGGTTCCGGAGTCGATCGCCGTCAGGGCCTTCCTCTCACGCCGAGCGGCGCAGTCTCTTCATCAACGCCGAATACGCAGTCGCTTCAGGCCGCGCGCTACCGCGGCTTCACCGGGGTGGTCGACCGACGGGACAGCACCCGCCCGAGCTGGCTGGAGACCTCGCGACGTGTGTGGTCTCAGTTGCCGCGATGGGGCCGGGGCTTGGCGTCGATCTCGGCGATCAGGGCCTCGATGCGGGTCCTGATCTCGTCGCGGATGGGGCGGACGGCCTCGACGCCCTTGCCCGCCGGGTCCTCCAGGGCCCAGTCGAGGTACTTCTTGCCGGGGAAGACCGGGCAGGCGTCGCCGCAGCCCATCGTGATGACGTAGTCGGACGCCTGGACGGCCTCGGTGGTGAGGATCTTCGGCTTCGCGTCGGCGATGTCGATGCCGACTTCGCTCATGGCCTCGACCGCGGAGGGGTTGACCTGGTCGCCCGGGACGGAGCCGGCGGAGCGGACCTCGATCCGGTCGCCCGCGAGGTGGTCGAGGAAACCGGCAGCCATCTGCGAACGCCCGGCGTTGTGCACGCAGACGAACAGTACGGAGGCGAGCGGGCTGGAGGACATCGGTTCTTCCTTCGTCAGCGATTCTTGCAGGTCGTGCGGGTTGCGGAACCACGCCTCCGCCCGCACATCAGCCCCAGCTGGCATCAGCTCGGACTGATGTGACAGTATCAGCCCATGATGACGTCAGTCGACACTGATCTGATCCGGGTTCTGGCCGACCCGCTCAGGCTCCGGATCGTGACCCTGCTGGCCAAAGAGACGCTGTGCACCACCCACCTGGTGGAGGAGACCGGCGCCCGGCAGACCAACCTCTCCAACCACCTGAGGGTGCTGCGCGAGGCCGGGGTGGTCGAGACGGAGCCGTGCGGCCGGTACACGTACTACAGGCTGCGCCCCGACGTCATCGCCCAGCTCGCCGGCCAGTTCGCCGACCTGGCCGAGTCCGCACGCACCGCCGCCGACAACAAGAGGGCCTGCCCGTGACCCGCACCGAAGCATCCGCGACCGCCGAGGAGTCCTCGGTCGTCGCGAAGCTCTCGACGCTCGACCGTTTCCTCGCCGTGTGGATCCTGCTCGCCATGGCCGTCGGCCTGGGCCTGGGCCGCGTGATCCCCGGCCTCAACGACGCCCTCGCGAAGGTCGAGATCGGCGGCATCTCCCTGCCGATCGCCGTCGGCCTGCTGATCATGATGTACCCGGTGCTGGCCAAGGTCCGCTACGACAAGCTCGACGCCGTCACCGGCGACAAGAGGCTCATGGTCTCGTCGCTGGTCATCAACTGGCTCGTCGGCCCGGCGGTCATGTTCGCGCTGGCCTGGATCTTCCTGCCGGACCTGCCCGAGTACCGCACCGGCCTGATCATCGTCGGTCTCGCCCGCTGCATCGCGATGGTCATCATCTGGAACGACCTCGCCTGCGGCGACCGCGAAGCGGCAGCGGTCCTGGTCGCACTGAACTCGGTCTTCCAGGTCCTGGCGTTCGGCCTGCTCGGCTGGTTCTATCTCGACCTGCTGCCGGGCTGGCTGAACCTCGGCGACGGCGAGCACCTGGACATCTCCATGTGGAAGATCGCCCTGAACGTCGTCATCTTCCTCGGTATCCCGCTGCTGGCCGGCTTCCTCACCCGCCGCATCGGCGAGCAGAAGCTGGGCCGCGAGACGTACGAGTCCGGATTCCTTCCGAAGATCGGCCCGTGGGCGCTGTACGGCCTCCTCTTCACGATCGTCATCCTCTTCGCCCTCCAGGGGAAGACCATCACCTCGCAGCCGCTGGACGTGGCCCGCATCGCGTTGCCGCTGCTGGTGTACTTCGCGGTGATGTGGTTCGGCACCTTCGCGCTCGGCAAGGTCATCGGCCTCGCCTACGACCGCACCGCGACCCTCGCCTTCACCGCGGCCGGCAACAACTTCGAGCTGGCCATCGCGGTCGCCATCGCCACCTTCGGCGTGACGTCCGGTCAGGCGCTGTCGGGCGTGGTCGGGCCACTGATCGAGGTGCCGGTCCTGGTCGCGCTGGTGTACGTCTCCCTGGCCTGGCGGCGGAAGTTCACCGCCGGTCGGCAACTGCCGGCAGCGCCGCAGGAGAGCTGATGCGCTGTCTGGACCGCACCGGCGGCGCCCGGTGCAAAGCCGCCGTCTGCGCCGTCCACGCCGGCCTGGTGCGGACCTCGTGACGGCCGCCCGGCACACGCAGGTGATGATCGTCGGCGGTGGCCAGGCCGGGCTCGCCGCCGGCTATCACCTGCGCCGCCTCGGGGTGGACTTCGTCATCGTCGACGCCCAGGCCGAGCCGGGCGGCGCATGGCAACACGCCTGGGACTCGCTGCACCTGTTCTCCCCCGCCGCCTTCTCGTCCCTGCCCGGGCGGCTGATGCCGCCGCAGCCGGGCGAGGAGTATCCGGATGCCGAGCACGTGGTGGCGTATCTGCGCGAGTACGAGAAGCGTTACGAGCTGCCGGTGGAGCGACCGGTGCGGGTGCTGGGCGTGCACCGGGACGGCGGGCTCCTGCGCGTGGAGACGGACTCGGGAACCTGGCACGCCCGAGTGGTGATCAGCGCGACCGGCACCTGGTGGCGGCCCTTCCTCCCCGCCGTGCCCGGGCGCTCGGCCTTCCAGGGCCGCCAGCTGCACACCGTCGAATACCGGCGGCCAGAGGACTTCACCGGCCGCCGGGTGATCGTGGTCGGCGGTGGCAACTCCGGTGCCCAGATCGCCGCCGACCTCGCCTACGACACCCAGCTGACCTGGGTCACCCAGCGCCCGCCCCGCTTCCTGGCCGACGACATCGACGGCCGGGCCCTGTTCGACGCGGCCACCGCCCGCCGTCGCGCCCTCGACGAGGGACGTACCGACACCGGCGGCGTCGCCTCGCTCGGGGACATCGTCGCCGTACCGCCCGTGCGCGAGGCCCGGGACCGCGGTCTGCTCAAGGCCAGCCCGATGTTCTCCCACCTCACCCGCGACGGCGTCGAGTGGGCCGACGGCACCCGCGCCGAGGCCGACGCGATCATCTGGTGCACCGGCTTCCGGCCGGCCCTGTCCCACCTCGCCCCGCTGCAGCTTCGGGGACGCCGCGGCCGCATCGCCGTAGAGGGCACGCGCGCGGTGGACGAGCCGCGCCTGCACCTGCTGGGCTACGGCGACTGGACCGGCCCCGCCTCCGCCACGCTTATCGGTCGGACGGCCTGCCCGGGACGCAGCCCGGGAGATCGCCGGCCTGCTCGCGTAGTTCGCGGTCAGCTCGCGGCCGACGGGCCGGTCAGCAGCTTGCCCATCGCGGCCAGCACGGACGGCTCGACGCGGTAGTAGACCCAGGTGCCGCGCCGCTCGGAGGTCAGCAGCCCGGCCTCCTTCAGTTTCTTCAGGTGGTGGGAGACGGTCGGCTGCGAGACGCCGACATCGGAGATGTCGCACACGCACGCCTCGCCGCCTTGGTGCGAGGCCACCGCCGAGAACAGCCGCAGCCGCACCGGGTCCCCCAGGGCCTTGAACATCCGCGCGGCCGTTTCGGCCTCCTCCGCGGTGAACGGACGTTCGGTGAGGGGCGGGCAGCACGGTGCCACGGTCTCGGGGACCTCGGCTTCCAGTAGCGGCAGCACCTTCGCATTCGACATACATCTATGTTGACATACATCGAACCAAAGCCCCGGTCATGGTCCATGATTCGATGAATGTCTATGTTGACGGTCGTCGAAGCAGGTGCCATGCTGACAAGGCAAGCCATCGACAAATGTCGAAGCAAAGGGGAACCTCGTGGCCGTGTCGATCAACAGCGTGCCCACCACCGACCAGCTGCCCGTCGTGGTCATCGGAGCCGGCCCGGTCGGCCTGGCCGCCGCGGCCCATCTCGTCGAGCGCGGCCTTGAACCGCTGGTCCTGGAAGCCGGGCCGTCGGCCGGCACAGCCGTACGCGGCTGGGCGCACGTGCGGCTGTTCTCGCCCTGGTCGGAGGTCACCGACCCGGCCGCGGAGAAGCTCCTCGCCCCGACCGGCTGGACCCGCCCGGACGGCTCCGCGTACCCCACCGGCGGCGACTGGGCCGAGAAGTACCTCCAGCCCCTCGCCGACGTCCTCGGCGACAAGGTCCGTTACGGCGCCACGGTGACCGGCGTCGCCCGCGTCGGCCGTGACCGGATCGTCGACTCCGGCCGCGACGAGCAGCCCTTCGCCGTGCACATCCTGTGGGCCGACGGCCGTGAGGAACGGATCGGCGCCCGCGCGGTCGTCGACGCCTCGGGCACATGGTCCACCCCCGGCCCGCTGGGCGCCGACGGTCTGCCCGCCCTCGGCGAGAAGGCCGCCGCCGGACGCGTCTCCTACCGCGTCCCCGACCTGGGCGACCCGGCCGTCCGCGCCCGGTACGCGGGCAAGCGCACCGCCGTGGTCGGCTCCGGCGCCTCCGCCTTCACCGCCCTCGCCCACCTCGCCGACCTGGCTCAGGACGAGCCGGGCACGCACGCGGTGTGGATCCTGCGCCGCGGTATCACCGGCTCGACGTTCGGCGGCGGCGAGGCCGACCAACTGCCCGCTCGCGGCGCCCTCGGCCTGCGGGCCAAGGCCGCGGTGGAGGAAGGCCGCGCGAGTGCGGTCACCGGGTTCCGTACGCGGGCCGTCGAGCCGGACGACGACCGGCTGGTCCTGGTCGCCGAGGACGGGCGCCGCCTCGACCCGGTCGACGAGGTCATCGTCCTGACCGGTTTCCGCCCGGACCTGTCCTTCCTCTCCGAGATCCGACTCGGCCTCGACGAACGCCTCCAGGCCCCGACCGCGCTCGCCCCGCTCATCGACCCCAACGTCCACTCCTGCGGCACCGTCTACCCGCACGGCGTGAACGAGCTCTCCCACCCGGAGCAGGGCGTCTACCTGGTCGGCATGAAGTCCTACGGCCGCGCGCCCACGTTCCTCGCGATGACCGGCTACGAGCAGGTCCGTTCCGTCACCGCCGCGATCGCCGGAGACCGCGAGGCCGCCGAGCGCGTCGAGCTGACCCTGCCGGAGACCGGTGTGTGCGGCGGGGCCGGCCTGTTCGACGAGCCCGACGCCGCCCCGGCCGAGGGCGGAGGCTGCTGCGCCACCCCGGCCACCTTGCAGATCGGCAACGGCGCCCCCGCCACCGCCTCCGGTGGCTGCTGAACTCCCCACCCATTCCAGGAGGTTCGCCATGACGTCCCGCGTACAGCTCGCCCTCCGCGTCCCCGACCTCGCCGAGTCCGTGGCCTTCTACACGAGGCTCTTCGGCACCGAGCCCGCCAAACTCCGCGACGGCTACGCCAACTTCGCCATCGCCGAGCCCCCGCTGAAGCTCGTGCTCATCGAAGGCACCGCAGGCGAGGCGACCCGCATGGACCACCTCGGCGTCGAGGTCGATACGACCGAGGCCGTGCACGCCGCCACCGCCCGCCTGGCCGAGGCGGGCCTGGTCACCGACGTGGAGAACGACACCACCTGTTGCTACGCCCTCCAGGACAAGGTCTGGGTCCACGGCCCCGGCCGGGAACCCTGGGAGGTGTACGTCGTCAAGGCCGACGCCGACTCCCTGGCCAAGCAGTAGGACGACACGAGCGAGGCGCTTGTGCGGAGGGTCAGTCGCAGCAATCGCAGCCTGGGCGGCAGCCGCACGCGTCGTCCGCGTCTGCACGGACGGCGGGGGCCGCAGTGACCGAGGGTGCACAACAGCCCTTGCCCTGCCAGGCGTCGCGGCCTTCCTTGACGGCGATGGCCGCGATGACGAGGGCGGCGATGGGGTCGGCCCAGGACCAGCCGAGGGTGGCGTTGAGGACCAGACCGACCAGGAGCACGGCCGAGAGGTACGTGCACAGCAGGGTCTGCTTGGAGTCGGCGACCGCGCTGGCGGAGCCCAGTTCACGGCCCGCGCGGCGTTGGGCCGCTGACAGGAACGGCATGACCGCTAGGGAGAGGGCGGCCAGCACGATGCCTGGAACGGAGCGCTCCGCCTCTCCCGTGCCGGTCAGCGCACGGACGGCGTCGACGGTGACGTAGGCGGCGAGCGCGAAGAACGACAGCGCGATGATCCGCAGGGTCGTCTTCTCCCTCGCCTCGCGCAGGGTGTGCTCACGGGCGGAGAACTGCCAGGCCACGGCAGCGGCGGAGGAGACCTCGACGACCGAGTCCAGGCCGAAGCCGATCAGGGCGGTCGAGGAGGCGAGAGTGCCGGCGGTGATGGCGACGATCGCCTCGATGACGTTGTAGGTGATCGTCGCCGCGACCAGCAGACGTACCCGACGGGCGAGCAGGTCCCGGCGGGCCGGGGAGCGGTCGAGGGATATCGCGGTCATCAGCAGCATCCCTTGTCGTCGGCCTCCGCACAGGTGCGGTCGGTCTCTACGGCCACCACGGCCGCACGCAGGTCGTCCAGCGCGTGACCGAGGCGCTCGTCGGCCAGTTCGTAGCGGGTGCGGCGGCCGTCGGGCACGGTGACGACCAGCCCGCAGTCGCGCAGGCACGCGAGGTGGTTGGAGAGCCGGGTGCGGGAGACGCCGAGGGTGTCGGCGAGATCGGCGGGATAGGCCGGGGCCTCGCGCAGCGCGAGCAGGATGCGGCAGCGGATCGGGTCGGCGAGGGCGCGGCCGAAGCGGGCCAGCACTTCGATGTCGGGGGCAACAGTCAGCACAACGCGACAGTACATGGTTTCCTGAATTCAGGAAACCATGGATCGTGATCAGAGGACGGATCCAGCCGCGGGGGGGGGGGGGCGGGGGGGGGCGGGGCCCCCCCCCCCCCCCCCGCGGGGGGGGGGGGGGCCCGCGGGGGGGGGGGGGGGGGGGGGGGGGGGGGGGGGGGGGGGGGCCCGGCG